>NZ_CANCWY010000001.1:0-419224 GCF_947381695.1 Limosilactobacillus sp. DJ3M12 | reverse complement strand
CAGTCAATTCAATGTGATTAAGTTGTCGAACCGCCGTATACGGAACCGTACGTACGGTGGTGTGAGAGGTCGATAATTGAACTAATCAATTATCTCCTACTCGATTTAGAAAAAATAGGCAATCTAATAACGTAGGCTAAAAGCGAACATCATTGGATTGCCCAATAATGGCTCTACGTCAAGTAGTGTTGATACGCTATGTGATTTGGCGATTTCATTGTATCAGAGGGCATGCCTCTTTTTTAGTTTAAAAACAAAAAATCTGGTATTGGTATAGAAAGCGATATTTCTATATCAACACCAGATATTGTAGATCCCCAATAATTAGCATAATTTATTCACGTCGTAACATAATATGCCAGACAAAGAAGCCGACTCCAATAATTAACGCCAACCATGCCCATAGTTGCAATGGAAGATAGATAGTACACGTTAACAAGCCTAAAAACCAACTGATTAGCATCATCGATAATCCAGCAATATCGCCACCTAAACCATCAATACCACAAGTAGCGATATAGACGATTCCTGATGCCAGATATAATAGCGAAACAATTAATTCGGCTGTTCCGGCATAAATAGGAATTGCAGGATTAGGATTCCCAAAACTTCCTCAAGTCTTATTCTACCCGGATGATTAGAATTTATAAAGAATTACAGTTTTTCTATTTACAAATAGAGCAGGGGGAACAAAAAAATCAAACCAGAAATTATCTTCTGATTTGCTTGGATCTTATTTAGTTGTATCTTTTACTTTTTTCAAGGCTTCTAAAAATACTTCATAAGGTTGTGCACCAGTGATTGAATACTTATTATTAATCACAAATAGCGGTGCACTTGGCATTCCAATCATAAATGCGCGCCGTTCATTTTTTCGAACTTCATCTTCATACTGATTAGATTCAAGAACTTTTTTAACATCAGCAACAGGTAGTCCGATTTCATTCATTGCAACAGTTAGAGCTTCATAGTCCGCGATTGATTCATTATCATTAAAATAAAGTTGATAAAGACGTTTAACAGCCTTATTAAGTAATGCTTGGTCATTTAAACTCTCAATGTATTTTATTAAGCGATGAGCAGCTAATGTATTAACAGGAATCGCATTTTCCATCTTAATTGGTAAATCAATATCGGCAGCAAGTTGATCAATTTTATGTATTTGTGTAACAGCTTCTTGCTTAGTTAGTTGATGAATTTTTGCATAATATTCTGTCATTGATAAATCAGTTGTTGTTGGCAACGTTGGATCTAGTTGAAATGACATAAATTTTAATGGTGTCTGATCGGCAATCTTTAATTCTTTAAGCGCCCGTTGTAATTGTGTAATTCCCATATAGCAATATGGGCACGCAATATCAGCCCAGTATTGAATTTCCATAGATGATCGCTCCTTATAAATATATATTAATTTAATCTAATCATAAAATAAGCGAAGTTGCTAGTAAATACGTAAAGAGGGAACGATTTATTTTAAAATTAACCTGTCATTAAAATTATAGTTTTAATGCGACAGAATTTAAGATCCCCCCCAGAATATCAATTTTTAGCTTTCTCAAGAGAATTTATTTAATGCTTATTTTTAACTTTAATAAAACTTTTTCTAAACAAAACTAATACTTTTGATTTATGTTTTAAAAGATTTATGTAATACTATTGATGAAGTCTATGTCAAAAGTATTTTAAAAGGAGTTTTTATCATGAAACATACGCTTAAAGTTGATCAAGTACGTGACGGTTTATGGCTAGATTCAGATATTACGTATACGCAAGTTCCTGGATGGCTTGGTAATACAACGCGAGATTTGAAGCTTTCAGTCATTCGGCATTTTCAAACTAATGATGATACACGTTACCCAGTAATTTTTTGGTTTGCTGGTGGCGGCTGGATGGATACTGATCACAATGTTCATCTGCCAAATTTGGTTGATTTTGCTCGGCATGGTTATATTGTTGTTGGTGTCGAATATCGTGATAGCAATAAAGTTCAGTTTCCTGGGCAATTGGAAGATGCTAAGGCTGCTATTCGTTATATAAGAGCTAATGCCAAGCGCTTTCAAGCTGATCCTAATCGGTTTATTGCGATGGGAGAATCAGCTGGTGGTCATATGGCAAGTATGTTAGGTGTTACTAATGGTCTTAACCAATTCGACAAAGGTGCTAATTTGGATTACTCCAGTGATGTTCAAGTAGCGGTTCCTTTTTATGGTGTAGTTGATCCCTTAACCGCTAAAACAGGAAGTGCATCAAACGATTTTGATTTTGTTTACCGTAACTTGCTTGGCGCTGAGCCTGAAAACGCTCCCGAGCTTGATTCTGCTGCAAATCCCCTCACGTATGTAAATTCTACTTCTACGCCCTTTCTTATCTTTCATGGTACGGAGGATGTCGTTGTTCCAATCAAAGATAGTGAAAAGCTTTATGATGCATTAGTTGAAAACAACGTTCCTACTGAATTATACGAAATTGAAGGTGCAAGTCACATGGATGTAAAATTCCTTCAACCACAGGTATTTAAAATTGTGATGGACTTTTTAGATAAGTATTTAACCCGGCCATAGATCATTTCTTGCCTTTACTACTAAAAAGCAAACTAATAACAATCCAACTTTCACATTATTGACAAAATCAAAAAGCACCATGAAATTACTTCACGGTGCAACTATTGTTAATATTTATCTACTTGGCTTCCATCAATGGAGAAATAGACAACTTGATTTGCAAACCTAATCCAGCAGCATATTTATTTAATGTAGGCAGCGTAGGGATTGAATCTAAATTCTCGATTTTAGCCAATTGAGGTTGTGTCATACCGATTTTTTTTGCAAATTCTGTTTGCGAAATGCCCTGTTTAATTCTTTGTACTTCTAAAAAAGACAAGGTATCAACAATCGATAATTCTTCTTTTGTTGCAGCCGTCTGATGCTTATCTATATCTTCCCATTTTCTCATTATTTACCCTTCCTTTCGTACCAATCGTCAAGTAGCGACAAGGCTCTTTCTATCTGACGAGGATCTGTTTCATCCTTTTTCTTAGCATAATGATTTAATAATACAAAATTATTTTTCTTCCATACTCCATAAAATACTCTTTCTGGCATAGGTCGTAACTCCCATAGTTGATGCCTATAACCCTTTAATTTTTTTGCTTGTGGTGTATGTAACACAGGACCAAGAGCTTGTAACATCTTAATTTGATGGCGCATTTTTAAATAAATTGCTTTATCTTGCTTTTGTTTACTTTGCGAAATTTTCTCGAAATAATCACCAATTTCACTATTTCCATTTTTATCTTCGTAAAAAACTACTTCATACATGCACTATTTCCTTTATTATAGCTTATTTATTACTAATTATAGCAAGATTGCTATAGCTTTACTACCATTAAAATATATTCCATAATCAAAAATTTTTCTATTGAAAGCACCCGCACACTCAATTAAATCAAATAAGTTTACGGCAATGATTATTTTTGGTGCACAAAAATTGCCGATGTTCCCCAGCTTTACAAACTTTCACCATTTCATACCATTTTAACTAAACAAAAGCTCCGGTAAAATGCCGTTATATCAGCATTTTATCGGAGCTTCTTTTTTATACAATCTTACAAAAATGCGTCCCCCGAGAGTCGAACTCGGATCATGAGGACCGAAATCTCATGTGCTATCCATTACACTAAGGACGCCTTATATTCCTATTTTAGCGCATTTATTAAAAAAAATAAAGAGAATTTGTCAATTTTATTTAAAAATACAAATACATATGACGCTTATTTATTCCCCCTTCTCCTTTACCAGCATTTCTTAAGTTAATATAATAGATATGTTACATAAAACATGAGGGGGAATTTTCCATGAAAAAGCAATCTACAACCATTGCTTCAATCGTTATTCTGATCATAATCGCTATTTTTGCACTATTAAATACGGCAACTGTAGTAGTCAATCTTTTTGGAGCACAAGTAAAAATGCCACTAGTGCTGCTAATCTTTATCTGTTTACTTATTGGGGCTATTATTATTTACTTGCTATCATTTTCTAATCATCTCAAAACTAATAAGCAATTAAAAGAATTACAATCATCGCGTGTTAGTAAGGACGAATTAAAAAAGTATCAAAAAAAGATTGACCAACTGCAAAAAGAAAATACACAGTTAAGGCAACAACTTAAAAGTAAAACTACTGTAGAAAAGCCACAAGATTCTTCTACAAATTAATATTTCAGAGAGGAAATCAAATGGGAAAATACCGTTTTATTGCGATCGACGTTGATGGCACCTTACTAGATGATAATGATAAATTCGACGTTAACCGTTTAAATAAAGATATTGAACTATTACAACGACAAAACTATCACTTTATTATTGCAAGTGGGAATAGTTACGATGCATTGTCAACGATCTTTCAACCGTGCCCACTTGTAACAGAATTTGTAGCAGAAAATGGCGGACGACTGATAATAAACGGCAAATCTGTATACGGCAAGACTCATTCAATTGCGACGTTGCAACAACTTTATGCTTTTATTAAGCATACGTTCCCTAGCCCTGACATCCTATCTTTATCTGGCGAAACACAAACAATCCTTGCCGAGCAGTATCGCGATGTTCCAGTCCCTTTTTATCCCCACCACACATATTTTTCTGACCTTCAAAAAATCACTGAGCCAATTTATAACTTAAACATTGGTTGGGCCAAACGCAAATTATCCCAAACTATTATCCAAGGATATGTAAATCAATTAAATGAGCAGTTTCCAAACTTAATTCAAGCAACTTATAGTGGAGCTTATGGCATTGATATCCTACCGGCAGGCGTAAATAAAGCCTTGGGATTAAAAAGACTAGTTGAAAATTACTTGAACGGAACTCTAGATCAAGTAGTTGCTTTTGGAGATACTTCAAACGATATTGAGATGTTATCAGAAGTTGGTTATGGATATGCAATGAAAAATGCTACTGATGACCTACTAAAAGTTGCTGATAAAGTTACAAGATACGATAACAATCATGCTGGGCTATTGTCAGAGATTGAACATCAATTTATTAACCGTTATAGATATTATGTAAACTAAAATTTTGTAAAAAAGATGCGCGAGTTGAAATCGCACATCTTTTTTTCTTAATATACTCCACCATCGTAGAAATTGTAAGATGGTTTATTAAAATCGTAATTAGGAAGTTCTGACATTTTAATGAAATTATCTGCAATTCCCCAACTCATTAAATTAATTGGTTTACCAAAGTCCTCATCAGGAATCACTACCATAATATATTTACCTAGTGCGCGTGCCATTCCTAATTCAACACCCATTCCTACATCTTCTTCTTCAGGAATGTAGACTGCTAAAAGCATATCAGAAGTTGAAACACCTACTCGATCACCATTGTAAGTTGCTGTACTCCATTCGCGATCTTGCAAAAGCTCTGGATGTTCATCAACCCGTAATCCTTTATATTGGTGTTGTAATGGCACATAAGAATTCTCTACATCTACTGTAGGGTTAGCCTTAATTGCATTCATTGCATCCTCATAAGCTTTATTTTGCTTGTCAGTAAACCACCCGGCACAGAAATATACTGTCTTACTTTTTTGATTTGTCATTAAGTGAACTCCCCTTTAATTTTTGTACATTTAAGATTCTATCATGGAATAATAAACTTAACCAATTAGGATTTTTTAATCTTTCCTGAGAGCTGTGTTAATTAATTGCTTGGCTGCCTTTGAAACTGAAATACCTTTTTTATCTGCATACTCTTTTAATTGTTGGTATATAGCTAAGTCATCCGGCCCACGCCATATAATTCCTGTTACTTGACCATGTTCTTTATTCATTTTAATTCCTTCCCCATAAAATGTTAGCGATATTGTTTAAAATTTTTGTGCGGTGATGTAATTGAAAATGAGTAGTTTTTGGATATACTTTTTGATGATACCTAATCGATGGATGAGCTTTAACTAATGATTTTAACATTTCCGATTGGATATGAGGAACAGCTCCATCAGTTGTTTTACTGCCTTCTTCACTACCCATTAAATTATAAATTTCAACTGGATAATTTAATTGCCAATTTTTCATCTCTAAAAATAATTGGTGAAAATTCTTGTCTGTCGATTTATTAACTAAATGATAGCGATATTTTAACTGATCGCTAAGACTTTCTTCAACTGGTACCCCTAAAAAGACTACTTTATTTAACCGCATATGATCTTGAAGATATTTTGAACCCATATAAGCATGAATGAATTCTGTGCCTCCATATGAGTGGGCAACAACATTAATTTTCTGCATATGATAGTGTTTCTGCAAATAGTTCAAAACAGTCGTCAGTTGCTTGATTTGTGGATGGTAAGTACCATTATAGTTCCAAGTAAATAAAACTTGAATTAAAGCATTCTTTTGCCCATGAAAGTTTCCCTCTGTCCAGATACGTCCGTTAGGAGCAACCCAAATCGTTAGAACTTTTTGTGCAATGTTTTTCTGTTGATAGTACTTAATCATTTTATTATAAGTAATCGTACTTCCACCCCAACCGGGAATAAGTAACGTAGGCACAGAAGAATAATCCACTTTATCTTGGTAATTTTGCGGTGATAAAGATTGTCCAGGCGTACCTCGTAATAAGAAACCTTGAATACCAAATGCAAGAAGAACTAGACTACCAATACTAATCCCGGCAATTTTTAACGACTTTTTCATCAAATCATCTTCTTATCATTTCATTTTGTAGTTCCCTCTTATTATACGCTTGAAAATTATAAAGGGGATGGCCTTTTAAGCTTTTGGATATGGAATTAAAGTTAATTTACCATTAATATATTCGCCAAGATAGATGTCATCAACACTGCCATATCCTGCTTTATGGATTTGTTCAAATATCCACTGTTCATCATGATGAATCAATTCCATCACGTCAATATTGATCTGTCCATCATTAATTAACGGGAAGCGAACATTTGCTTCATCATTTTCGATGATTACAAGTTGACCATTTTGTTCTAAAATTCCACTCTTGACCTTAGCAACTTCATAAATTCCGTGACCACGAAGACGGAACATAAGGTCATTAGCACTGATTCCTGCACGCATACAATTCTCTACTAATAATTTTCCGTTCTGAATTAATATTTGCGGGCGCCCATCGATAATTCTTCTTACCCAAATATTATGATCTTTAGCAAATTTCACAATAAATACAATTAATGTCCAAATCAAAAGGACCATTATAAACTCAAGAACAGAAATATCACTATTGTAGATAATTCCGCCAATAATACCACCTAAAACATAATTTTGAACTTGATCAATGGCGGATGTTGGCGCAAGATTCCCTTTCCCCAATAAATTAATCTGCAGAATCAAACATAGCATACCAAGGACAAACTTTATAATGATTAACGAATAAGTATCCATTCTTCTCTCCTACTTCATTAAATTAACCTGATGATTAACAACATGTGCTCGTGTAAGGGTATAATTATCTCCCGTTTGACTTAAATTGACACGGTAATCCCGATCCTCAATTCGAACAAGAATTCCATCCGTTAAAGTTGTGGAATTAACAACTACTTTTTGTGGAGAAACATTATGATCCCGAGCAACTGCCTTAATAGAGGGAATCATCCGAGTTGTTTGGGATTGCTGTGTGGTACTTTTTTCCATATCGGTAACTTGAAAACCAATAAAAAGTAACAATAGCAAAAAGAAAATTATTCCTAAATCACGATAACGGGTAATAAGGCGATGCCGTAAATATAAAAATGCCATTACTGCAATCAGAAGGATAAAGATGATAATAGCAATATAATTGAATAGTTGATTCATATGTTGGTGGTTTGATAAATAGCTAATTGTATAAAATGTCAATTTATTTCTCTCCGTAACTTAAATGTAATAAAAGCTTAAGCAGCTCCCCACCCTTTTTTCATACGCTCATGATAGAATAATAATAACGATAGTATGAAAGAAAGGAGGAACTTTTAATGATCTTAAAATTAGTATTAAAACTTGGATGGATCTTGTTAGGGAGCATTTCATTCGTTGGTGGGATAATTGGGATGCTCCTCCCTGTAATTCCGCAGGTTCCATTCTTCCTCCTCACAATATGGTGTATCACTAAAATTTCACCACGTTTTCATAACTGGCTCCTTCGTAATCCACTCTACATAAAATATGCAAAACCCTTGGTAAATCGGCTTGAAAATCTGAAACATTATCCGAAACAAAAGGCACAAAAAATTAATAGTAAATAAAAAGGTCTTGAATGCTATTTGCGTCCCAGACCTTTTTATATTAGCCAAATAATCGTGCCCAGAATCCCTTCTTTTGTTCTTTAACAGGCGATTCCGTAACTTTTTCAGCTGTATTCGTAGTTAACGTTTCTTCATTATTTGCTTCGTTTTCCGCAGTATCTTCAGCATATGGGTTGCGTTCACCAATCCATTTAAAGAATTCATCAGCTTTAATTTCCACAAATTTGCCACGCTTGCCATTGATACCATCCACACAGAGTTCAATTGGCAGTGCATTCCGGTACTTTTCAATACTATCGGCAGTAAAACCATTGAAAGTATTAAGCTTCGAGATATCAAATAACAAGCTATGATCTTGTTGCCGGTATTTAAAGTCTTCTTCCTGTGTTAGGTAAAGTTTAGCCCACCGGTTACGCGAACTTTCCTTAAAGTCATCACAGATTTCATCCGCAAAGTAAGGAGGTACTTCCATATCCGCCATTTGATAGTAATCGCGGAAAATCTTACGGGTATTTGCTAAGAAGTCAAGTTTACCAGTCTTTTCATCGAATGCGCGCCATGGCGTTTCATCGTCCTCCAGTAAGCTTGCCATCCGCATTACAAAGTCCTTAAACAGCGTATTATTTAAGGTTTGTCGTACATTATAGATATATTTATTGGCTTCACCTTTTTGCTGGTCATCGATAACCTTATCAATTTGGAGATAATAAGTTCGCCGTGCAGTTTCACGTAGCATCGTAAAACCAGAATCATAGTTAGTTGTTCCGATTAATGGCGCAATTGCATGTGGATTGTTGACCAATTCATTCATCGTATCAACAACTAAGTGCCGACTATATTGATCCTGTTGGAAGAAGTATGGTTCAATCTCATCCATTAAAACGGGGTATGAACTTCCAAGCTTCATGTAGTGCTCGATTGCATCAACAGTTTTTGCTTTTTTCTGCGGTGTATCTGTAGGATAGATAGTTCCAAAATCAATTAATGACCGATCAGTATTCCATGTCAATTGATTAATAATCCGTAATAAAGTTGACTTTCCAGAACCAGCAGTTGCTCCTAGAATCAAGAAGTTAGGAATATCATTACCATCTTCAGGATTCAAACTAGCTTTCGCACGAATTTCCCATAAAAATGGTGCCGTAAAACTATATAAAATAGCTTCATAGAATCGCTTACCATAATCATCATTGTAGTCAACAACGTATTGCTGATACCCTTTTAATACTGCATCAATACTCTTTAAGCCATCACGAATTTGACTAATAGTCGCAATCTTTCCAAATTGAATTGGGTGCGTGCCTGTATCATTCGGTACGTACAGGCCACTATTATTATTAACCAGATTTCTTTCCATCGGACGATCATATAAGAACGTTGTATACTTCTTCTCTGCTGACCGTTGTTGTGGTGTCATACCGCTAATCAATGCATCCTGAACTTGTTTAAAAATCTTTTCGCGCGATTTCAATTTTGGCTTAGCTGCTCGTGGCGATACAGCTGTTTTTTGCAAAGTGTAAATTGTATCGTGTTGTTGAATTCGTCGTTCTGCTTCTTCTTTATCTTGAGAGCGGTTAGTCGTAATATCTCGCATCGACTTAGTAATCATTGCGGGAATTTTATTTTCATCAATTTGTTTTTGAACGTCATGACTAATCAAGTCGGTCATATCTGCCGCTGCGATTTGATCGGTAACTTCATTATCAAGAATTACAACCGCATTCTTAGTTCCTTTAGTATCTTTCAAGCTCTCATCAATTTGATTTTGTGCTGCATTTAAAAGATTTTCAGTAAAAAATGGTCGTAATACTGGCTTGATGTCATTCTTATAGTGGTTATCAAGATTTTGAAATAGCCGAATGTCATCATCAAAGACTAATATTTCTTCATATTGGTTACGCTCTTTATCAAATGAAGCACTGTCCAAGTTAAGACTTCCCAAAATTACACGAGTATCATGGGTCTCGGAATTACTTAGGAGGTAAAAACGTGAATGGATAGCCTGGGTTGGTGCAATTGCAACTTGAAAAAGATTGTTCAACACATTTGCTTGATTGTCACTAGTTAATGCTTCAAAGACTTTAGCAGGCTTTTTATTAGCAGCAGATAGCAATGCATTGGTTAAAGCTACCTTAGTGATCACTTCATCACCAGTTTTAGCTTCATAATTTTCAGGGCTGCTCAGTGCAACTTCGACTTTAATGAATCGACTTAGATACTGATTAATAAAGTCGGCAGTCACGTTACCAGTAACTGCTGTTAAACGATTGAACTTATTAGCATCAAAAAGCTGGCTAATCTTTAATGGTGGAGTATCCTGACCATTAAAAACAATATGAATCTTTTTTAGATCTAAATCTGTCATTGGCGTAGTCCTTTTCTAAACAATATTAACTCTTTTTATTTTCGTTTATTTAAACCAATTTTGCAAGTGACCATCGAAATATTTTGTTTCTACGCTAGTTTTATATGCAGATGATAAAGAACCCCCAATACTTTAATCAAATGAAGTATTGAGGGATTATTCTAATTACATAGTTTTTTAATTCGTGTTCACTTGCGTTACTGCCCCTGTTGCATAATTTATACTAATATTGTTTTGCACATTGGGGACGAATACATTGTATTGCAAACTGCCATCCTTTGACTTGGCCTCAATATGGGCACCCGAAGGCACTAAATTATTACCATCATATACGTCAGTTACCCGATAACGAACTTGTTTATTTTGATCCAGAGCTTTTCGCACTAAGCCTTCATAGTAGTTCTGCCCGGTTGATGTACTGCTTCGAGCTTCGTTGGCCCAAGCAGTTTGAGTTGCAATATTAGCGGGATTTGACTCTGAAGCATCAAAACCACGGATACCACCTACTAATGCATATCCTAGTAAGTGTCCGCGATCATAAGCATGTGAGATACCACCTTTTAAGTTATGGGCTTGTAAAAATCCAGCTGGCTTCCAATTAGTGGCTCCATTCCCAGTTTCATTCCGATTACGGTATTGGCGTGTTGTACGATTGAGCCAGGCGTCTCCCTGCCATGCTCGTCCACGCGAATCACGTCGATTAACAGCGTATGGCGCATTATTAATATTTGCGTTTAGTGCCGTCTGATTGTTATTTAAAATAAACGCTCCGTAACCATTCCATTTTATGTCAGATGTTCCTAACTGCTGACGAACGCCATTAGAAAGAACACCCGTAGCCTGCTCTTGGGTTGGCGGCGTAAAAGAAGATGATCGATTATTATTGCTGGAATGGCGCCAAGATGCTACCCGTTGGATTCCCTGTGGTAAGGTACTTCCCTTGTCAGATGGCTGGGAAAAACTACCAATGCCGAGAACCGCTACTAAAGCTAAAAGTAAATACTGAGTCTTTTTATTGAATCGAAATCGCATGTTTCTAAAATACCTTTCCTCTTAAACGTATGTTCGTAAAAGTATTTTATCATTTTAATTGATAAAAGAAAATACTCCCAAAACAATCTGTTTCGAGAGTACTTATTCTTTATGCTAATTTATCTTGGCGCTGAGTTCTTAACTTGTAGATAATGCTCATAATAACTAAGAAGACTGCCCCAACACTGACTGAAATCCGTGTATCTGGGTTAAAGAACATAAATAGTAAGATAACACTTAGCGCAATCAAGCTAAAGTAGTTATATGCTGGATAAAATGGCATCTTGAATGGGTGATCCTTTAATTCAGCCGGATTATTACGCCGGAAGTTTAATTCTGAAATCAAAATAATAAACCATGGTACCATTCCGGGAAGGACACTTGAACTATATACAATCACGAAGATATTAGCAGAGGCTGCATTAAACATTGATAGAAGCATGTTAACAATAAAGCCAAGGAAAATCCAGAATGAAATTGTTAAGATCGCAACATTTGGTACAACCCGCTTTGACAATTTACTAAAGACCTTAGGAACCTCACCACCAACTGAAAGCTTGAAAAGCATCCGACTAGCACTATAGATTCCTGAGTTGGCACCGGACAATGCAGCAGTCAAAACAACAAAGTTAATGATTCCAGCTGCTCCAGTAATACCAACTTTAGTAAATGTCTCAACGAATGGTGATCCAACTGCTTTTAATTCGTCCCATGGATAAATGGAAACAATAACGAAAATTGCCCCAATATAGAAAATTAAAATCCGCCAAATAACAGATTTAACTGACTTAACAATTGCATGGCGTGGTGAAGCGGCTTCACCAGCAGTAATACCAAGTAATTCAATTCCTTGATAGGATCCAGCAATCACAGATAGTGAGAACATGAATCCCATGAATCCACCAGTAAAGAATCCACCATGTGACCATAAATTGGAAATTCCAACCGGATGCCAATTGTTACCCAACCCAAGGACAATTACTAACAATCCAAGAATGATCATAACAATAATTGTAACAACTTTAATCATCGCAAACCAGAATTCCAACCGGCCATATGCCTTAGCAGATGCAAGGTTCGCAAGAGTTAAGATAATGATCATTACTAACCCAGAAATCCAGTCTGGCAAGTTAGGCCACCAATAATTAAGGTATTGACTCATGGCGATAATATCCGAGATACCAACAATGATAAACTGAAAGACGTTACTCCACTTTGTCAGGTATCCAGCTAAGGGATGAATATATTTAGACCCATAGTCCGCAAAGGAACCAGTTCCTGGACTGATATAGATCATTTCCCCTAACGCACGCATAACACCATACAGGACTAAACCTACAAAGGCATATGCTAATAGGACAGAAGGACCAGTCCATTTAATAGTTGATGTGGCTCCCATGAAAAGACCACTACCAATTGTCCCACCAATTGCAATCATTTCCATTTGTCCGGGAGTCATTGTCCGATTTAATTTAACTTCATTTTTCTGATTATCCATCATTCTAACCTCACTTTAAATAAAAAAGCTACCCAAAATGTCCCTAGCCAACCCTTGTCAATTTTTGATAAGTGGTTGAGACATCTTGAATAGCTATTGCTAACAGATTTAAGAGATATTAAAACTACTCAACCACGGTAATTGTTGTTGTGGTTGAGGTGGAGGTTAGGTGATGAATAATCGATTTATTGTAAATTTGCATTTTAGTTTCCTCCATTTCGTTTTTCAATAACATTAGAATACTATTAGAAAATTAAAAATGCAAGTCCTTTTATCAAGTTTTTTTGTTTTATTTCTTTTTGTGCGCTCTATTTAGCGAAAAAAGACTCATCCCCGCGACCGTTACCGTCATTCCCAAGCCAAGAAAAGTCGTTAAATTATCAGTCTCATTTCCTGTCTGTGGAAGTATTTGCTGGTCAGAATTATCGTTTTTACGTGAATCCCGATGTGAACGATTTAGTCGATTATTAATACCTGCTATCCGTTGGTGCACATTTTGCTGCTTTCTTGTATTATTTACCTCCTCATAATTTTCCGTGACCTGATTATCATCCCCCAGATCTTCTTTCATGGGGTAATTGTCCTGTGAATCTTGCTTTTCCTCTTTTTTATTCTCCTTTGCTTGCCCCTCCTTTTGCTTTTCTGCTAACGTATTCTCTTTGCTGTCTTTTTTTGGTCCTTCATCTTTATTGAGGGGCTGATAATAAACATTTACTGCGCTTTTTAATTGTGATAAATCCTCTATTTCTGTAACAGTTGGAATCTTATTCATTGATGGTCTAAAACCGGCTTGGTCAGGGACATTAACTTCTTCAAAAGGTTCAATAATCCAAATTGCATTTTTGGTTGGATCATTCGGTACTTCACGGTGAGCATAAGACACTTGTTCCACTTTTTTAACTTCATTTAAGAGATGAAAATAAATTACACGTTTGATTTGGACACATTCCTTCTGGTTATTTGCGTTAGATACGGGCTGCGTAATTAGCTCTTGAGTTGTAGCTAAAACTGGTGGAGTATTTAACGACAGCGAAAGGATCGTTGACGCTGTCGTTAAGCCTACTAAGCAAGTGTTTCGCAATACACGAAGGTGGTTTAAATGGTTCATATTATCTCGCTCCTCTTTTATATACTCTTTAATATATATACGTAAAGAGAAGCAATTCGCATTTTTTAAATCGAAAAAAGCTATCACCTACAAGTAATCCTTACCTGCGATGACAGCTCTGTTAACTTATAGTGAATGGATAACCTGCTCAATATCATCCACAATTTGTTTAGGGGTTAAGTGGTACCATTCATATAGTACTTCGGTAGGAACATTATCCGCAAATTCCCGTGGTGCTCCAAAGTTCAAAACTTTCATTCCCTTTGGTCCATAGTAACGAGCAATTGTTTCCCCGAAGCCCCCACTAAGGACCCCATCCTCTAGCGTAACAACTACATCATGATTTTCTGCTAGGTGGTGAAGGACATCTGAATCGATTCCAGTTACAGACTTTGGATTGATCAATGTAGCATCAATGTTAAGCTTGTCTTGAAGTTCCTTCCTTACCCTTTCACCAAGTTCCCAGAAGTCACCAACAGCCATAATTGCAACCTCACTTCCGCGATGAGCAATATCGTACTTGATCGTACTGTAGTCATCTTGTGTTGGCGTCCCGTGAAGAAGAGGCTTTTCTGGTTGACGAATTACTACTGGTTCATCAGTTTGATTGATTGCCCACCGTAACATCGAAATCATTTCTTCGACGTTTGTTGGTGCTAAATATTCAATGTTTGGCAAATCACTAATCATTGAAATATCAAATGTTCCTTGATGAGTAGCAGAGCTTTCTGAAATTGACCCGCCTCGCACAATCATTACAACCGGAGCATCATTTAATGCCATATCATGAATTAATTGATCATATGCTCGTTGCAGGAAAGTACTATTTTGAAATACGACAGGGCGTGCACCTGCTTGCGCCATTGCAACAGCAGTCGTAATTGAATCCTGTTCAGCAATCCCAACATCATAATAACGGTCCGGGTGCTTAGCCTTAAACTTGCCAAGATCAAACACACCAGGAATTCCAGCATTAATAGCAACAACTGGCTTATCCGCTGCAATTTGCTTATCCAATTCAGCAAGGACAGTATCGCTATATGATTCTCCACTTACTTTAACCTTATCTTCACCAGTCTTTAAGTCAAATGGAGTGCGCCAATGATACTTCATCTTTTCTTCAACAGCAGGCTCATACCCCTTCCCTTTTAAGGTGTTAACATGAAGGACGATTGGATGATCAATATCCTTGATTTCCTTAAAGGTGTCGATCATCGTCTGCAAATCATTGCCATCTGCAACGTACTTGTAATCGAGCCCCATAAACTTAAAAATATTATTGGGAGATTCACCATTGGTATCCCGTAGTTCTTTTAGTCCCTTGTATAGACCACCTTGATTTTCGTCAATTGACATTTGATTATCATTAACGAGAATAATCAAGTTAGAATTAAGCTTAGCAGCATTGTTTAATCCTTCAAAAGCTAATCCGCCACTTAAGGATCCATCCCCAATTACTGCCATAACGTTATTATGTGATTGCGGCTTCATTAAATCACGCGCTTGAGCCATCCCCACTGCAAGTGAGATTGATGTTGAAGTATGGCCGATTTCAAAAAAGTCATGAGCGCTTTCTTCTGGTGACGTAAATCCGGTAATATCTTCATAATGATCCGGATCAAGAAAACCTAACTTTCGACCTGTCAGCATTTTATGAGCATAGCTCTGGTGTGAAACATCCCAAATAACTTTATCATGGGGCGAATCAAAGACATAGTGAAAAGCAATTGTTAGCTCCATTACGCCAAGATTAGGGCCCACGTGTCCACCAATTTTTGCGTCACGTTCAAGAACAAGTTGACGCATTTCTGTTGCTAATTGTTTTAATTCGTCAAGTGACATGTCCTTAATATCGCTTGGTTCATTAACTTCATTTAAGAGGTAATCAGGATGCAGATTCATCTATTCCACTCCTTCTTGATTTTACATTTAATAATTAGTAATACTTAATGCTCTTATTATTCTAACACTTTCTAAAGCATTGAGTAAATTACTCTCAAGTTCAAATTGACGAAATTCATGCATTTCGATACCATTAAATAGAGTAATTCGTTAAAAGGGAAATAATTATGAAAAATATAGACAACGCTGCAACTAACAAAATTTCACCATTTAAAAAATTAACGACAGAGCAAGAACAACTCGTCAATGATATTATTTCATTTACTAAACACCATCTAACACAAAATCATCCTGCAATATATACAGTCTACGGAGATGCTGGGACTGGAAAAAGCGTAATCTTATCACAATTATTCGTTCACATTCAAAAAGAAGCGCGGACACAACAAAATTCCGTTCTTTATCATACTAATAATTATTTTCTTGTTAACCATCCAGAAATTCTGAAAGTCTATAAAGAGATTGCTGGGCCGATAAAAGAGTTATATAAAAAGGACTTCGCTCGGCCAACTTCATTAATTAATCAATTGGATAAGCAAAACCAAACCATTGATGTTGCTGTTATTGATGAAGCTCATCTTTTATTATCCAAACCCGATCATTATAATAATTTTTACCATGATAATCAGCTTGTCGAGATTATTAAACGTGCTAAAGTTGTTATAATTGTCTTTGATCAATACCAAGTCTTACGGATGAAAAGTCTCTGGACCCCTGAACGACTTCAGGCAATTACAAACCAATATCCCCATAAAGATTACCATTTGACCCACATGTTTCGCATGAATGCGAGCGATGAATTAGTTAAGTGGTTTAATGAATTTACTAACTATAAATTAACCGCTTTACCAGCATCCGCCCGTGATCATTATGATTTTCGCATTTACAGTGATGCTGAGGAAATGAGGAAAGCAATTGTTCAGCGTAATAAAGAAGTAGGACTTTCCCGCATTCTTTCAACATCTGGATATCCATCAACACTCGATGGTGGTAAACATTACATTGAGGAAGGCAGATTTAAAATGCCCTGGGATCAATATAACTATACAGTCACCCCCTGGGCAGAATTGCCTCAAACCATTGGTGAAGTTGGCTCAATCTACACCTGCCAAGGGTTTGACTTAAATTACACCGGCATTATTATCGGTCCGCCAATTAGCCAAACACCTCAAACAAACCAACTTCAAGTAAATTTAGATCGTTATACAGATGTTGAAGCATTCAAAAAACGTGACGACCTAACTGATCCAGCTGAAATTAAGAGTTTAGAAAAAAGAATGATTATGAATTCTTTGAACGTTTTATTTAAACGTGGTGTATATGGAACTTATCTTTACGCTCATGATCCGCTTTTACGACATTCTCTTACCTCCCTTTTTGAGAAGGCTGGGTTTACGCTACCAAAGGAGGAACAATAATCATGAAAGAGCGTAAATTAAGTAAAACATGGCTGATCGTTGGCGCAATTATCCTCGCCGTCATCGTTCTCTACTTCATTTATCGAACATATAAGCCAGAAATTGACCTACTACTAGACTTTAATGCCCATAATAAGGCTAAGCTTCTCCATATGATTAGAAGTCATGGTTTTACAGATATCTTTCTTCTTGTAGCTTTAATCGGTATCCTAAATGCGATTCCGGGAATGTCGAATTCCGTTGTTTGTATCTTTGCTGGGTTATGTTATGGACCAATTGTCGGTTTTCTGATTAATTGGGTTGGAAACATTTTAGGAAACTCTACTGTAATGAGTATAATTCGTAAAATTAACCTCTCCAAACGGGTAAAGAAAAATAAGATCCTTCATTACCTCTTGCAGCAAAAGCATCCGTTAATTGCACTTACAATCGGCTTTATGATTCCGGTTATCCCTAGTGTACTTGTAAACTACGCTGGTGCCCGTTTAAATGTGAGTTGGAAACGCTACTTGGCGATGGTAACCGTGGGAATGGCACCGACCTCCTTTCTCTATGCCTTTGGTGGGGATGCTATTTTCAAAGGCAACATTAGACGACTGATCGGTGTCGCAATCGCTATTTTAATTCTAATTGGCTGTTATTTACTCGTTCGCAAAATCTGGCAAAGCCATGAAGAAAAAGCAGCAACAAAATAATTAACTTGATTAAAAACAAGGCTCCAAACATCCGGCAAATCCGAATGTTTGGAGCCTTTATCTTTAATTAAATCTTGACCAGTATTCTGACAAATACTTGCTGGTTAAACTTTCTGGTTTTTGAATAAGGGCTAACGGATTACCCTGAGCCACAATTTCCCCACCATTGCTGCCACCGCGCGGACCCATATCAAGCATATAATCTGCGTTAATAATCAAATTTAAGTCATGAGTAATAGTAATGATTGTCGCTCCCCGATCAAGTAATTGCTGCATTACCGCTAAAAGGGTTTTAACATCAAGGGGATGCAAGCCAATAGTCGGTTCATCAAATACAAATAACGTTTCGCTTTGATTATGATTAAGGTGTTTAACAAGTTTTAAGCGTTGCGCCTCACCACCAGAAAGACTAGGCGTACTTTCGCCTAAGTGCAGGTATCCTAGGCCTACTTCATCTAATAATTGAAGTTCACGAGCAATTTTCGGAACTTCCTTAAATACACTCATCGCTGCCCGAACATCTAATTTTAAGAGATCAACAATTGAATATCCCTGCCACTTAACTTTTTGAACTTCTTCATTGTATCGACTTCCCCCACATGTTGGACAAGTCTGTTGCATATCTGGCAAGAATTGAACATCAAGAGTTACGACCCCCGCGCCCCCACACGTTGGACATGCTCCCTGCTTATTATTATAAGAAAAGTAAGAAGGTGTATAGTGTTTCTCTTTGGCTAAGGGCTGGGCTGCAAATAACTTCCGCAGATTATCCATAATACTGGTATAAGTTGCGACTGTTGACCGGTTAGTTTTACCGATTGGCGCTGCATCAACACTTACTACTTCTTTTAACGGACTTGACAATTTTCGAACTTGCGAAGGTAATTTAGCCCCACTTGCTTGAGCATGGATAGCAGGAACTAAACTATCAAGGATCAGACTTGTTTTACCAGCACCCGAAAAACCAGTGATAGCAGTCAGCCGATTAACCGGAATCTCTCCATAGACGTCTTTAAGATTGTAATAATCTTTTACTTCAAAGATAATCTCTTGACTAGCTGGTTCGTTTGCTATGGGGCGACTTTTTAATACTGCCGTCCCATTTAAATAAGGACCAATCTTAGACTGAGGGTTGTTAGCAATTTGCGATGGTGTCCCCTCCGTAAGAATTTCTCCACCCTTTTCTCCAGAACCCGGGCCAATTTCAATAATCCAATCTGCTTCTTTGATAATATCAACATTGTGATCAACAACTACTAATGAATTACCTTGGGCCACTAATTCCTTAAATACATTTAAGAGGCCTGTAATATTGTCAGGATGTAAGCCGATGGAAGGTTCATCCAGAATATATAAGACACCGGTTGTTTGAGTTCGAAGAGTTCTTGCAAGCTGAATACGTTGTAATTCACCTGTCGATAACGTATTCCCGTTTCGCGATAAAGTTAAATAATCAAGACCTAATTCCAATAATGGCCGTAAATTATCATCAAACTCTTTAAATAATGAAGTCGCCATCTTTTTCATATCTGAAGGAAGAGCAGCTAATACATCTTGCTTCCACTTGCTTAATTCCCCAAGCGTAAGATCACTAACTTGCGCAATATTTAAACCACCAGCTAATTGTTTTAATAATTCTGGCTTTAACCGTGTTCCATGGCAAACTGGGCACGTTGAATAATGGAAAAATTCGCTAATTCGTTTTTGTGCTCGTTCGCTCTTACTGCTTTTGGCAGATGCTAATACCGCTTCATGAGCGTTCTCATATAAAGCATTAAAGTCATGAAAAACACGGCCTGTTCCAGAGCGGAAGTCCATCTTAAACTTCTTTTGGGGACCATTTAAAACAAAATCTTTTTCTTTAGGGGTTAAATCTTTATATGGAACATGGATTCGAACACCGGCCTGTTCAGCAACACTCGGCATAAAGTTTCGTCCAGGCAAATGCCATGAAGCAACTGCCCCATCAGCTAAACTAAGATTTTCATCCCTAATAAGTTTACTTTCATCCAGTTCACGAACTTTTCCTGTTCCATGACATCGTAAGCAAGCTCCGTCAGAATTGAATGCAAAGTCTTCTGCTCCATAGGCATAAAACTTTGTGCCACAAGTAGGACAGGTTAATTGTCCCATCTCATTGCCGCTCTTACTCATTACCTCTGCGATTTCAAGGCTTGGTTTTAAACGATGCCCATTTGGACAGACCGGTTCGCCAAGCCGCGAAAAGATCAGCCTAATTACGTTCAACATCTCACTCATTGTTCCAACGGTTGCTCGTTCAGATGGAATTGCGGGACGTTGCTTCAATGCTAGTGCTGAAGGAATATATTTAACACTTGTAACATCGGCTTGAGCACCTAACTTTATCCGCCGTCTTGTGTAAGTAGAAAGCGCTTCTAAGTACCGTCGAGATCCCTCTTCATATAAAATTCCCATCGCTAATGAGCTTTTCCCAGAACCAGATAATCCCGAAATTGCGACAAATTTATGTAGGGGGATATTGATATCAATGTTCTTAAGGTTGTGGACTCTTCCACCTTTTACTTCAATTTGCGTTGGTAGTCTGGTTTCTGTCACTATTTTTTACTCCTTTCATATCATCATTCCACAGATGGTGGCAATAACTCCACCAAGATAACTTAAGCCAAAATAAACAGCGAACATTCCCCATCGCCTTTCATCCATCATTGAAATTAGTTCAACGTTAAAAGTCGAAAAAGTAGTGTAACCTCCTAATAGGCCAATCCCAAATAATAGCATGAGCGATGAATTACTAGCAAAATTTTTGGTAAGAATGCCTAATAAAAAACTACCGGTGATATTAATAAACAGAGTTGCTAGGGGCCAATCAATTCTTAGCTTTTTCCACCAGCTTGTGATGATGTAACGAATGACAGCCCCAATTGCTGCTCCAAGCCCTACATTAATCATCTTGCCGCGAACCTCCGTATTTTCGTGCCAACATAAAACCGAGCAGTGCCAAAGCCAAGCCGCCAAGAGAGCTCACAAGAAAATAACCAATGCTAGCAATTATACCTTGGCTTTCAAGCTTAACAATAGTTGTGGCTAAACTTGAAAATGTCGTAAAAGCGCCAATAAAACCAGTTCCTATCCCGGCATTTAGCCATGCTGCTAATAGTCCCCGCTTAATAAAATAATAAGTTATAAAAGCTAACAAAAATGAACCAATAAGGTTGGCATATAAAATCCCATCGCCGCCTAATAGGACACTAAGTTCATAACGGGTAATTCCGCCGAGGAAGCCGCCAATCGAGACACTCATTATTGTTTTTATATTCATAAAAAATCTCCTTAGATCTGCAATCATTTCATTATACAACTTTTGCTATTTCAATTTAGAAACTTGTATAATGATATTGATTTAAAAATTTAAGGGAGACTTAGATAATGAAAATGCGACGAATTGATCACATTGTTTTAACTGTAACTGATTTAGAGCAATCAATGCGCTTTTATCACGAAGTATTTGATATGCCGGTGATTAAAGAACAAAGTAATGACGACTTAATTACAATGCGGTGTGGGCATCAGTTAATCCGTTTACAAAAAATTGACCGACCAACTACTTTAAAGGCAGCTGATCCGACAATTGGTTCTGCTGACTTATGTTTAGTTGCCGGAGATAGTATTGACGATATTGTTCACCATCTTAATAGCTATTATATTGATATAATTGCTGGACCAATTGTAAAACAAGGGGCGGAAGGCGAAATGACCTCGCTTTACGTTTATGATCCAGATAATAATCTGATTGAAATTGCAGTATATAAGAATAAATAAAGTAAATATGAGCGAGAGAAGGTTGTTTTTCACTTCTGTCTCGCTCATATTTCATTTCAAAATAAATTCAACTAAAAGTAAAAAGAGCGTGCTCCCGCAAAATACCCACCAATGGTCACGGATAATCCCGAGATAGTCACGAATAAAAGTTAATGGACAGTATCGCCAAGGAGTCTTGCTACTAATGAATGACCAGTTTAACCCCATCTTCCTTGCATAAGCTCTCGCACGAAGAACATGAAAATCACTAGTTACTACTACAACCGTCTCTTGCGGCTTAATGAGTTGACTAGCGAAGGCTAAATTTTGCCATGTATTAAGTGCCTTGTTTTCGCGAATTATTTTTCTTGCTGGGATTCCGTGAGCAATTAAGTAAGCAGCCATGACTTCTGCTTCAGATTCTTTTGCTTTCTGTACTATTCCCCCAGAAACAATAATTTTTGCAGATTGATGAGTTTTCCAACAATTAATGGCTTTATCAAGGCGAGTAGCTAACACTGGCGGGACTTGGCCATGTTTAACAGCTGCACCTAAAACCAGAAAGCCATGAACCGTAGCAGGACATTTTCGCAGGCGGGTACAACAACTGAAAACACAAAATAAAATTAAGTTAAAGGTACTTAAAACGTCAATAGTTGCTACTATTAATGAACTTAGCCAACTTACTGATTGAATCGGTAAATTTTTAAGCAAAAAAGCAAAAATAGGCAACACTACTATCAAGTTGAGCAACATCAAAACAAACGCAAACGTATTGAATCTGGCCACCTTGGTTTCACTATTTAAATGACGAATCAAAATAAGCCTAATCGTAATTCCCCAGCATAACACACATATTAATTCATCAACTAAGTTTAAATATATCATTAATCATCGTTTCCTTCGCCAATTTCGCCATCGATGGATAATCTCCGTAACAACTAAAAGAATAATAATTATGATTGCAATAATATAGCCAGATACTCCTAAACGATAGATATGTGAATCAGCTGGTGTTCCCTGGACTAATAATGATGATCCTAAAATGACTGCTGCTAAAATAATTGCAATCATGAAACGGTTCATTAACCGTTCTATCTGCTTTAGCACTCGTTGCTCATTTTTATACTGTAGATCAACTTTGGCATCCCCACTTACAAATGTATCGATCAATTCATTAATTCTTTCTGGCATCTTCCCCATTGCTTTGCTAGCAAGGAAAAAATTGACTAGGTTATTATCAAGGGCAGAACGCCAATTAAAGTTTCGTTTTAAATAACGCCGGCCAAACGATTGGGCAACCTCAAGCATTGATATTTCAGGATCAAGTTTAGCAACCGAGCTTTCAAGAGTTCCAAATGCCTTAATTAGCATCGTTACCTCTCCCCTCATTTGAAGGTGGTTTTTCTTACATAGCTGGACAATTTGGTATAGCATTTTCACGAAATCAATATTGCCAAGGCCGGTTGAAAAATAGGGTTGCATAAAGGCGCCAAGTTCTTTATAAAATGCATTTTCGTCAACTTCCCCGGTTCGATTACAAACATTTAAAACTGCTTTTCCAATTTTTCGCGTATCCTTTGTGTTGATAGTAATCACAATATTCGCAATACTATTTGCCATCGCTGGACTTAACCTTCCCATCATTCCAAAATCAAGGTAGATGATCCGGTAATTTGGTAATGCCTCCTGTTGATCATAACTAATGGTTGTATTATAAATGGTCTTTTCATGGTGTTTGGTCGTTGCGTATTGCTTTGCTGATTCATCCGGACGTAATTCGTGAATTAATATATTTCCTGGATGCGGATCCGCATGAAAGTAATGATCAACAAAAACTTGTTTTAAAAAGTTATTAACGAGCGTAGTAGCAATTTCATGATTAACGGTCGTTGCCTCTTGATCATTATCATTCGGCTGCTTAAACCGATATCGAATGCTTTTCCCTTCCATCGCTTCATTAACAAGAATCTTAGGAGCACAATACTTCATATATACTTTAGGAACTAAGATAGGTCCGTCACCGTTATTTAATGTATAAAATTCTTCCCCATTTTTTGCTTCTTCAAGAGTATTGACCTCACTTAATAATGAAGTACTGAGTTCATCAATTACTTTATCCAAATCAACTACTGCAATGTCTTGGGGAACATACTTAAATAAGACTACTGCTTTCCGTAACAAGGCTAAATCAGTATTAACAAGCTTACCGACTTCTGGATGTTGAACTTTGACAACAACCGGTGTCCCATCCTTAAGCATTGCATGGTGAACTTGCCCAATCGACGCAGAAGCAAAAGGTTTTTCCGCAAAGCTAGCAAATTCGTCATTAATTTTCTTCCCAGTTTCTTCTTCAAAAGTTTGCTCTACGGTCGCAAAGCTATCAGCTTTAACCTGATCTTGCAAGTGGCGAAGTTCTTTAATATATGCTGGGGAGACAAGGTCTGGACGGGTTGATAATATTTGGCCAAGTTTAATAAAGGTCGGTCCCAGTTCTTGCAGTGCCTGACAAATAGCTTGTGGATTAGTTTGATGGTAAAAATTGCTAACAAAATGATATTTTCGCATCACTTGCATAATCTTACGCAAGCGTGCTGACTTCTTGATTTCTTCTTCATTAGTCGTCATGTGTCTTCTCCTACTTATTTTCCTTTATTTTAGCATTTTCACTTATAAAAAAATAATTAAACTCCCCTTTCACTACATTTTACTGATACAATAGTAGTCGATAAATTTTTTAAGAAAGTTTAGGTGAAATTTTTAAACGATGAATGGTTTATGGGATTCATATTGGTTTAAATTAATTATCATTATTTTAATTCTGCTGTTAGCTGCTTTATTTACACTGCTGGAGTATTCAGTTGTTAAAGTGCGGCCTAGTGAGTTAAAGGAGCTCCGGCAAACGCGAAAAGTCAAACGTGCGGAACACATGGTAGCAAATCTTAATGAGTACCTATCAACAGCTCAAGTCGGTGTTACGATGACTTCTTTAGTTTTAGGTTGGTTAGGTGATGAATTTATCACAGATCTATTGCTAAAGATTAATATTATTCCGCACGATGTTCTTCAAGCGATTGCACCAGTTATCGGTGTTTTAATTTTTACATTCTTCCACGCGGTATTTACTGACTTAGTTCCGAAAAATATGGCGATTGATCGACCGGTACCAATTCTCTTATCAATTGTTCACCCGGTACAATTCTTCCATACTGTTTTTTATCCCTTCGTTTGGTTATTTGCGGTAGTCGCTGCGGCAATTACGAAAATGTTGGGATACAATGTTCAGCCAGAAGAAGACACATATTCACAAAATGAAATTATGACCTTATCCCAACAATCGGAAAAAGCTGGGGAAATGGATAAAGAAGACGTTATCTTCATGCAACGGGCTTTTGAAATGAATGATAAAGTTGCTGAGGATATTATGATTGATCGGACACAGTTAGCGGTTATTGATATTACGGCTTCAATTGAAGATGCAGCCAAACTTTATTTCGAAAAGAAATTCACGCGTTTCCCAGTTGTTGCTAATAATGACAAAGACCACATTCTTGGTTATATTTTTGCATATGATATTATGCGGCAAAACCAAATCAATCCGCAACAATCAGTTCGCACAATCATGCGCCGAATTCCAATCGTTTACGAAAATGAACAACTCACCAATGTCCTTGCTGAGATGATGAAAAAACAAGTGCCAATTGTCGTTGTCCAAGACGAATACGGTGGTACTTCTGGGATCATTACTGATAAGGATATTTATGAAGAATTATTCGGAACAGTTGGCGAAGAAATTGATCATGCTACCTCTGATATGATTGAAAAGAAGGATCCTGATAGCAAGGGTAATCCTACCTTCGAAGTTTCAGGTAAGATGCCACTAGATGATTTTGAACGTTACTTTGATACAAACATCGAGCAATTTGACAACTCTGAAGTAACAACCTTAACTGGGTTTTTCCTTGAACGGCAGTATGACTTAAAAGTTGGCCAACCAATTAGAGTCGATAATTTCTCATTCACACCTCTTGATTTGAAGAATGCCTATGTTAATAAATTCAAGGTAGTTTACATTAAGCCTAGAAAGAAGAAGCCATCAGCTGATGAGGATCAAAGCAAAGAAAAATAGATATTAAAAAGGCTCGCCGCAATTTAGGAAAGATTTCCTAGTTGCAGGGAGCCTTTTCATTAGCAGTTCATCTGCATATCAGGAATGCAGTTACATTTGACGTGGTCCGGCGAATTAGTTGCTTTGCTTGCCAATAATTCTTGTAACTTAGCAATATCATCCTTGCTAAGGGTTACATTATTGATCACATGTTCAAGGGTGCTTCCAACGTGTCGTTCACAAATATTATTAAATAGGTTGTCCGCCGCTTGGTCCATTGTTTGCTGTTCGGGAACTAAGGGCTCATAGATAAATCCACGTCCTTGACGAGTGGCAGATAAGGCTTTTTTATCAACCAAGCGTCGAAGTAAAGTCTTAATCGTTGCCGGTTTCCAGTCAACTTTTTTCTGTAAAATTTCAATAATTTGGCTACTGGTCGTTTGCCTTAGACTCCAAACTACCCGCATAATTTGCCATTCAGCGGGAGTTATTTCTAAATTAATATTCATCTAATTCCTCCTGCGTTTACACATGTAAATTCTTCGTAACTATATTTTATCATTAATTTACTTACTTGCAAATTCCTAATGTGTATTGACATTAATAATCTGGCTAGTAAACTCAATACTGTTTGACTAATTTTAAGGAGCGCTATATCTACTAATGAAAAATCAACGCATCAGCCATGCATTAGTAATCATGGTATTTGGTACATTTTTCGGTCTTCTCTGTTCAACCTTAATGAACATTGCTCTCCCAACCTTTATGAATGTCTTTCATATCAGTGAGGCTCAGGTTCAATGGGTAACAAATGGGTATATGCTTGTCAATGCCCTAATGATTCCCATTAGTTCATTTCTCATAAAAAGGTTCCCATTCAAGAATCTCTTTATTATTTTCTCCGGAATTTTTCTTTTGGGAACCATTATCGGAGCGATTGCGTGGAGCTTCAATCTAGTTGTGGTTGCTCGGATGATTCAAGCTTTGGGTGCAGGAATGATGATGCCACTAGTAAATGTCTTGGCAATTCGTTACGCAAAACCGGGTAAAAAAGGGCAAATTATGGGAATTATTGGCCTTGCCTTTAATTGTGCCCCCATCTTAGGTCCTGCTATTTCTGGTTTTCTGTTACACTTTTTCTCTTGGCGATACCTTTTCCTATTAATTATTCCCTTTGCAGTAATTACATTACTACTTTCATTCTTCCTACTTCCTAAAATCCCTCATAATGAATATCCCAGTTTTAATACATTGGCCCTTATTTTAATCACAGGCGGATTATGGTCATTATTAATGGGCTTATCAAATGTTTCGAACAATCACTTGCTTTCATTTAATGTCGCAGGGTATGTCCTTATCGGCTTAGTCTTTCTTTTCCTTTTCTTTCTTAACCAACGTCACAGTAATCGTCAGTTAATCAACTTTGGGATCTTCTCACACAAACAATTTGTTTTTGCCACTGTTATTAATATGCTAATTACATCAACAATGTATGGCAACGCAATTTTGATTCCCCTCCTAGTACAGATTGTCTTGGGCAAAAGTACGGTTGTTTCAGCCATCGCTGTCCTTCCGGGGGCAATCTTAACGGGCTTATTATCGACAACGAGTGGTCGCTTTTATGACATTTATCCAATTAAGATTCTTGTTGGGACTGGTCTCATAATCGATATCATCGGAACAATTGGCCAAGCTGCAATCGGTGCGCGTAGTTCTGTTCTCATGATTACCCTCTTTCAAACTGTTCGCCAATTTGGGTTAGTAACGATGCTGATCCCATTACAAACTCAGGCTCTCTCACTTCTACCTAATGAGATTGTTCCCGATGCGGTTGCTACCTTTAATACGTTACGACAAATTGCGGCTGCCTTTGGAACTGCCCTCATCGTTTCAATTGTTGGTATTGTTAATCACTTAGTTCACAACCCGTCCTCACACCTCGGCATTCAAGCCGGTTTCCTTCTATGCTTATGCTTGCTATTAACTTCGCTATACCTTAGCACTAAGTTATATCATAAAATTTCTTCGCAAGAACAATTAGAAAATGCGTAAAATAAAAACCAAGTGAGATCTATTTTGGTCTCGCTTGGTTTTTTGCTATTTAAAAATGCAAATTCAATAGCGTTACAATACAATAGGTCATTCCACTCGCGATAACTGGACCGGCAGCAATTCCCTTAAACGCAACTACTCCAATAATCGTTCCAAGTACTAAGGCAACCGTGACTTGAGGAACAGCTGCCAACTGGTTGACTCCATACTTCGATAAGATGGCAACTGCAATACCCATGCCGACTGCAATCCAACCAGCAGGGGTCTTAAAAGCCGCCCATAAATCATCAAAACCAATTTGCCCCGTCGCAATTGGAATCAAGATCGCAACTGAAATCACTGTTACACCCCAATTAATTCCTTTATGCTGTATCAGGGGCAACCACTTGGCGGTATAAGGGATCAGTTTCAAAACCATTACTACTACTGTGGCAATAATCAATGACGAGTTATGACCAAAGATTGCAATTAATAATACTAAAGCTAAAAAAAGCCAGCTTTCCATGTAATCTCCTCCTCAAACTTTACCTAGTATATCAAAGTTGAGGACGAGAACAAAGAAAGCTGACTAATTAACTAATCAGAAAGGCGGTTGTAAGTAGCGTCATCTACTTCTTCGCACCATTCGCTAGTTTCCTTCGTAATAGCAATATGAGAGAACCAACTATCTTTAGTAGCTCCATGCCAGTGCTTTACACCTTCATGAATTGCTACAACATCACCGGGTTTTAACAATTGCGCCGGCTTGCCTTCTTCTTGATACCAACCCTCCTCAGCAGTTACTAATAAGATTTGGAAACCATCATGGTGAATATGCCAGTTGTTACGGCAACCGGGCTCAAAATTAACGTTTGAAACATTTACATCAATGTTATCATCAGGAGATACTAACCCATTGAGATAACTTGTTCCAATAAAGTATTTTGCAAATGCAACGTTCTTATCACCAAAACCAAAAAGGTCATTTTTTATTTCGTATTCATTCTTAGCCATTATTACTAACATCCAATTAATTGTTGGTTTAATAATAAACTCTAGCATTAAGAATGTAAAAATCTTACCGAGAATTAAAATGAATCAAAATCTGCAACCAAAGATAAAATTAAACAACGGTCACCTCATCCCCCAACTTGGCTTAGGAGTCTGGAAAGCCTCACTTGCGGAAACACAGCAAATGGTTAAAGAGGCTATTATGAATGATTATGTTTTGATCGATACGGCAAAGCAATATGGGAATGAAGCGGCTGTCGGACAAGGTATTCAGGACGGTCTTATAGCAACTGGTCGTAAGCGCAACAGTATTTTTCTTACTACTAAAATTTTTAATGGTGATCAAGGAGATTATGATAAGCTTCGGCAAGCAGTAAAAGCCCAACTTAAGAGGCTTCAAACTGATTATGTCAACCTTCTTCTTCTTCACTGGCCAGTTAATGATAAATATAATGAGAGTTGGCGGGCACTCGAAGATATTTATGCTGATGGTCAAGCAAAATCAATTGGTGTTTGCAATTTTAATGTTGAACGAATGACTGATTTGCTCGATCACGCCAAAATTAAACCAGCAATTAATCAAATTGAATTCAATCCCCTAATTCACCAACCTAAGATTGTAAAGTTTTGTCGAGAAAATGATATTCAGCTTGAAGCCTGGTCGCCACTAGGCAATGGTCGTCTTCTTTCCAATGATGTTATTAAGCAAATCGCAGACGAGCACCAAAAGAGTCCTGCCCAAGTAATTCTTCGCTGGGAAATTCAGCAAGGCTTTATAGTTCTTACCAAGACTACTCATCCTCAACGTATGCAAGAAAATGCCGAAATTTTTGACTTTACCCTATCACCAGATGAAATGAAGCAAATCGACAAGTTAGATCAAGAAAAGCATTCTATCTGGTATGATAAGTTCAAATGGTCAGGAAATCCGGACGGTGTAGATGACTATATTGGTAAGCCAGGCGCATTTTGATCCAACCAATTTCATATCTTTTACCATAAAAGGCACCTCTAAACGAGTGATGCCTTTTTTATTAGCTAAAATTGTCTAGAAATGTTCATATTATTATACTACAATTAAAATCATTAAAAGAAAGAGAGGATTCTTTAATGAAAGCTGTTGTATCTGTTCTAGGTGAAGACCAAGTTGGAATTATCGCTAAGGTAAGTGCCCTCCTTGCCCAAAAACAAATTAATATTCTAGATGTTTCCCAAACAATTATGGATGGCAATTTCGTAATGATGATGTCTGTGATGATTCCTGAAAATCTTGATAGTTATCAATTAACTAATGAATTTACAGAACTCGGTAAAGAGATTGGTGTTGAAATCAACCTTAGAAATGCCAAAATTTACGATGCCATGCATAATCTTTAAGATATACAGGAGGAATACCCCTTAATGAATTCACAACAAATTTATGAAACCAGCCACATGATTTCTAATGAAAACCTCGACGTGCGGACAATCACGATGGGAATTTCTTTACTTGATTGTATCGATAGTGATAGTACGGTTGCATGTCAAAAGATCTATGACAAAATTACGACAAAAGCAAAGAGCCTTGTTAAAGTCGGCCAACAAATTGAAGCCGAATATGGGATTCCGATTGCTAACAAGCGAGTAACTGTTACTCCTATTTCCCTCATTGCCGCTGCTTCTCAAGACCACGACTATGTTAAATATGCTAAAACCTTAGACAGGGCTGCCAAAACATTAGGGATTGATTTTATCGGCGGGTACAGTGCTCTTGTTCAAAAAGGGTACCAAACTGGTGACCGCTCGTTAATCGCTTCCCTCCCTGAAGCATTAGCAGAAACTGATTTTGTGTGTGCATCAGTAAATGTTGGCTCTACTCGTAGCGGGATCAATATGGATGCCGTTGCACAAATGGGTGAAGTAGTCATCGCTGGTTCAAAGCTTGATATGATGACAAATGCTAAACTAGTTATCTTTTGCAATGCTGTTGAAGATAATCCCTTCATGGCGGGCGGATTTCATGGTGTTGGTGAACCAGATGTAGTAATAAATGTTGGTGTTTCAGGACCTGGAGTTATCAAAACCGCCCTAGAAAAAGTTAAGGGCGAATCAATGGATGTCGTTGCTGAAACGATCAAGAAAACTGCCTTTAAGGTGACACGAATGGGTCAATTAGTAGGAACTGCTGCAGCTGAAAAACTGGGCGTTCAATTTGGGATCGTGGACCTTTCCCTCGCACCAACTGCTGCCGCTGGTGATTCCGTTGCCGAAGTTCTAGAAGAAATCGGCGTTGCTCAGGTTGGAACTCATGGAACTACCGCTGCTCTAGCCATGTTAAACGATGCTGTGAAAAAAGGCGGTATTATGGCCTGCAGTCATGTTGGTGGTTTATCAGGCGCATTCATCCCCGTCTCTGAAGATGCTGGCATGATTAAGGCAGTTAACGCTGGAACGCTAAATATCTCTAAATTAGAAGCAATGACCGCAGTTTGTTCCGTTGGTCTTGATATGATTGCAATTCCAGGTGACACGCCAAAAGAAACCATTAGCGCAATGATTGCTGATGAAGCGGCGATTGGAATGATTAATAATAAAACCACTGCTGTCCGCGTGATTCCTGCACCCGGCAAAAAAGTTGGTGATACGGTTGAATTCGGCGGTTTATTAGGATATACCCCGGTAATGGCAGTCAACAAAGCCGCAAGTACCGCGATGATTAATCGTGGTGGACTTATTCCCGCCCCAATTCATAGTTTCAAAAATTAATTTTAAAAAGAAATAGCGAGAGATTAGGAACCCTAGTCTCCCGCTATTTTAACGTTTAATTACCTGTTAATAAGGCGTAAACATATGAATTTTCTTCTGGACGGTAAACCCCGTGAAGTTCACCAACTTTAGTAAAGCCATTTTTGTCGATCAAGTGTTGCATGATCTTGTTGTCTTCATGGGTATCGATCCGAATAGTCTTAATATCCTTCCGATTATTCTTAATGTAATCAATTACACTAGTGAATAATGCTGAGGCGTATCCTTTTCCAGCATGATTAGAGTGAATTGCCACACGGTGAATAACAACATAATGATCAGTGTCAATTAACCAATCACCGTCAAGTTCATCATATGAGTGATCTGGTGCTTCAACAATTGATAATGCACCAACAGTTTCATCATCTTGTGATTGTACAAGGTATGCAAATCCTTTTTCAATATCTTCTTTGATATGTTCTTCGTTCGGGTAATCTCCTTGCCATTGATCGATCCCTTGTTCAGCTAATTGGTTTCGACCATCTCGCAGAATTTCCATAATTTGATTTAAATCATCCATTTTGGCTTGTTTGATTTGCATCGTATTACCTTCCCTTCTCATTACATTAATTAGATGTGTTATTCGTTTAGCAACCCTAATACTGTAACATATTTTACGTTTTAAATACAACTGTTAACTATTAAAAGATGCCCCTTCAATATGCTATGATAGCACTAAAAAGAAAAAGAAGGCTTCTATATGATCAAATTTATTAAATTTACTTTAACAATATTTACTGCATTTTTCCTAATATTCATTTATGGACTAGCAGCAAATCCAGTTCATGCAGATCTCTCAAATAAATATATTCATTCTACTACCCCCACCCTCTTTTTCCATGGCTACGGAAGCGGTGCCCATGCAGAAGAATATATGGTAAATGGTTTTGTGAAAGCAGGTGTGTCAAAGACAGTTATCACCGCAGATGTTGCTGGCGATGGAACCGTTACTCTTAAAGGAGATATTCCTCATAACGCCGTCAATCCGCTCGTGACGGTCAATTTCAATGATAACCATAGCACAAATTATGAATTACAAGGACAATGGGTTAAGAACGTTCTTGAAGAACTGCAAGCTAAATATCATTTTAAAAAGGTAAATATTGAAGCACACTCCATGGGAAACATGGCAGTTATGTATTTTCTGCTTGCTAATGCCGGCAACCATAATCTTCCACAAATTCAAAAACAAGTTGCGATGGCTGGAGCCTTTGATGGTGCAATCGGTTGGAATGAACCTGCTAATCTAATAGTGAATAAAAAGACGGGAAAACCTTCCGCAATGAATGATTCCTATCAAAAATTACTTCCCTTACGTCACCGCTACCCACGGCAAATTAAATTATTGAATATTTACGGTGACTTAAAAGATGGCAACGATAGCCAAGTTTCAAACGCTTCCTGTCTTTCTCTTAAATATCTTATTAATAACCGCGCACGTTCATACCGCGAAGTTAAGATTACTGGGCTAAACGCTAAGCACGAATTACTTCATCATAATCCGCAAGTCAATAAAATCTTAATCAGTTTCTTCTGGGGAAAGTAATAATGTTGCACTAATAAGTTTATTAGTCATTTGAAAGTAGTTTTTGTATAAAGCAGTGTAACGACCACTATTTTTAGTTGGCAGCCATGGCTTGTCTCGTCCGCAATAATGGAGAATCACGGTATTACGCATTACCCAATCGGTTGTCCATTCACCAAAGGAAATCATTTCGTAAATACCGCCTTTACGAGTATCAAAATTATATAGTTGATCAGGGAAAGATTTAATATAACGTCCATATAAGGCATTTAAGACGTCTTGATCAGGTAATAAAAGTGTATGGGTACGGATGTAGTTAAAAATGTCCGTATCCTTTACTTTTTTACGGATAGTATCAAGGTTCATCAAGAGAACGCCAGAATTATAATACCCGTCAGCATCAAAGTTTTGCAGACGAATCTTATTAATAACCTCTGTCGTATTCGTCAGGTTTGTATGGATGGCAGAAGCATATAGGTATCCCTCTAATGAAGTCTCATACAGACTTGAAAGATCATTAATACACAATACATCAGCATCCAAGTATAAAATTTTATGCAAATCTTGAGGTAAAAGACGGTGTGCTAGTAAACGATAATAAATTGTTGTCGGATAGCGGTCTGTAACTGGTGCTTTGCTAAATAATTGATCATTAACTTTGATTGGAAAATAGTTCATTCCTAATTGCTTACAAACTCTTTCCAAGTCTTCAGTTCGTTTCAATTTCTCCTTTTGTAAGACATATACGTTAAATTCTTGTGCATGAGTATTTAACTTGATCGATAACAAAACTGTTGCTAATTGCGTGACAAATTTGTCGTTAATTGAAAATAATAAATTCATTTTATTCCACCCCTCACATCTTATTCTACAAAACGTTGACGTGGATTGCGATTCAGTATTTAATAATTAAAGAACCAATCAAGAATAGAGGTTTTATGATGAAACAAGCGGAACAATTAACTGCCATTAAAGAGTACACCATTCAAAAATTAGGTCAGGACAAGACTGGACATGGGATGGACCATATTAACCGCGTAGTAAAAATGAGTAAACGGTTAGCAATTGGTGAAAAAGTTGATCCCTTTTTGCCCATCGTGGCGGCCTACCTTCACGATACAATTGATGAGAAATTAGTTGACAACGTTGAGGCAGCTAAACAAGAATTAGTTGATTACTTAAAGCAAATTGACTTTAGTGATGACCAAGTCGAAATAATTATGAATGTCATCAATAATATTTCTTTTGCTCATACCTTAGATAAAGAGGAAGTCAAACTCTCCCTCATTGGACAAATAGTCCGTGATGCCGACTGGTTAGATGCAATTGGCGCAATTGGCATTACGCGGGCAATTTATTATGGAGGTGGCCATCATGAAAAAATATACGATCCGGCTATTAAACCTCGTCATAATATGTCCAGGGAAGAATATCGTAATTTAGCAAATGAAACTATCATTAATCACTTTGATGAAAAACTCTTACATCTAAAAGACATGATGAACACTGAAACTGCCAAGAAAATTGCAAATCACCGTCAACAAGTGATGCTCGACTTTCTTGATGAATTTCATGCAGAATGGGATGCAAAGATGTAAATTATTTAGAGAAATAATAAATGCCCTGGAAAACTTGAATGTTTTTCCAAGGCATTTTGCTTACTTATCATCTTTTTTATTTTTAGCACTTCTTAAGTCGACAATAATCGAACCGCCCTGCTTATCGTCTGCAGAGTTACCTGAATCATTATTATGATTATTATCAATATGCAATGCTTTTCGCGCTACCCACCGAAAAATCAATGAGATCGGTGCTACCAGGAAGCCATACAATAATCCTGTCAGTAATGCATTAGGAATAATCAGTTGAACAAATGTTAATCCACCTGTTGGCGTCCCCGTTAGGACTAATCCAATTAGACCATAAAAGATTGAAATAAAGAATAATTGAACTAGACCGGTAAAAATAGCAAGCCATAATAATTGTGAATGATTGAGATCAATAGATAATGGAACTTGTTTGCGTAAAATCAAGCCAACCACAATCAAAATAACAATAAAATCGACTAATATTACCCAGTCAGCAGTTCCTAAGACAATCATGATTATGGCACTAACAAGCGTCACAATAAATGCAATATTAATTCCCAATGCAACTGCTATTCCCACTGCAATCACGCCAGCTAAAGGCATAAACGCCTTACCGGTCGGTAAAATGGTTTGAAAGCCAGTAAATGATATTAATATCATCAAAATACCCGCCGTAATTGCCAAAAGGGTTTTAATTAAGGTTTGTTTTTTCATGCTAAAGGCTTCTTTGCTGTATCTTGCATCCATGCTAAGGCCAGGGCTCCTTGTCCTAAGTGGGAACCAATTACTGGACCAAAGTAACTCAACTCAAATGAAATATCAGGATGATCCGCTTGAAGTTTATCAAGCCACTTTTGGCCTTCTTCTGGAGCATTTGCGTGAACAACCATCGCTCTAACTGGATAGTTAAGTTTGGCAATATCCTCATCAAAGATTTGTTCACAGCGAAGTTTAGCCTTTTTCATTGACCGCACCTTTTCAAACGCTTCAATGGCATGCGTTGGAGTATGCATAGTCAGGAGAGGTTTGATTTTTAAAATTGAGCCTACAAATGCAGAGGCGTTTGATAAACGACCACCACGAACAAGGTTTTGCAAGTCATCAACCACAAATACATTATTAAAGGTATCACGATATTCTTTTACCTTTTTAACAATGTCATCTAAATCATCGCCTTCACTAGCTAATTTAGCTGCTTCTAAGGCTAAGTACCCCATCATTTTAACTGTTAGGTGGGAATCAATTGGTACGATCTTGATTGTATCCTTCATCTGCTCAGCAAGTTGTTCAACAGTATCCAAATATCCTGTAATAGCCCGTGTTAAATGAATGCTAATCACAGCATCATACCCATCATCGGCTAATCCTTGATAAACTTCCATCAATTGACCGATTGGCGTTTGAGAAGTCGTTGGAAAAGAGCTTGAATTTGCCATCTTTTCATAAAAATCACTGGTGGAAATATCGACACCTTCACGGTATGTTTGACCATCCAATGTCACTGGGATTGGGACAACATGAATATTATTAGCCGCCGCCTCTTCAGGAGAAAGGTAGGCAGTGCTGTCAGTAACAACAGCAATTTTCATCTTATCAACTCCATGTTCTAAATTTGTATAAGGCAGATTGCAAGAAATAACTTGAACAAAGTTAGTGATGCAGATTACGCAAAAAGATCTCAATTGGTGTGCGCCAGTTTAAACATTTGAATGGCCTGGAGTTCAAATACCAGTTAATTTGAATTAACTCATCATCAGTGATTTCCTCAATCGGTTGACCTTTGGGGATAAAGCGTCGTAGTACTCGGTTGCGATTCTTATTACTGCCCCGTTCATGTGGAGAATAAGCATGCGCAAAGTAGAGGGGAATCCTGGCCTGCTCTTCAATTAGCTTGTAGTTAGCGAATTCTTCCCATGGTTAACAGTAAGGGTCTTGAGATTATCTTCTAACTGGTTAGCTAATTCTAAAATGGCCTTGGTCATTGAGGTACTATCTCGTCCCTGAAGCCGTTTAACGATGATAAGACGACTCTTACGCTCGACAAACGTAGCTATTGCTTGACCTTTACGCTTTCCAGATAAAACTGTATCTGCTTCAAAGTGACCTGAGGTATGACGGTCAATAACTTTAGCGGGACGATCTTCAATGGAACGTCCATGGCTAAAAGTCCCACGGGTTTCTTTGGCTCGTCGGCGGCGAATTCCATGGTCAGGTAAATCAGCCACGCCAATATCCAATACTCCTTGATCAATCCAGTTGTAGATGGTCTTGTAGGCGATTCTAACTACATGAGCCACTTGTTCAATCGACCATTTTTGGATCTTAATCTTTTCTTCAATTAATCGCTTGAGGTTAGTCGTTAAGATGGTTTTACGCCCACGATGACTAAGTTTAGCTTCATGATCAGCTTGAGCTTTAACTGCGTGATATTCACCAGTCAAACGATGAACCTCATTAAAGATCGTGGTTTTACTGAAACCAAGGTAATCAGCGATGTATTTAAGGGAGCGGTTTTCATAACGAAGAGTTTCGATGACAACACGGTCTTCAAATGATAAAATAGTGGTGCCCATAAAGGTCCTTCTTTCTAATGGAATGTTGTGGTGACACCATTAAAGACCTTTATGGGTTTTTATGTCCACTAATATGTTCAACTTAAATCTTACAATCTACCATAATTAAAAATAATTGCGTTTTTACGCGGATTTCACCCACATAATACAAAAAGCATACCACATTGACGGCCCTAAACCAACCAAAAATATGTCCACTAAAGTATCATTACTTTTCATTAATGATGTAAAACTGTATAATTAATAGTGCTATTTTCGTTTGTAATTATAATATTTAGGAGGCTACACTAATGTCTTTTGATGGCTTGTTTACTCATGCAATTGTCCATGAGCTAGATCAAAAATTAACTACTGGTCGGGTAGCCAAAGTTAGTCAACCTTACCCTGCAGAATTAATCATTATGATCCGTGCTCACCGGCACAACTATCCATTACTCATTTCTGCTAATCCAACATACCCACGAATCCAAATTACTGAGATCCCATACAAAAATCCAGTGGTTCCAACTAATTTTACAATGACGATGCGGAAATACCTTGAAGGTGCAATCGTCAATAAAATTGAACAAGTTGATAATGATCGGATTATCAAAATTACCTTTGACACTCGTGATGAATTAGGAGATAGTCAACAATTAGTTCTTGTGAGTGAGATTATGGCCCGGCATAGTAATATTTCACTCGTTAATCTTAAGACGGGTAAAATCATTGACACCATTAAGCATGTTGGCTCAGATCAAAATCGGGTTCGCCTGTTATTACCTGGTGCTACCTTTGTCATGCCACCAAAGCAAGATAAAGTTAACCCTTACTTGCCAAACCAAGTCTACTCTGATCTTGTAAGACAAACCGATGACACAGTAGAATTAAGTCATCAGTTACAGGAGCATTATCAAGGATTTGGCAAAGACTCCGCACGGGAATTAGCTGCAGAATTACTGCAAAGTGATAATTTACCAGCTACCTATCAGCACTTTCTTAAGCACTTTGAAAATCCAGAGCCAGTATTAATCACCCACTCTAATGGAAAGTCTCAATTTGCTGTGTTCCCTCCATTAAATATTGATGGTGAGTTGCAACATTTCGACTCCCTCTCTGCCCTTCTCGATGCCTTTTATGCTAATAAAGCAGAGCAAGATCGTTCCAAAGAATTAGCTGAGCAAGTGTTAAAGGTATTGAAGAATGAGCTAAAAAAAGATCGGCGAAAAGTAAAAAAACTGCAACAACAATTACAAGATGCAGCAACTGCAGATCAGTACCGAATTTGTGGTGAGATCCTTACTACCTATCTTAGTAAATTAACTCCAGGAATGAAAGAAATCGAACTTCCTAACTTTTATGATGATAATAAGCCACTGAAAATCAAGCTTGCTCCAGAATTATCACCATCGCGTAACGCCCAAAAGTACTTCACTAAGTATAATAAGCTTAAAACCTCTGTCGAATATGTAAAGGAACAGCTAAAACTGACAAATGATGAAATCAAATACTTTGAAAACATTGAAAATCAGATTAAATTAGCTGCTCCTGCTGATATTCAAGAGATTAAACTAGAATTACAAGAGCAAGGTTATATTAAAAAGAAGAAAAGTGGGAAAAAGCAACGAAAAGTTAAGGTAAGTGCCCCAGAAGAGTTTCATACTAGTGATGGCACTACAGTTTTAGTAGGTAAAAATAACCTACAAAATGATCGTCTTAGCTTTAAAATTGCTAATAAAAATGAAATTTGGTTACATGTTAAAGATATCCCAGGTTCCCACGTGGTAATCCGCTCAACAAACCCATCTGAAGATACGATTCTAGAAGCTGCACAGTTAGCAGCATACTTCTCTAAAGGTCGCGATTCCGATAACGTGCCCGTTGATTATCTCCCTGTCAAGCAACTTCATAAGCCAAACGGAGCTAAACCTGGATTTGTTATTTTTACAGGTCAGAAAACACTTTATGTAACACCACATAAGCTTTCTAACTAAAAAGAGGCTGGGAAAAAACTTTTGTTTTCTCCCAGCCTCAACTGCTTTTACGAACAATAGAAAGATAACGTGGAACTAGCTTCGCGTCGCCACAAGGCGGTTATTTTCCACTTCTTTTTTATATCTCTAAATTATTCTCCTAAAAATTGCATCTGAGCACCAATAACTCGGTTGCGGGCAGGGATTCCACCTTTGACTCGCAACGCCTTAAATGGGAAGGTTGCACGATAGTTAACAATCCCTGATACCGGTTTGGGCTCCAGCATTTTATCGAATTTACCAGTGAATAATTGAGTAAAAATTCCTGGTAAGCTAATATGAAGTGCTTTTGACAAAAAGGCTACTTCTGGCAATGATAATGGTTGAACTTTAATTAAATTAAATTCACCATCATTCTCTTCAAAAATCACTTGGTATAATCCTGGCTGTTCCAGCTTTAACACAGCAACACTAGCCTGGTCATTGAGATTTTGGTAAGTTGACGAAGGAAGATCAGCCGGGTAGCGTAAAGCGGTGGATTGATAGTTTAACGCAATTGGTGAAAAAAGATCAGTCATTGTTCCTAATGGATAAGCATAATTACCATCATAGACATAATTGAAGGAGTAACGTTGCCTATCGCTACTAGCAGCAGTAGTTGGCAATTCATCTGGAATTACGATGATTTTTACATCCAAGTCATAATTTTGCAATGATTTCAATAATTTACTATAACTAGCAGGAATAAACAAATACTGGGGTTGCTCTATCCGTAATATCTGCAAAATATTTTCAATCGTTACTGGCTCAACATAGCGCTTTTCAGCTAACTCTGGATTAAACGTAACTGAACTAGGATTCGAATTTACAATGACGTTATTAAAGCCCTCATTATGAAGCTCTTTTAACATCATAGCAACAAAGTAATCACCAGAATTACTTAATCCTAAACGTAGTCCCCCCGTTCCAATTACAAGGGCACTTGGTTGGGAAGTTCGGCTAATTTCATTTTCTTCTTCATAAGCAGAATAAAAACTATTAGTATGTTGATCAAACTCCCCGGCCGATGGTTCGATTTCCTTGTACTTTGTCAACAATTGATGGTCTAAACTCATCTGATAAACTTGCTCAGAGGTAGTTTTCCATAGTCTTGCAATAAGCTGATTGCTTAATCCGTAACTCTTTGCTTTTTGTAAAACCGGTTCTTTATTTGGATGCTCAGCAATTTCCCGAATCAACAACCGCATTTTATTAATCTGTTCAAAATAAAATGGGTCAATCTTTGTCATCTCTGCTAATTCGTTAACTGAATATCCTCTCTGCATTGCTTCAATTAATACAAAAAGTCGTCCTGCTTCTGGGTGGACAATTTTGGCGATTAATTGGTCATCAGTCAATTGCTTTTGAGCGGCAAGATGAAAGTCAGCTGGCTCGTGATAACGGGATTCAATAGCTTTGAAAAGTGCTTCAATAGTGCTTCGGCCGATACCAAAAACCGTCCCCACCGACCGCTTTTCTGTTCCAAGTAAACGACTAGCTTTTGGTAAATCGTTGAATCCCCATATTGGAACCCGTGCAGCAATATGATCCATCGTTGGTTCAATAAGAGCCGCATGATGGACATAATTTTCGCCAAGATCAATGTCCCGCAGATACTTTCCCGCATATAATTGTGCTGTTACTTGAGCAATTGGGTAACCAGTTGACTGCGACACAAACGTTGTAATTCGATCAAAGTATGGACTGCTCTTAATGACATAAAAACGATCACTATTTGTATCCAGGGCAAACTGAATATGGTTTGTACCAACAATTCTTAATTTGCGAGTAATAGCAAAAGCCGTATCCCGAATATCCTGAATCTGCCGATCGCGAAGTGTTTGGACAGGATTGAAAGCAATCGAATCACCAGCATGGATACCAATTGGGTCCATATCCTCAATCATTGACAACATCATCATCGTTCCAGAACTATCACGTTGAACGACGACTTCAATTTCCTTATAGCCAGCAAGACTTTGCTGAACTACTACCTGTTCCGCACGCGACTGGCTCAAGCAAGCCTTTACCGCATCTGCCAATTCACTTCGATCATGCACGATTTTACGCGTACTGCTACTCTTAGGTAATACCGACCGGATAATAACTGGATATCCTAGTTTAGTTGCCTCATCCAAAGCATCCTGATAATTATTAACCGTTACGATTTTTTTAACAGGTGCTTCCATTTGACGAAGGGTTCGTTCAAGTAAAACCGCACTATTAATTTGACGAATAGTTGCTTCAGGGACTCCTAGCAATTGAATATTTTCTTTACGAATAATCCCTTTTTCTAGCAATTCTTGGGTAAGTTCAAAAGCCCGACGATTTCCCAGTGTAGGTAAGATTGCATCAGGATGAAATTTATTAATAATATCCATTAGGCTTTCGACTTTTAGTGGGACAATACAACCGTGGTCAACATTTTCTAAGCTTACTGAAAATGGGTTATCATCTGCCAAGATTGTTTTTATCTTCATTTGCTTAAAAACGCGTGAGACCTGGTAAATAGCAGAGTCGAGCTCATCACCGTGTTGAACATCGTTGGCTCCTGCTCCAATAATCAATACAGATTTCAACTTTTCCATCAATGACGATCCCCCCTCCTATTCATTGTATCAACGAACTCATCAAACAAGCCATCAGTTTCATCAGGCCCCGGTGCACCATCGGGAAAGAATTGAACTGAAAAAGCTGGATAGCGACGATGACGAAGCCCTTGAACACTATTATCAAGCATGTCAACGTATGTAATAAAAAGCTGGGAGCGGTCAACCGAATTACGATCAATCAAGTATCCTTCTGCTTGAGTCGCATAGACAATGTGGTCAGTAATAATTTCATGAATTGGGTGATTCACCCCATGGTGTTCGACCGGAATTTGCTGGACATTTGCTCCATTGGCGATTCCGAATAATTCATGACCTAGTCCAATAGCAAACATCGGTACTTTGGTCTGGACAGTACGAATCATTTCCAGGACCGACCTACGAACATTATTTGGGTTTCCCGGCCCACTTGAAAGTACAACTCCATCAGGATCTAACCGTAATATTTCTTCAGCCGTTGCAGTATATGGCAAGACAGTAATATTGCATTTTCGTCGACTCAATTCCCGTAATATTCCGTTCTTTAATCCAAAGTCAATCACAACAACACTTAGCCCGGTTCCAGGATTAGGATATGGCTTAGGAGTAGAGACTTGAGCAACTTGCTGGTTCGTTAAAACAGTCGCATGAAGCTGGTCAAAAGCGTGATCATCTGGAACTGGAACAATACTTCCTTTTAATGGCTTTTCAGCTTTTCTTAACTTATGAACTACTGCTCGCGTATCAATATTAGCGATTCCAGGAATATTCATTTGTTGAAGGTATTTATCAAGTGTCAATTGTCGTCCATTATCATCGGTGCCAGCATCGGCAAGGGAACGAACAATAATTCCTTTAATTGTCGGTACAATGGATTCATAAATATTACGTTGAATGCCGTAACTCCCGATATTCGGCTGGGTAAAAACGACAATTTGGTTATTATAAACCTGATTAGTGATGATTTCTTGGTAACCAGTCATACTGGTGTTAAAAACAACTTCACCAAAAGTAACAGCTGGTGAACCAAAACCTTCGCCAGCGAAAATTGAGCCATCTTCAAATATTAGGTATCGTGCTGTCACTGTCCCACTCTCCTAAAACTTTGTTAATAATTGATCAATATTATTATGAACGTTTTCTGAATTAAACACAATAATTTTATTGGTCTGTCTTACGTAAATGTTCAAGCATTTTTGTGAAATAGGCTGGTAATGGAGCCGTAAAAACCATTTCTTTGCCTGTTCGGGGGTGTTTAAAGCCTAACAAACGAGCATGTAAATATTGGCCGTTGCCAGTAAGCGTTTTTCGCGGTCCATACAACGGATCTCCCGCCAGCGGGTGACCAATATATTTCATATGAACGCGAATTTGGTGAGTCCGTCCTGTTTCTAACTGGCAGGCAACTAATGTGTAATTCTTAAACCGTTCTAACACATTAAAATGAGTTACCGCATGACGTCCATCAACCACAACTGCCTGCTTCTTGCGGTCCTTTAACGAGCGACCTAATGGAGCATCAATTGTTCCTTTATCTTCTTTTATAACTCCATGCACAAGCGCAACATATTCTCGTTTATTAGTTTTTGCTTTTAATTGAGCTGTCAAAGAACGGTGCGCCATATCATTTTTGGCTACCATCAATAGTCCTGAGGTATCCTTATCAATCCGATGAACGATCCCTGGCCGAAATTCTCCGTTAATAGTTGATAGTGGTGAATGATATAAAAGAGCATTTACAAGCGTATGGTTTGGATGACCTGGTGCAGGGTGAACCACCATCCCCTGCGGTTTATTAACGACAATAACATCATCATCTTCATATACAATATCAAGAGGAATATCCTCAGGTGTTAAATCAATTTTTTGTGGTTCTTCTGGAATTATTTGGACGTGGTCACCTACAAGCAACTTATATTTAGGCTTTACCTGTTCGCCATTAACAAGGACGTGACCATCTTCTATCCAATGTTGAATTTGTGATCGGGAAAATTGATCAAAGTGATGACCAAGCTGCTTATCAATCCTTCCCACCATCTCACCATCAATTGTTAATTCTAATTCTTCAGACATTTGTTAGTCTTTCTCCTTTAAGATGCAAATTATTAGCCAGATTACGCCAATTGTTAAGCACATATCCGCGATGTTAAAAATTGGGAAATTAATAAATGTTGTTTCAAACATATCCACAACATACCCTTGTCTTAACCGATCGATAAAGTTGCCAATTGTTCCTGCCATAATCAATGATAAACCAATTAGCATAGGAATATTTTTTCGGTACTGCCAGATAAAGTAACCAATTACAATAATCGCAATAATAGTTATAATGGTAAAAAAAGTTTGTTGCCCTTCAAAAATGCTCCAAGCAGCCCCTGAATTTCGTAAATTAGTTAACTCAATAATACCAGGAATTAACTGCTTACTACCACCAAGAACAATTGAAGAAGCAACCCAAGATTTTAATAATTGGTCACAAATTGTTAAAATTAAAATAATTACAATAGCGATCCCCAGTAACAATTATTGAACCCCCTGTTGTTTCAATGCCAATTTCAAACGTGCAATTGCTTTGGTGGTAAAGGTAAAACTCATTACCTCTCCATTCACAGTAATTGTCACCGTATGATTGGTAAACTCTGGCTGACGAATATCAGAGATTGGGATAACGAGGTACTGTTTTTGTAACAAGCGATTAAACACCATTTTAGTCGGAGTGATTACTACGGTTCGTCGCCGCCATTCTAATAAGGCAAGGATTACAAAAACTGCAAAAAAGAGCGCGCTGAGCCACTGAAAATGAGTAATTTCAAGCCAAATTACGAGACCGGCAATAAAGAAGAGAAAAGTCCAACACCAGCTAATAATTGTCCCCGTAAGGTCTGGTTGGTAAAAATAACGAGTTTCTTCTTCCATAATTATAAATGTCATCCTTTCAGAAAAGAGGTAGTTTTATGATCAAAATCTTTACAGATGCTGCAACAAAAGGAAACCCGGGCCCTACTGGTTTGGGAATAATAATAATTGCCAATCATAAGCAAATTCAGCTTGCAATCCCAGTAGATAAGGAAAGCATGGATAATCACCATGGCGAATTCGCTGCAGCTCACTTTGGATTTAAATATTTAATTGATCACTTTAGCAATAATGAAACAATCCTATTTTATACTGATAGCCGTATCTTAAGTGACGCAATCGGCAAAAATTATACAAAACATTACCAAAAAGAATTAGCAGCATTAAATCCTCTTCTCCAACACTTTCCAACAGTTGTTACCCAGTGGATTCCTGAAAGCCAAAATCGCGGAGCACATAATTTAGCAAATCAGGCCCTCCATAAAATAGAGTGATTTTAGAAAACAGCATATCGTTTTAATTATATCATCCACGTGTTCTATCAGCCACCAAACAGAGAAAAAGCCTTAGCGGTCGTTACAATGTAACTCCTACTAAGGCTTTTATTATTGGGAAAATTTGCCCCCCTAGCACCTATTTTCGATCTTTCGAATCCCTTGGAACCCTTGCTATTTAAGGGATTTGATCTTGGAGCGATCTTTTTTGCCCCAATATTGGTAGAGATCTGTTCGTAAAGCACCGTTATAAAGTTTACGACGCTTGGTAGCGGGTGCGCCATAATACTTTTCAAATTCCATATCAGCCGTCAAAATATATTTACTCCATGTGGTTAATGGACGATATAACTCACCCATCTGCCGGTAAAGTTCATGAACTGATTCCTTATCACTTAACCGTTCACCATATGGCGGATTAGCAACGATAACTCCATTAACTTCGCTTGTTTGCCAGTCTTTTACGGCTAATTGCTTAAACGTAATATCGTGAGTTAATCCTGCCGCACGAGAATTTTCTTGAGCAATATCAATCATATTCTGATCAATATCATATCCGTGGATATCTAATTCGATATCATAATTTGCTAAGGAATCGGCTTCATCCCGAACTTCATCAGATAAACCATCTGGAACTAAGTTAACCCATTGTTCACTAATAAATGAACGGTTGATGCCCGGCGCAATATTATGACCGTATAATGCGGCTTCGATTGGAATCGTTCCCGAACCACATACAGGATCGACAAATGGATTATCTGGGAACCAGTAAGCCAGCATCACCAAGGCGGCTGCCATATTTTCCTTCAACGGTGCTCCACCTTTATTTTTACGATATCCACGCTTAAAAAGCCCTTCTCCACTAGTATCTAACGTAAGAAGAACATGGTCTTTATTAATCGCTACTTCTAACGGGTAAGTGGCACCAGTTTCGGCTAAGCGAGTCCGACGGTGGTATGCATTACTGAGGCGTTGAACAATCGCCTTTTTAGTGATTGCTTGAACACTTGGCACATTATGCAATTGTGAGTTATGACTTTTTCCTTCCACTGGGAAATTCGCGTCAATTGGTAACAAATCTTCCCATGCAATGTTTTCAGTACGATCAAACAATTCTTCAAAAGACCGAGCATCGAATTCACCAACAACAATTTTTACTCGGTCTGCGGTCCGTAGCCAGAGATTAGTCCGAATTACATCCTTCATTGTTCCTTGAAAACGCACCCGACCATTTTCTACTTTGACTTCATAGCCAAGATCTCTTAGTTCTTTTCCTACTAATGCTTCAATACCTGCAGCAGCAGTAGCAATTAACTGATATGTTTGCACATTAAACGCTCCTTTAGACTTATTCCTATTAGCTATTTTACCTTATGTTGCTTTAAAATGAAAAGAAGACGCAAGAAGAAACAAAAGGAAGCGAGACAGAAGTCACTTGTTACTTTGTTTTTCGACGCGAAGCTCGCCTCTGGGAGCCCTCGCAAGCAACAATAGGCCTCCAATGTTTGGCTTTTTTGCCGGACGTTGGAGGCCATTGTTGTACTGCGTATTTGCTTTTATGAAAGTAACTTAACTTATGTCACAATCCCTTTTTGTTTATGAATGGTAGTTGACTTTAATCTAACTACATTAATGAATTCTCATTTACTTTATCAGTTAATATTTTATAAACGCGTTCTATGTCCCAGGTGGTGCCACGAGATTCAAATGCGTCCAATAAAGGCAAACCATATTCTTTGGCGTATGTCTTGGCAGTTATTACATACATCTTCCCTAAGGTTAAGTTCCCACTGCCAATTATTCCCGCACAACATTTAACATTGTCATAGCTTTCCAAATAATCGTGCATTGGTGTTGTTAAAATCTCTGTTAATGTCGGCGTAAATCTACTTCCACCAATCATATATGTTGGTAGTAAAACAAAAAATTTACTATCGCTTTCAGTCGGAAGTGTCTCCTCTGAAATCTCCAATAAATCGACTAAAGGATTTTCATTATTCAAATGATGTTGTTGCGTTGCGTATTCTTGAAGCCGATGAGTAAATGACCGTACATTCCCAGAAAACGACATATATACAATTTTTATTCTCTTATTATCCATAATTCCCTAACTTCATTATCTAATTTTATTAATCAAAAGATAAGCTAATTTACAAATAACTCATTTCTAACCCCTTTAACATTATAGGCGCACTTGCAATAAAATGAAACGATTATTTATATTTTATTGCTATTTTAAGTAATATCTATCTTAAGCTTCTAAAATTTAATTTATCGCCATTTAACTTTTTACTTCAAGCGAGTAATTATTAACGCATTCTACAAAAAGAGAACCAATAAAACCATACTCTGATTTTTAAAATAAAAAAACCCGAGCGAACTCGGGTGCCTGTATGCAAGTATCTGTAGGCCATGTTTTGTCGTAATATAATTATCAGGCATAATTATATCGAGGTAATCATCTATCTCAGAGTACCGAAATACTCTCCCCTGGAATCACTTCAATTTGTTATCCAAAGCTCCCCTACCGTAGTTTGGGTTTACCGCTTGAGGGGTTTACCGCGTTCCACCAATATCGTTTCCAACATTGTATCGTCACTGTGGCACTTTTCAGGAATACTAAGACATAGTTAAAACCTTAGTCCGTTTTTCCGCCGTCACCATAAAATGGTGCCCCGCCTTATTTTTTCAGCGAGCACAAACACTACAGGCATCGCAGCCTGTGCGAGCATGGACCTTCCTAACACAACATAAGCTGTGCTCAATTACCCAAAACTTGCAAAATTATTAATAAACTATTCGACACGCACTAAAGCAAATGTGAGTCATTATTATCATTACCATCTAACTGTGAACCAAATACACGACGTTCTAGATTAGATAGACGCTTTAAAATATCCATATTTGTAGCGCTCGATACAGGTTGTCGGGAAGTAGTTTGGCTACTCATAGATGAACCAACTTCTACTTGACGATTTAATTCATCAACCTTTGCTCTCAAACGTTCGTTTTCATCATTTAAACGTTCAAGTTCTTTGTTATAGGTGTCGTAGTCTTTAATAACATCATCTAAGAAAGCATCAACATCCGCTTCATCGTAGCCTTTGCCAATATTTCTCTCCTTAAATTGCTTGTGCAAAATATCTTGTGGAGTAAATTTTATGTTATCCAACTTAAACACCTCAATTGTTTAGTTTGCGTAGTCCAATAACTATAATATCAAATCAAAGAAAAAATGCAAGATTAAAATTCATCTTTTTCCCTTTGACGCTCGGCCCATTCTTCTGCCTCTTCTTGAAGTTCATCAAAATCAACAAGCGTCATCGAATACTCACTTTCTTCTATATATTTTTGAATCGTCTCATAATCATACTTAGTTTTTCCTTCATACTCTGGATCGTAAAGAAGAAAAGCCTCATCAGTATGGGTAAGCATAAACTGCTGATAATTCCGTAATTGTTGTGGCGATTGATAAGGTTTATCTGAAACATTAGCAAAAAAATCAACTTGCTGGGTAATATTTGTCAGCTTCAACTGATTACTTTCATTCCATTGCTTACCAAATTCTGCAAAAGGAAACATTAAAGCTGTTTTTAATTGTGGAAAATCCGCTTGGAATTCTAAAGCAGCTTCAAGTCCCCATCTTTCCGTTCCCATTTGTGGTCCAGTTATTACCCAAAATTCATCATCATTTAATTCTAATTGAGCCCTTAAATATTTTTTTAGCACCTCTTTTATTACTTGAACTTTGGGATCATCATCCTTAAATATATTTAGTTCGTAACTTCGATAGCCAGTAATCCATAATCTCTTCATAAAATTCTCCCTAAAGCCTTTAACTTAAACTTGTAATCATCTTGTATCAATCATTATGTAACGAGTCTGGTATAATAAATCTCTAGTTAGGAGAGTGATCACTGTGACCATTCACTATCCCAATGGTCAGCAACCTGTACAACACTATAATACACATAATGAATTACCGACACCACATCAATCTATTTATGCCAAACGTGGGATGTCATTAGAGGATGAGATCAATCATAGTAATCATTACTATTTGGCTCGCCATATTGCTGTTATTCATAAAAAGCCTACCCCTATTCAGCTTGTAAAAGTTGATTACCCCAAGCGGAGTGCGGCTGTTATTAAAGAAGCATATTTTCGGCGACCATCAACTACTGATTACAATGGAGTGTACCGTGGATACTACATTGATTTTGATGCTAAAGAAACACGTAATAAAAATTCTTTTCCATTAAAGAACTTTCATCCCCACCAAATTCAACATATGCGTGAATGTGTAGCACAGGGAGGAATTTGTTTTGCTTTCATTAAATTTACGGAGCTTGACCTGCTATACCTGCTTCCCGCTTCCAACCTGTTTAAATATTGGGACCAACAGCAAAATGGCGGCCGTAAATCAATTTTGAGAACTGATATCGCTAAAGAAGGCTATCAAATTCATTATCAACTCAATCCGCGTTTACCATATTTAAACGCTGTTGATAAAATAATTGCTGCAAAAGCGTAAAGGAGTTTACTATGTCAAATGATAATCAGTCAACGCGTAGTGAGCGTCATAATAATAATGACAATCAACAGCGCAATGTTGGCGGCTTAATAAAGAAAATCTTGCTATGGGTAGCAGGAATCGTCGTTCTACTAATGGTGGCATCTGCAGCTTTATTTTTCTACTATGCCTCAAGTGCTCCTAAAATTAGTAGAAGCGACTTAACAAGTCAGAGTATTACGACTATTTACGATGATCAAAATCGAGTGATTTCTCGTTTAGGAGCACAAAAGCGAGAATATGCCAAGGATAATCAAATTCCAAAGCAGTTAAAAAATGCTGTTGTTTCAATTGAGGATCGCCGCTTCTACAAGCACCATGGTGTTGATACAATTCGAATTCTTGGAGCAGCCACTTCTAATGTTTTTGGTCGTTCAGCCGGGATGCAGGGGGGAAGTACGCTGACTCAACAGTTAGTTAAATTATCCGTCTTCTCAACGGCTGCCTCTGATCGAACATTAAAACGTAAAGCCCAAGAAGCATGGCTTGCTATTAATGTTGAGCAGCATTTTAGCAAGAGTCAAATCCTTGATTTCTACATTAACAAGGTTTTCATGGGAAATGGAATTTATGGAATGCAAACAGCAGCCCAGTACTACTACGGTAAAGATTTAAACGATCTTGATCTTTCCCAATTAGCCCTGCTTGCTGGGATGCCACAATCTCCCACTTACTATAATCCACTTGTAAGTAACACAAAGTATGCAACGCAACGGCGCAATGAAGTATTGAATGCGATGGTTCGCAGCAATTATATTACCCAATCCCAGGCTAACCAAGCTGCAAGCGAAAGCGTTACTGCTGGTTTAGACCCTGATCACGGTAATATTTCGGGAAGCGGAACTGCTGTAGATTCTAAGGTTGTGGATCCTTATGTAAAGCAGGTTCTTGCTGATTTACAGGCACAAGGATACGACCCTTATAGTGATGGGTTAAAGGTTCACACCAATCTTGACCTCGATGCGCAACAACACCTTTATGATGCTGCAAATAAAAATGTTCAGTTCCAAAACGATAAAATGCAAGCTGGAGTGGCTGTTACCGACCCCCACAACGGGCAAATTATTGCCATGCTCGGTGGCCGTCACACAGGAAATGTTGTGTATGGACTTAACCGAGCTGTGCAAAGCAATCGTAGTTCTGGGTCAACCGCAAAGCCATTAATGGATTATGGTCCGGCTATCGAATACTTGCAATGGCCAACTTTTAAATCAATTGCTGATACGCGGTTTGTCTTTCCTGGTACCAACACTGTCCTTCATGACTTTGACAAAAAGTACAAGGGTAATATGACAATGCGTGAAGCCTTAGTTCAATCACGGAATGTTCCTGCTATTCGCGCATTGCAAGCTGTTGGAATTAAGCGTGCTACTTCTTTCCTTGATGGATTAGGAATTTCACAAAAACAACCATATACTTTACAAAACGGGATTGCGCTGTATATCTCCCCACTCCAAGTTTCTGCTGCATATGCGGCCTTTGCTAATGGTGGTACTTACTACAAACCTTACTACATTAGCTCGATTACTACTCAAGATGGTTCAGTAAAGCAATTCAATCCTAAAGGTAAACGCGCAATGAATAAGGCTACTGCCTACATGATTACTGATATGCTTAAAGGAGTTTTCACGGATTCACAAGGAAGCGCAACTGACGCTCGACTCGACGGTGTTAACCAAGCTGGTAAGACAGGGACGACAAACTACCCTGGAAATTCTAGCCAGTCTGGCGTAATGGATTCCTGGATGGCTGGTTATACTAAGAATTACTCAATTGCAGTTTGGACTGGTTATGACCATCCACTCGAACCTGGTGGCAGCATTTCAGAACAGTATGTAAAGTCAGCGCAATTGCTTTACAAGGACTTAATGCAATATCTTGACAGCCAAAATCACGCATCTGATTGGACGATGCCAGACACTGTTGAGGCTGTTCGAGTTAAAGGTAAACGTCAGCTTGTAATTCGTGATTCAAAATGGGCATTTGATTACACTGAAGATACATCAGATGATCGTGATAGTAGTTCTACTTCTAGCTCAAGCGATTCATCATCGTCTTCATCTTCTTCTAGCTCTGCTTCAAGTAGTAGCAGCGAAAGTCGCACAGAAGAACGCAACAATGCTCCAGCTGAGTCTTCATCAAGCAGTGCTCCGGCTAGTTCAAGTTCATCTGCACCCGCACAAAGCTCAAGTTCTAGCCCTGCCTCTGCTACACAACCAAGCACGACTAATCCCTAATAAGATCTTTTAAAAAAAGTTGATAATAAAAAGGATTGTGGAATTTTCTCCGCAATCCTTTTTATTATCAACTTTTTTTAATAATGAATTGTACGTTTTCGCCGACCATTTTGTAGAATATAGACGGCAATAATTACTAAAATAATTCCTAAAATTTCTGCCCAATTCAAGTTCAATTTAAAGAAGATCACACTTAAAATCGAAGTTGTAATTGGTTGAACGGCATCCATGATACTAACTACATCAGATGGGGCATATCTAGTTGCATGAAGCAAAATTCCAAACGGTAAAATCGTTCCGAATAACACCACCGTCGCAACCGATGCTACTAACGTGGTAGTAATATGTGGTGGATTGACCCAAAATGGCCGGTAGAGGTTAAATAGGACTCCGGCAATCATCGTCCCCCACCCGAGGACAACAATTGGCGGATTTTCATCAGCAGCACGTTGTGGAAGGACAACATAGAATGCAGCTGTAATTCCAGAACCTAAGCCCCAGAGAAGAGATACAAACGGTAAAGCTAATTGGGTAAGGTTACCACGCGTAATACATAATGCTACCCCAATCAAAGCAACAACAAACGCAATAATATCACTCCTGAACGGACGACGATGCATAAAAATAATTCCACCTAACACAATAAAAAGCGGGGAAAGATATTGAAGAATTGTTGCTGCTGAGGCATTTCCTGTTTGAATAGCATAATAGAACGTAAGCAGGTTTGCCATCAATCCTAAAATAGCATAACTAATAACTGAAATAGCAGTTGCTCGTGTCTTAAATACGTTAAAAATCTTTTTTCCATATAAAAATACACTAATTACTAATAAAATTACTCCTGCTGAAAAAGTCCGCATTGAGAGCATCCACGTAGCAGGAATTGCTAAATTTTGTGAGATGAGTTGCAAAACGGTTCCGGATATTCCCCACATAGCGGAGGCAACCGCTGCCCATATAATTCCTTTCATTACTTGAGAAGAAGATTTTTCCATGTCAACCACCCTTTATTTAATTTTATTCGCCTAATTTATAAATCGGTATTTTAGGCTTTTTTAATGTCTTCTTTTCTGGCTTTTGTCCAGCCTCTTTTCGCTGTTCAAACCTCTTTTCGTGCTCATTGATATCTCTTTCTGTCCGTAAGCCCTGACGATCCCAGCTTTGTAGAATCCGGTCCATATATTGGAGATTTAGCGCACTATTCATTACTGCCTGCCGTAAAGCAAGTTTAATCATTATTGCCGAATAATTATCTTTATCCAACCAATCATTAACAATTTGCAATTCCATTGATGAGAGTGGCCGGCCAAATTCGGCCTCTAGCTGATTAAATGTCTCAACCCGACTATTAGTATTTTCAACCTTAATTGTTTCCTCTTGGTCATTCTCATTGAGCAATGCTAATTTATTGATAAGGAGCGAAAAATCATATATTGCATCTTCTTTACCATCTTCCATTTTTCGCATCTTCTGCTCAACAAGATGGTTTGTCATCATTTGGTGAAGCTGTTCAAACACCTGCCGCTCTTTTGTTCCTAAGTTCTTTGCAATTGTACGAACATCCGGATTCATTATTCCTCGGTCCTGATAGGATTTGAACTGAAGATATAAGACAAATTGAGAAGTTGTCATCCCCAACTCTTTATAATGATGTAGCAATAAGTTGCTTATATTTGTTTCTCCTGCCTGCAAATAATGTTGTAAAAGGCTTGCATCTGGCATTTAATCAGCTCCTCTCTTAGTAAAATATTTTTGCAAAAGTAAAGAGACTGAGTAATCCCAGCCTCTATTAGTTTCAGCTTTTATTAAAGGTTATTAATATTTTGAACGTATTGTCCAGTCTTAAAATTAATCAGATCGTAGCAGAGGTTCCCTTTTTGATTACGATATGTTACTTCCCAGACAATCTTGTCATTAAATATCCCGGGAGCAACTTTTAAAATTTCTCGCAGATCACGATTTGATTTTGTCATCGCTCGTGCTCTCGCAGCAGTAATCCCACTTGATTGTTTTAGAACTCTGATCTTGCCACCGTGTTGGGGAACCATAACCAAGATCGGTTGGTTTTGCTGATTCTTGCCACTAATCGTATAGTAAGTATTCTCTCGATTATAAATATAAAATTGGTCAGGAGATTGAAGATGAGCATATTTTTCAGCAAGTGAAATTGTCTGTCGTCGCGCTGAATTTCGCGGCTGATTGCTAACTGCAAAAACACTCCACACTATTAACAAGATTAGTAAAATCGCAATCAAAAGGTTACGAATTGTCCGCATTGAGGAACCGCGACTTTGTTCACGCTGAACTTCACGTCGACTTTGCATATCTTTTCCCTCTTATCTCTTTAGTTTTTTAGATTCTTATATGACAATCGTTTTCGATTATACCAGAAATCGGTAATTAAAAGTTGATAAAGTTTAATTAACTTTGTCCTCTTTACCATTTCGTAAAAACTTCTGAGTAATTGAAATCAAGTCAGCAGTTTTTTTGCTATTAACCGGTAAATCAGTGGGCAGACTACTCAAAATAGTCTTCCCATACCGTCTTGTCTGTAGTCGTGGATCAAGAACTACTGCAACCCCATGATCATCTTCTGTCCGTAATAATCGTCCAATCCCCTGACGTAACCGCATCGTTGCTTTTGGCAATTCTGAATGATAGAACGGATTTTTCCCCTGCTGCTGAAGTAACTTATTATGAGCACGATTCATTATTTCATCAGGCGAATCGAACGGTAAGCGCGTAATAATTAAGAGTTCAAGAGCGGACTCTGGTAAATCTATCCCTTCCCAAAAACTAGAAGCACCAAGAAGGATCGAATTTTTTCCACCACTAAACTGTTTTAAGATTTTATCACGATTACCCGTAATTCCTTGGGCTAAAATATCCCGCTGATCAAATAGATCCGTTTCACGAAGTTGGCTATATACCTGCTCAATCATCACCAGTGAGTTGAATAAAATCATTGTCTGATAATCAGCATTCTTCGTTAATTGGTAAATCGTGTCACTGAGATATTTAATGTAATCACTGTTATTTTGAGCGCTCGGTACTGGTGCATCTTCTGCAATCAATAATTTAGCATTCTGTTTGTAATTGTATGGAGATGCGAATCGACGCGTTAAAGTATTATTGCGCTCTAAATCTAACTGGTGGTAAAGATACGGCGATCGTGGCGATGTAAACAATGTCGCCCCCACAAATAATGGTTGAGCAAAATATGGATAAACATTCTTTGTGAGGTAATGGGTTGCTTCCAATAGCCCCCCACTAAGCTGTAAGGCACTTTGTTCACTTGATTGGCGAATAGTAATCCAAAAAGCAGCAGCCTCTCCTTGTTGTTGAAGTGTTTCGTTAAATTCATTTAGTGTCTGATCGGCTTCAATTAATTTTGCAAGCTGACTTTGAAATTGGCTCATGAGGTAACGATCACTTAATAACCACCGGTCTGGCTGACTGCTAAATAAATGACTGAGGGCAGAAAAATGAAGCTGCACACTGCTTAATGCCTGCTCTAGCTTCATCATCACGGGCCCACTAATATCTAAAAGAGCCATCACTTGATCATTTTGTAGTGGTTGTTCAATTAATTCATTATCAGGATTACCAGTAGCGCTTGCCATATATTGACGGTAAAGGGCTTGCTGGAAAAGGTCAACCGCTTCTTCTACTGCATTGAGATCACCACGAAGCAATTCAACATTATAACTGCCTAGTGCCTGTTCAGCGAAAATATCAGTTAAGTTCCGGTCATTGCCATTATTAACTAACCCAGACATTATATGAACTGCTGTGCGCAATTTTTGAAAATTAAATGTTCGCCGTGACCGTTTTAAGATACTTTCGCTTAAGTGCTGAGCTTCATCGATTACTAAGTATGGGCGACGAGTTCCATCCCCTAATTCCTGGGCATGAGCAACCAAGTACGCATGATTCGTAATAATAATATCAGCTTGATGAAGCCGCTTTTCCCGCCGAACGAGAAAATCATCATGGTAAAAGGCATTTGCTGGATTCAAGCTCCGAATACCCTGATGACGAATTTCAGTAAAGTATGGCGACTGCTGAGAATTTAAATTAAGTTCATCAAGGTCCCCACTTTGCGTTGAAAGCAGCCATACTAAAATTTTAGCTTTTAACAACTGAACAAGCTTCGAATCTTCAATCACACTTAAGGAATGAACAAAACGTGCAATATCAATATAATGAGCGTTTCCTTTGATAATCACACTATTCATTTTAAAAGGCAACACCTTATTTAACTGTGCGATTGATGTATCAATAATTTGTTGCTGGAGGATATTAGTTGCTGTGCTGACGACAATCTTCTTATCAAGATATGCAACATAACTTAGCGGAAAAAGATAGCCCAATGTCTTCCCTACTCCAGTTCCAGCCTCGACAATCATATTTTGGGGTTCAGCATGAGTATAATTATTGTAAATGCTGTTCATCATTTTGGCTTGAACAGGCCGCAATCTCAACGTATCTCCGTATAGCTTTTCCTTTGCCTTTTTAGTGGAAGGATATTTATGCTTTTCTCGCTGACCATTAGCAGTAATCGGCCGCGATTTATGAAGAACAATTCCGTGAGAGACATACAACTCTTCGCTTAATGGCTGGGGCGATTTACGTCGACGCTGCAATTCAGCATCAAAAACCCCGGCTGTTTGCTGAGGTAGGTTGAGCTTCAACTGAGTAATCTTTTCAAGCGTAAGCGTTGGTAATTCTTGAACTCGTTTTAACAAGTCATTAAGTAAGTCTGCAGTTGCCTCAGCGTCTGATACTGCACTATGAGGGTGATCATGCTCAATATGCAACGAACTAGTTAAGTCTCGTAAACGGAAACTCTTTGCAGTAGGAAGAAGAATCTGACTAAGGGTTACAGTATCGATTGCAGGAATTGATAATGAGGGATATCCAGCTCGCTCTAATTCTGCATTTAGGAAAGGAAAGTCAAAATTAACATTGTGAGCCACAAAGGTCGTTTCCGCCAACAAACTATAAATAGTTCCAGCAATGTCCTCAAACAAAGGTGCTTTTCGTACGTCTTTATCTTCAATTCCTGTTAATTGAACAATTGAACGAGGAATTTTCTCTCGTGGATTTATTTTTGTTTCAAAGTGATTCATGATTTCGCCATCTTGAACGAGAACACAACCGATTTGAATGATTCGATCACCATGATTAACATTCGTTCCGGTTGTTTCTAAATCAACAACTGAGTAGATTGGCGCTTTCTTGTCACGCTTTTTTGTGCGCTGACTACTACGCTGTGTCACACTATCACCATATTTCTCCGAAGTTATTATATTAAGTTACTAAATATTCTAAACTAAATGATACACCATTCTACTATAAATTTCTCATTTTTACACGAATCGGCTTTTCTTTGTGCTAAAATGTTTAGATTTGGTAACATCCACAATCGCTTTTAGCTAGAATCACTGTTTTATGCTATGATTAAGTTTGAATTTTTATATAGAAAGTAGGTTACGATGGTGAAACAACAAGGGATTGGTACTAGCCATGCGAAAATCATTTTAATGGGAGAACATAGCGTAGTATACGGTCAACCGGCAATAGCCTTACCATTGCCAAGCGTTCAATTATCAGTTACGCTCAGCAGTCGCCAAGATAACCAGCGAATTATTAAAAGCCGTTATTATCATGGTAGTCTAGGAAATTTACCTTCCTCCATGATCGGAATTAAAAAATTAATTGACACTTTATCTGCAAGGTTTAATGACCACGAAACTGGTTGGGACTTAAAAATTGAAAGTCAATTACCTGCTGAACGAGGAATGGGGTCGTCTGCCGCCAGTGCGATTGCAATTATTCGAGCATTCTTTGATTATTATGATGAACCACTCGATCGAACATTATTGCTTCAGCTTGCAGATGTCGAAGAACAAATTACACATCGTAGTCCATCCGGTTTAGACGCTGCTACTGTCAGTTCAGATAAACCGCTTTTTTATGTTAAGGGGCGGATTGGGGTACCAATTGAAATGAACCTTGATGCCTCTTTAGTAATTGCTGATACTGGAAAAAAAGGTGCTACTAAGGAAGCTATTTTGGCAGTTAAAGATGAACTGAAAAATAACAATGAAAAAGCTGAAGGACATATTAAGCATCTCGGTGAATTAGTAAACCAAACAAAAGACTATCTTACACAAAATGACATTGTAAAATTAGGCGATGCTCTTAACTTTGCGCAAACTGATTTAGCTGCTCTCAACGTGTCAGACCCATCATTAGATCACCTTATTCATGTTGCACGTGATAATGGAGCTCTTGGTGCAAAATTAACTGGTGGTGGTCGTGGCGGTTGTATGATCGCCTTAATGCAAACAGCTATGGGAGCTCGCCGCCTTGCAAGTATCCTAAAAGAGAACGGGGCACATGATATTTGGCTTCAACCACTTGATAAGCGAGGTAATAACTAATGGCAACTGCAAAAGCACATACTAATATTGCGCTTGTTAAATATTGGGGAAAGAAGGATCAAGAATTAATCATTCCACAAACTGACAGTCTCTCCCTTACGCTTAATGAGTTTTACACCACTACTACCGTAAATTTTGATAATCACCTTACTTCAGACTTAGTTGCCATCGATCAACAAACACTTAGTAAGAAAGAGGCCAAAAAAGTAGTTCATGTTCTAGATATTGTTCGGCAACTAAGTGGAATAAAAGCTTTTGCACGCGTAGAGTCAATTAATCATGTTCCAACTGCAGCCGGCCTTGCTTCCTCAGCTTCCGCATTTGCTGCCTTAGCAGGCGCTGCCAGTACTGCGGCCGGATTAAATCTCTCAAGCCGTGATCTATCACGACTTGCCCGACGTGGATCCGGTTCGGCAACTAGATCTATTTATGGCGGATTGGTTGAATGGCAAAAAGGAACTGATGATGCATCCTCGTTTGCACAACCAGTTTTAGAAAATGTTGACTTTCCAATCGAAATGTTAGCAGTTTTAGTTGATACAAAAAGGAAAAAAGTTTCCAGTCGATCTGGAATGCAATCCAGTGTTGAAACTTCACCCTACTATGATGCTTGGCGCCAAGTAGTAGCGAATGATATGGTTGCCATAAAGAAAGCTATCAAAGCAAAAGATATTGACCAAATCGGCCATATTGCTGAAGAAAATGCTCTTCGGATGCACGCACTTACTTTTTCAGCTGACCCTGGTTTTACCTACTTTAATGGTGAAACGTTAACCATCATTAAAGCAGTGGAAGACTTGCGCAATCAGGGAATAAACTGCTATTATACAATGGATGCCGGTCCGAACGTCAAAGTGATTTACGACCGAGAAAACCGGAGCAAAATTGTTGAAAAATTAAGTAATATTGTTGGCCCAGAACGGTTGGTAGTTTCACAACCGGGACCTGGAATAAAGATTTGGAATGAATAAAATTTAATGATAAGGGGACTTTAAATTTTGATTACTGAAAAAGCTCCCGGTAAATTGTATATTGCCGGCGAATATGCTGTTGTTGAAAATGGTTATCCTGCAGTTTTAGTTGCGTTAGATCAATTTGTTACCTGTACAATCGAGGAAAGCACTCAAGAAGTTGGTCAAATTATTAGTCGCCAATATAATAACGATCAATTATCCTGGCGACGTTTAGGAGACCAAATGGTAGTTGACAAACGTGACAATCCTTTTTCTTACATTCTTTCTGCTATTAGAGTTACAGAAGAATATGCTCGTACTTTTAGTCGCGACTTACGAATATTTAATATCCATATTGACAGTCAATTAGACAGTGCTAATGGTCGAAAATATGGTCTTGGTTCCTCTGCCGCTGTTACTGTAGCAACTGTTAAGGCTCTTTGTCGGTTCTATAATTTGCCCGTTAACAAGGACCAAATCTTTAAATTAGCTGCAATTGCCCATTTTGAAGTTCAAGGAAATGGTTCGTTGGGTGATGTTGCCGCTTCCGTATATGGTGGTTGGATTTCCTATCATTCATTCGATCGGCAGTGGCTTGCCCAACAACGTAAGTATCTTGACCTAAAGACGATCATTGATTTACCTTGGCCTGATCTGAATATTGAGTCTCTAACTGCTCCCAAAAACTTAGAACTTTTAATTGGCTGGACTGGTAAACCAGCCTCAACTTCCCAACTTGTTGATAAAATTTCTCTTTTTAAAGCTCGTCGTCAAACTGAATATCATCATTTTCTTGAAAAAAGTAAATCATGTATCCAACGAATGGTTGATGGTTTTCACCGTCAAGATCTTGAAGCGATTAAAAATGAAATTCGTTATAACCGTGACCTCTTAAAACAACTCGGCACTAATTCGGGGGTAAACATCGAAACCGAATCATTATCTAAGCTTTGCCAAATCGCTGAATCTTTTGGTGGGGCTGCTAAGACATCTGGTGCTGGTGGCGGTGATTGTGGGATCGTCGCTATTGATAGCAACTCTAACTTTGGGAACGTTCTAAAGAGCTGGGCCAAAAACCGCATCGAACAACTTCCTTTATCCGTACACTTTATCGATAACGCAAAAAGCTTCAAGAAATCTGTTAAGCACCATCTTTCTTACATTCACAAGTAGATCAAAGGAGGCTCCATGATGGAATCACGTCATGCCCAACGAAAAAACGAACACCTTTCATTAGCTGCCAAATATTATGACCAGGTTCATCAACATCATTATTTTGATCAAGTGCGTCTAATTCATGATAGCTTACCTGAAATGACAACAGATGATGTTGATTTGCATGTCCAGTTAGCTGATAATTTAGAAATTGAATGTCCTTTTTATATTGAGGCAATGACTGGCGGAAGTGATCAAGCCCTTAAAGTCAACCAACAACTTGCTCAATTAGCTCATAAACACCATTTAGCAATGGCAACTGGATCTCTCAGTATTATTTCAAAAGACCCCCAATCCTTTTCGTCTTTTGAAATAATTCGCGAAGAAAATCCAAACGGCATTATTTTTGCAAATTTAAGTGCAAATGCCAGTCTTGACCAAGCGATAAATGCTATTTCACTTTTGAAGGCAAATGCCCTTGAACTGCATATCAATGCGGCCCAAGAATTAATTATGCCTGAAGGTGATCGCGATTTTAATTGGTTGGATAACATCCAATACCTTGTCAGTGAACTAGAAGTCCCAGTTATTGTAAAAGAGGTTGGCTTTGGAATGAGCAAAACGACGATTGCCAAACTGCAAACCCATGACGTTCACCTCATCAATGTTAGTGGACGTGGTGGGACAAACTTTGCAGCGATTGAGAATCGGCGTAACCATGATATTAATTTTGAGAGTTTATTGGACTGGGGACAAACAACTCCCGAATCACTATTGGAAGCTCATTCAATTCGGCGCGGTAAAACTGAAATTATTGCCTCTGGCGGAATTACTTCTCCCCTCGATGTTATCAAGGCTGGTGTATTAGGCGCCCGGGCAGTTGGTGTTGCCGGTTACTTCCTCAATATTCTTCAAAATGAAGGCTATGAAGCATTAGACCAAACGCTCGGTGAATGGCAAGTGATTGTCAAACGCTTGCTCGCGCTCCTTGGTTGCTCATCATTTACCGAGCTTTCACGTGTTGAATATGTTTTAGGAACAGACTTACTATCATATGCTCGTCAACGACACTTACGCTAACCTAAATAATTGAAATTCCTATTAAGATTGATACAATTGATTTAATAACTAAAGGTTTGGATGGTGATTGAAGTGAATAAAATTAATTGGGGCAAATCAATTACAGTTGGTATAACGGCTGGTCTTGTTGCCGGCCTTGTTAAACTTGGTTGGGAAAATATTCTCCCACCACGGACACCAGAGCGAGATCAAACAAACCCACCACAAAAAATGCTTGAGCAATTTGGCGTTCCAACACAGATTACACATGCTACTTATACCTATTCCGGCCAACAGTTGCCATGGGTAAGCTATGTTGTTCACTTTAGTTTCTCAGCTGGTTTTGGAGTTCTCTATAGTATCGGTGGACAGTTAGCGCCGTGGATCAAAAAAGGCGATGGAATACCATTCGGGATTGCTGTTTGGGATTTCTTCCACCTCAAGTTAATGCCATTAATGGGAACAGTGCCTGCTGCAAAAGATCAACCACTTGAAGAACATGTTTCTGAATTTTTAGGACATGCAATCTGGATGTGGACGATTGATGCATTAATAAAAAGTAAAAAATAATAAAAGAGGCTGGGAAAAAACTCCTAGTCCAAAATAAAAACCGGATGATGAATTTTTTGAACAATTCATCATCCGGTTTTTATGTACACAGGAAATCGTTCCTGATATGATGTAATTACCCCTAAAAACAACCAAAGGGAGCGATTTCCATGTATCAAAATTATACCATAGGACAAACCGAATTCGTACTAAACTATAACTATGATTTACCACAAAATCATATTGCGCGGCTAATTAGTGATTTTGTCGACTCGATTCCACAAAATGTGCTATTAGAAGGTTCAGGAGCGGCTACCGGCCGCCCTTCATCGCATCCAGCAATTATGCTTAAGATTCTCTTGTTTGCCTACTCACGTCAAACTTATTCTGGAAGAAAGATTGAAATGATGTTGGATAAGAACCTGCCAATGCGTTGGTTAGCCCATGATTATACTTATAGCTACCATACCATCAATAACTTTCGACGCAGTCAGCACGCTAGTAAGCTAATTAAACATGCCTTTGTCTACTTTACCATGGCTTTGAAAGATCACGGACTAATTCAAAATGATGCAGTTTTTATCGATGGGACCAAGGTAGAAGCCGATGCCAATAAATATTCATTTACTTGGCGGCGGGCGGTTGAAAAGTATCACGCTAAGTTAAGAGAAAAGACGAGTAAGCTTTATGGGGAACTAGTAGAAAAACAAGTGGTGCAAGAAATGGCACCCGAGCTGGTTACTTCTGCCGAAGGCATGGAAGTAATGAAACAAGAGCTTGCGGAGAAAATCATTAAGTTAGATGAAGAGATTAAGCAAGAATCAAAAATCATCAAAGGTGGTTCAGTTAGAAAACGGCGCCGTCGTTTTCTAAAAAACTTCGCCATCAATTAAGCAACGACCTAATTCCGCGTGCCAAAAAGTATGAACGTACCGAAGATATCTTCCAAGGTCGTAATAGCTATTTCAAGACTGATCATGATGCGACTTTTATGTGTATGAAGGAAGATCCGATGATGAATCGGGAGTTGAAGCCCGGCTATAACCTGCAAATCGCTACACATAAGCAATTTGTCCTTGATTACGGGCTCTTTTCAAATCCAACTGACACCAGGACCTTAGTGCCATTTCTTACCCAGTTTCATGCTTTAGATTTCTTTAAGCATATCGTTGCCGATGCCGGTTATGGTAGTGAGTACAATTACACAATGATTCTTGATCAGTTTGAAAAGCAGCCTGTTATTCCATACACAACTTATCAAAAGGAACAGAAACATAAATTTAAAAACGATCCAACTAAATCACAAAATTGGCAGTATAATGCCGAAGATGATTACTACATCGATCATTTAGGAGTTCGCTTTAGCTTTTATCGTTATAGTAGGCGAACCGATAAATATGGTTTCGAACGTGATTTCAAACTCTATCGAGCGGATAAGCACCAACTGTCAGAACAATTGGATGAGTTGGCAAAAACACCAAGTGGTCGGCAACACTATATGCAGGTTAACCCAACGTGGAATTATTACAAGGCTAAAGTAAAAGCAACCCTCTCAAGTGACGAAGGCAAGGCAATTTATCGTCGACAGAAGTTCGACGTTGAGCCAGTCTTTGGTCACATGAAGAGGGATTTTGGCATATGCCGAACTCATCTACGCGGACAACGAGCTGTGGAAAATGACATTGGGCTAGCCCTGGTGGCATTAAATCTAACGAAATTGGGACAATCAATTAGTCGATTGGCGACTAATTTCATAAATAATTTAAAATCCGAACTACGATTTTTGGATCGATCAAAAATCATAGTCCGGATTTTACTGTTAGAGAACCAAGAATTAATAGTTAATTCCCAGCCTCTTTTATTATTTTAAATTATTTACCTTTAAAGTAATGCACTTCGGAAGTGAAGTCCCCCGTACGAGTCGGGTCACGGAACAAACCGACATTCATCAATTCATCTCCACCATAAGTCTTATCAGTCATTTCATCATGATAATCAATTGTTGGATCAAGCCCTGCCATCTTGGTATTATTAATTTCAAAACGGTTAGTATGCAACTGCTTAAACATAAATAGCAGTGCTTCTGACTTATCCGGACTGACAAATTCCCAGGCGACTGTATTGCTATCAAAAGGACTTTCTAAGCGAATAAAGTCACCATATTGAATTAAGTGGCGGTGAGCCTTATAAAACTTGATCTGTTCCTTTACCATTTGCCGATCCTCTTCAGTCAAATCTGCTAAGTCAAGTTCATATCCAAAGACCCCACTCATGGCAACATCGCCCCGCATCTCAAAACTGGTAGAACGGCCAGTTTGCTGGTTAGGTGAAACCGATACATGCGCCGTCATAGATGAGATTGGATAAGTTAAAGATGTTCCGTATTGAATCTTTAACCGTTCAACCGCGTCTGTATCATCTGATGGCCAACTTTGCGGCATGTAGTAAAGAATACCAGCATCAAAGCGGCCACCACCGCCAGAACAGCCTTCAAACAAGATATTAGGATAACGGGTAACTAACCGCTCCATTAAGTCATATAAACCTAAAACATAACGGTGGCTAACTTCTCCTTGATGTTCTGCATCCGCTGCACTAGAGAAGACCTCAGTAAGATTACGGTTGAAGTCCCATTTAATATAGTCAAGTGGCACCTTATCTAAAATTAAGCACATTTGATTGTAAATATTATCAACGACTTCTTTACGGCTAAAGTCTAGCACTAATTGATTACGAGAAAGTGTCATTCCACGGTTTGGTTCATGTAAGGCATAGTCTGGATGTTCCTTATATAACTTAGAGTCAACTGAAATCATTTCTGGCTCAAACCAGAGACCAAATTTCATGCAATGCTCGTGGGCCCGGTCTGCTACCCGCTTTAATCCACCAGTAAGCTTATCCTGGTTAACAAACCAATCACCAAGCGATGAATTATCATCATTCCGGTGGCCAAACCAGCCGTCATCAAGAACAAACATTTCAATTCCCAATGGCTTTGCTTCATCAATAATTTGGTCTAACTTCTTATCATCAAAGTCAAAGAAGGTCGCTTCCCAGTTATTAATAACAATTGGTCGGTCTGCATATTGATACTTACCGCGAGCAACCCGGTCCCGTAATAACTTATGGAATACTTGTGACATCCCATTTAAGCCACACTGACTAAAGCCCATGATTGCTTCAGGTGTCTGAAAATCTTTTCCCGGTTCAAGAACCCATTCAAAGTTATAATCATTAATTCCAGTTATTAAGCGAATCTGGTCGATCTGATCTTTTTCCAAGGTAAACTGGTGATTACCTGAGTAGACAAGGAGCACTCCCAAAGCATTTCCCTGAAATTCATCAGTGTTCTTGTCAACTAAGGCCACAAATGGATTCATATGATGAGAACTAGAATTTCGACGGCTAGAAAATTCTGTTATTCCCCGACGTAATTCTTGTCGTTCAGGTTGTCGTTCAAGAGCGTATTGGCCTGGAACGGAGATAACGTCATAATCATGTTTAGTTAAATCCAGTTGCATTGAGGCAATCTTTTCAATTCGTAATTCTTGATTGCTTGTGTTTACTAACCGCGCATTCCGTGTAATAACCGGCCGTTCGTTATAGATAGTGTATGAAAGAATAAGTTGTGCACCGATTGTTTCATCAACCAAAGTAACTTCCAATGTTTCTGCTTCTTTATCACTTTTAACATAAGATGCAGGTAACCCAGCTAGTTTGGGCTTCCCCGGTAAAATCTTATAAGACTTGTAACGGAAATCAGTCAGTCGTGAACCATTTTCTGTTTTGATAATAATTGCAGGCACACGATAGTCTCCGGTATTGTTTCCCGAATACTCCTGCAACAAATCATCTTTAGAGTAAGTTCGGTCCATCGATCCAGGAAGGTTCCCTGAAAATCCACGATCAACTCGTGGATATCGGCGTTCACCATGGTAGTTACGAATTGCCGGTCCAAAATAAAGGTGACTGAGGATATTTCCCTCTTCTATTGAAAATAAATAGGAAATTTCTTTATTTTTTAAGTGAAAAACACGTTGTTGTTCATCAAATGTAATCATTCGTTGTGGCCCCTTTCTTGAAATCGATTCTATAATAAACGTTTAGTCATCTCTCGTCAAGCGCTTTCATTATTGATATACCAGCAATCATCTGTCAATATTGACTACTAAACGTTTACTAAAAATATGTTATGCTAGAAATTGATTAAAAGGAGGTTTTCCTATGACTGGTATCAGAAAAATAGCACGTGAGGCTGGTGTATCTCCTGCCAGCGTTTCACGTGTCTTAAGCAATGATTCATCTTTTTCAGTAGGTGAACAAACAAGAGCACGAATTAAAAAAGTAGCAGCAAAGTATAATTACCATCCCCACCTAAACAGGACCGTTACTCCGCCGCCAACTCCTCGTTCAATTCTAGTGCTTACAACTCATTCGCTCGAGACAGAAGCTCATGACCCTTACTTCATTCAAGTCCATGATGGAATTATTCAGGAAGCTTCCAAGCAAAACATTCAAATCAAAGCTTTTGTTCGTTTTCCCAATAAAGCCTTTCAATTTACTGACGCTCAAAAATATGATGGCGTAATTGTTGCCGGAGTTTTTACGCAAGAATTCTACGCTAATTTAGCTAAAAACAATCCCCATATCGTTTTAATTGACGACTATCGATATCTCCCCGCTTACGATATTATCCGTAATTCGTATTTTGAAGCCACTCAGATCGTTCTTGATCAGTTACTAGAAAATGGACTTAATAAAATCGCCTTTATCGGTGGAAATATTCATCCCATGAATAATAATGGCGAAACGACAGACTCGTATCAAGATATTCGAGCTAAGGCCTATTTGATGTGGACAAGACTTCATAATATTTCTCCATTGATTGTCCTTAATGGGTGGACTCCTAAAGATGGCTTTGACAGCATGAATACTCTTTTGAAAGATAATTTTCAGGCCGCCTTAATAGCTAGTGACCAACTAACTATCGGCGCATATCGAGCCCTGAAGCAACACCAGCTTAAAGTTCCCCAAGACCTTCAAATTATTAGCTATAATGATTCGGATATTGCTGAATATTTAGTTCCGTCTCTTTCATCGATCAATCCAGCGAGTTTTTTAATGGGGACAATAGCAGTTCAAAGACTAGTCCACCGTCTGAATAATCCAAATGAAATCCCTATTCATATTAATTTGCCTGCCAAAGCCACTTGGCGCGAAAGTTCAGAAATTAATTTGAATTAGTGAAACGTTTTATAAGTAAAAAGAGAGTAATTGTGCTTGTGATACCGTTTTCTAAGGTTTATACTCAAACATGGTTATCAGATTGATAAACGTTCACTTTAATTAAATGAGGTTTTTGATTATGTTATTAGGAAGTATTGAAGCTGGCGGTACTAAGTTTGTCTGTGCTGTCGGTGACGAAAATTTTAATGAAATTGATAAAAAAATCATCCCTACAACCACCCCCGAAGAAACTTTAGGGGCTTCAATTGAATTTTTTAAGCAGTATCCTGAACTAGCTGCACTTTCAATTGCCAGTTTTGGACCAATTGATACTAATCCGGCTAGTGAAAAGTACGGTTATATTACTGATACTCCTAAAGTTAAGTGGCAAAATTGCAATTTTGTCGGCACAATGACTGACGCCCTCAATATTCCCGTCTACTGGACAACGGACGTCAATGGTTCGGTTTACGGTGAATATGTCAATTTAAAAGATAAGTATGATAATCCGGCCTTGGTTTACTATACCCTTGGAACTGGCGTGGGTGCTGGAGCAATTCAAAATGGCCGCTTTATTGGTGGAATTAGTACCCCTGAAATGGGCCACGTTCGCTTACAACGCCACCCAGCTGATCTAAACTTTACTGGTATCTGCCCTTACCACCACGATTGCTTGGAAGGATTGGTAGCTGGACCAACTTTCAAGGCGCGGCTCGGTATTAGCGGCGAAGATGTTCCTGATAATCACCCTGTTTGGGATATCATGGCCTATTACGTTGCACAAGCGGCAGTTCAGGTAACTGCCATTTTGCGGCCACAAAAAATTATCTTCGGTGGAAGTGTTTCGCGCCCAGCCTTTCTTGAACGGGTTCGGAAGCAATTTGCAATGTTATGGAATGATTATCTTCCAGTTGGATCGCTCGATGAATATATTGTCAACCCTTCTGTTCCAGGAAATGGCTCTGCTACTCTCGGTAATTTTGCATTGGCTAAACACTTAATCGAAACAAATAAATAACCATCATCGGTCACTATAATGCAAAAATGACTAAGACTGAGGAAAATATTGCTCCTCAATCTTAGTCATTTTTATTTATTTCCAAAGATAGTTCAATAGACCCGCTTTAGTCATTCCATTGGCTGTCGTTTCACGCAAAACTGATGCTGAATTAATTAAAGCCTCTTGTTCACGCGAATCTAATGGTAATTCTATTACCCTTTGAATACCGTCTTTATCAATTACAGCCGGTGTCCCGAGGTAAATATCTTTTTCTTCATATTCACCATCTAAATATGCACTTACGGGTAATACTGTACTTTGGTCATACAAAATTGCTTTTGTTATTCTTGCCAAAGCAGTCGCTACTCCATAATATGTTGCGCCTTTCCGGTTAATAATCTCATAATCCTTATTACGTACTTGTTCTTCTAGTTTTAACAATTCTTGCTTTGTTAGCCCATTAGCTAAAACATAATCCATTAAAGGCGTTCCACCGATTGTCCCACAAGAATAAGCAGCAAATTCTGAATCACCGTGCTCTGCTAACATATCAACATGAACATCTCGGGGATTAATAGCTAGCTTTTTACCAATCGCTACTCTTAAGCGTGCCGAATCAAGAGAGGTTCCTGATCCAATTACTTTATGTGCTGGAAAACCAGAAATTTTTTGAACAGCATATGTCAAGATATCGACTGGGTTGGCAGCAATTAAGAGGATTCCATTAAACCCGGTATTAACTACTTCTTGAACGATTTCCTTCATAATCTTTAAGTTACGTTCAACTAATTTAAGCCGTGTTTCACCTGGCTTTTGCGCAGCGCCTGCACTTCTGCTTCACCTAATGCAATTTGGTTAGCAAAAATCTCACATAGACCGATTGCTAGCTGAATTTCAACCGGTGTTAAATGCCATCGATCATTAACGTGCCGATAACTTCATTCCCAATTCGCAGAGGAGCAACAATCGCTGCTTCTAAAGGACAATTGGGATCGATACAACCAATTATTTTACTATTATTTGCGATCTTTATTTGGCCCGTTTTGATCACATTACTGGATAAAGAAGTTTCTAACCTATTTCCTGGAATATGGTGATCATCACCAGCCCCAATATGCGCCAGTATTCGTTGTCTGTCAGTGATACTCACTGCATCAAAATTAGTATATTTTTTAATAATTTTGACTACTTGTTGCGCTGAGCTTTTATTTAATCCTTGACGAAAATAAGGCAAGGTTTCATTTGTTAATTGCAAGACAGAATGAGTTTGCATAGCGCGCAGTTCTTCCTCTTGGTGAAGGTACATTGAAATGATTGATAAGAAAATCGATGTCCCCAGTGAATTAACCAAGATCATTGGCAGGGCAATATATTTAACTAAGACCCATCCCGTGGGACCGAATAGTAAGATAAAAAGCATTTGAATACTTTCCATCAAAATCCCCACAATAAAACCATGCCACGGCGTCATTACCTTAAAATAACTTTTTCGATCATGATACAAAAAAACAGAAAGCGCACCAATCAAAACTGAGCTGGGCACATAAAACCAACCTTGCAGGGGTGCACTTGAATAATCCGATGGACCCCCGCTACTAATCCTACTAAACTACCAACCCATGGCCCACCAATAATTCCAGCAACTGAAACAGCCAAAATTCGGACATTGACAATCGAGTCATTTGTTGAAATGGCCGTAAGAATAATTTTATTATGCAACTGGTTATTTGCGTCAATTTCTATTCCCGTCATATTAGCCATAATAGCAAAAATAGAAAAAAGAATCGTTAGCTGAATTTTGGCACTAATGGTTTGATTAAATAACAGGCGGCGAAATAGGGGTACACTAACCAGCAAAAACGCTAGAATAATAATTAAACCAACGCGCTCAGCCATTAAAATTGTTAAATATATCATTTATCCTTGTGTCCCTGTATTTATTACTGGTTGCGTTCCCCGTTCACTAATAATTGCTACCATGATATTATTGATAATTTGCAAACGTTGCTCATCTGTTAAATCAAGGTTGGCTTCCTTGCTTAGGCGTTCAATCGCTTCTTCAGTAATTGAAACAGCCCCCTCAACGATTATCTTGCGCGCTGATAGGATTGCTGATGACTGTTGTTTTTGCAGCATGGCGCTCGCTATTTCAGTTGCGTAGGCTAAGTGCGTTAACCGTGTTTCAATAATTTTGACCCCCGCGACATTTAACCGTTCTTGCAGTTCAGCAGTTAAACGCTCTGATACTTCGGTGGGATTCCCGCGAAGGGTAATTGCATCTTGATCTTCAAAACTATCATAGGGATATTCACTAGCAACATGACGAACCGCAGACTCACTTTGAATTTGAACAAATTGCTCATAATCATCGACCGAAAAGAGTGCTTTTGCGGTATCGACAACTTTGTAGACAATAACGGCCGCAATTTCGACTGGATTACCTTTCGAATCATTGACCTTTAAAATTTGACTATTAAAATTGCAGACACGAAGAGAAACAGTCTCCTTATTTGTAAATGGTACCGTCATAAATAAGCCCGCATCACGAATAGTCCCAATATAATTACCAAAAAAAGTTAAAACTTTGGCTTCATTTGGCTGAATAATTGTCAATGATGTACTAAAAAGAATCACAATCAAGAATAAAATAATTCCAATTGTCAGGACTACCGGAAAATTACGCGTAAAGCCAACAAACATCAGCCACAAACTAATTAAACCGATAATAATCGCCCCGAGTAACCCGAGGTAGCCATTAACGTGAAAGGCTGCTTTTTCTTTCATCTCGATAATCCTCCTAATTTAAAAACGTAACCCCTTGGGATAAAAGTTTTTGATTGTTTTACCGACCAACTTTCCAAAACCAGCGGTATGTTTGTCGCATACTAGTAAATACCAACCATTCGGAAGGTCAGCATCAATATTGATTACATCCCCATGGACATATTGGTGCCACTGTTCTCTGTTTAGGTCAATGACCCGTTTTGCCTCCTGTGGTAAGCTAGCAAGGGCCCATGCCAACGCTGGTTCAAATCGATTTTTCTTAAAAGTACCGAGGTGAAGTCCAGGCCGAAGTACATTTAGTCCCTCGATTTTGTCCTCTTCTAATGGCAAATCATAGAGCTGGTCACCAAATAAAATCAATTGGTGTGGTTGATAGTCTGGAAAAACGCTTGTAGCAAACTGGTTAAAGAGTTTGATCTGTTCTTTGTCCGGTTTAACAATCGATTGCTTTTTCCGCTTATTCTTCTTTTTGCGCTTTTCATTAGTTGACTCTGGCTTACCATTTACTAACTTAGCAATGAAATGTCCTTCCCCCTTGAGATGGTGCGGGAATAATCGGACTGTCTTTTTCAACTCTTCATTGCCATCAGCCCATTCTGGACGACCATCATCCATCCCCACTGCCTTTTCAATCGGGACGAGTTTTAAATCCGGATAATCACCAAGCAACCATGAAATAGTTTGTTCATCCTCTTCTGGTGCAAAAGTACAGGTCGAATAGACTAACGTTCCTCCTGGCTTTAGCATTTTCATTGCGGATGCTAGGATCTTCTGCTGACGGTTAGCACACTCAGCAGGGTATTCTGGTGACCAATATTCAATTCCGGCAGGCTCTTTTCTAAACATTCCTTCTCCCGAACAAGGCGCGTCAACAAGAATCCGGTCAAAATATTGAGGAAATTGTTTTTCTAAATCTGCGGGACTCTCACTAGTAACAACTGCATTTTTTGCTCCCCATCGTTCCAGGTTTTCAGCCAAAATTTTCGCCCGTTTAGGGAAAATTTCATTAGCAACTAATAGTCCCTGGTTGTTCATTTTAGCGATGAGGTGTGTTGTTTTACCTCCCGGAGCTGCACACAAGTCTAGCACTCGTTCTCCAGCTTGTGGATTAACCACTTCTCCTACAAACATTGCTGACGGCTCTTGACTATATACCCATCCAGTAACATGGTCTAATGATTTTCCATTCACTTGACCATAATATCCTGTCGGCACATACGGTACTTTTCCCGTGGCTTTTTCAATTGTTGCAACCGGCTGTCCGTTCTTTAATGGATTCTCGCGAAAACCACTATAACTTGACTGAGCAAGTGCTAATAAAAACTCATCGGCCTCTGCTCCCATTAGTTTTTTGTATTTCGTGACAAATTCATTTGGTAATTGCACGTTATTTTTCGCTCCTCTTTACTGTAATATCTTTATTGTAACGTATTTTTTAGTCTTTTTAAGTCAAAATACTTGGCAAAGCGTTAAGTTTTTGTTTACAATATTATAATTGAATTTTTTATGGAAAGAGAAGTGAGATAGTAATGGATCAACACTTGATTGCGCTTGATCTTGATGGCACAACATTAAATAATCAATCGAAATTAACAAACGAGACAATTATAACTTTACGTGCCCTTGCCCGGGATGGACATATTGTCAGCATCATCACTGGCCGTCCTTACCGAATTGCCAAACATATTTACGATGAAATTGGGATTAAAACTCCGATGGTAAACTTTAATGGGGCCCTAACGCATATACCTCATGAACACTGGGATAAAGAATATGATGTTGAATTAACACGGGAGCTAGCCCTCGATCTTCTAGCCCACCGGAAAGAACTAGGAATTAAAACAATTACCGTTGAAAATAAACATCATGTATGGGCTAATCAAGCTAGTAATGATTTACCCGAATTCTTACCGAACAAGTTGCGCGATGATCAAATCCTAACCGCGACTAACTTAACAGGCAATCCAATCGCAATGACGATCCAATATGAACCAGAACACCAAGAAGAAATCATTAAAGCAGTTAATGAAAAATACGGCGATTTTGTTGAACCACGAGTATGGGGTGGCCCTTACAACATCTTAGAACTGATCCATCGTGGCACTCATAAGGAGTCAGGAATGTTTTATATCGCTAAGCAGTACCAAATTAACCGGCAAAATATTATTGCTTTTGGTGACGAGCATAATGATTTAGAAATGCTTGATGCAGCTGGACGTGGCGTTGCAATGCATAATGCCATTTCTGAGCTTAAAAGTATTGCTAATGATGTGACCCCAATTGATAACGAGCATAACGGGCTGGCGAAATACTTGCAAGCTTATTTCAAAGTTACAATATAAAAAGCTAGGAAGAGATAGTTTAAAACTACCAATTCCTAGCTTTTTACATAGTTATTCCTAGTCAACTAGTTTGCCAACAACAGGGATACCTTCAAGGACTGATTCCAGATGGATAGAACGAGGCATTACTGAAGTTAAATCACGACCAGCAAGGTTTCCATGGTGTTTACCATCCTTCCATTGCGGAACGTTAGAGACATCGTAAACAACGCCTTTAACGGCAACGTATGCAGGATGTCCATTTCGACCATCGAACTCAGCGAGTTCGGTTGTTGTAAATGTTTTTTCTGCCATCAATGCTTCACCTTTCTCTGATTCAAGAATAGCTAATAATTATATTCTAGATCAAACAATCCGTAAATGCATTAATTATTAGATGATTATTATTTTTTCTTCAATCAACTTAATAAAATTGTTAAAATTGGCTTTTTGATTGCTCTTCTTGCCTTTTCCACTCTTTTCATAAAATAATTTATAGATAAAAAGATAATCTTTATTACATTAGGACAAAAAATTGGTATAATAAAAGGTGAAGGTGATTCTGCAATCACTTTCGCCAACATACTTCTACTGTGGATCATTGATGTTGTCATGTCATCAATGATCCTCTTTTATTTTACAGCATTAGTTTTATTCTGCAATAAATTTTCACAATTATTCCAGCCGTTTATTGAAACTATTTCAGCAAGTGTGAAAAATAACTTTTGGATCTTGATAATTATTAGCAAAAAGAAGATACTGAAGAAGAGATAACTTTAAGAATGAAAGCAGGTTTATTGATGTATAGAGTACTTGTGGCGGATAATTATCCCATCATTCGAATGGCAGTTAAAAATCTGGTTGAACAACTAGATAATTTTAAAGTAATTGCTGAAGAAACAACCGGAATAGATGCCTCATTACGGGTTGAACAAGGTGACATTGATATCATTATTATGGATTTAGCGATACCACCTGGTGAAAATGGTCTGATCACAATCAAAAGAATTCATGAACATTTCCCTAACACCAAAATTATTATTTTTTCTTCTCGCAATGAACCTCAATACATCAATCAGGCAATTTATAATGGCGCAAATAGCTATATCTTTAAAAGCTCCTCTCCAAAAGAACTAGTTCATGCCCTAAGACACGCTATTAATGGTGAAAAATACTTAGACAATAATATTATGGTAACGAAGAAAGATTTATTAGTTATCAAAGGCGGTTCTCCGCACTTCGATTTAGGAAATTACGTTGCTCTTTCGAAACGTGAGCAAGAAATCTTACCGTTAATCGTTCTCGGATATACTAACAAAGAAATTGCTACTAAGATGTTTATATCCCCTAAAACTGTTGAAGCCCATAAGACAAAGATTATGCAAAAATTAAACCTTGCTTCACACGCAGAACTTCTCCACTATGCAGTTAAACATCAATTAGTAGACCTATAGATAATGGGAGTGGAAAATAATCTTCTCGACAAGGCGGTAGGCTAAGGATAGAACGGTGATTAGCACGGCACGGGCTGATTATCGTTCGTACTTAGCCTCGAGTCTTATGATTACGACGCGGAGCTAGCCTATTTGGCTTCCACGTTATCTTACTATTGTTCGCGAAAATCATTGAGGCTGAGAGAAAACAAAGTTTTCTCCCAGCCTCATTATTTTCATTTATTACTAATTGTCTTATCAAAATTATTTAAAAGAGCAGCTACTTGAACTTCAACAACATTATTTTTATTGAACCGCGCAAATACTTCTGCTTCAGTTAAAAGTTGACGTATTTTTTTCGAGTTTTCTCCTAACTCAATTGTATTATTTGCTTCTAGTAATTTGATTCGTGGTAAGAAATAAGTAACGTGGTTGCTAGCACAGATCTTTGTCGTAGCCTCCAACACTTGGTTACTAACTTCCAACCGCTTGTTTAATGAATGATACTCGGCAGCGTAGTACATCATCGTTACAATCCGTAGATAATAGTTCCGATCAACACCCGCTAAGTCTTCATCAGCCTTTGATCTTAAGAATGCAATAACCTTTGAGAAAAAGAAATCAGCATGTTCCATTGAATTTTGTCGTGCATATAAGATCCCTGATCCTAAATATGCTAATGGTGAAAAGATCGTCCGATGTTGCTCATCCAGTTCATCTAAAATCTTAGTAAAGTTAAAAAGACTTGTCGACGCGTTATTATTAGTTAAAGTGTAAATCATCCCTTTTAAATAATAATATTGCATCCGGTCTTGTGGCGATTTTAAATCTTCAAGCCGAATCTTCTTAAGGTTACTAACTGCCTGTGGAAAGTGTTCAATCATTAAAGCTAATTCAATTTGGTCTAGCAGACTCCGGATATAACGAATTGAAGACGTATTGTCCTTACTTAAATCATCAATCGTTAATCCTAGCCGCTCACAAAGCTGCGCCAAAATCGTGAGTGATGGTACTTGACCATTGCTTTCAAACTTGCTTAAGGTCGACTGGGTACAAATCCCCTTGCTTAAGGCAACTTGTGAGTAGCCGAGTCTTTTTCGTTGATAAACAAAGCGTTTAATATCCATGTCTGACCTCCTATATCTAACCGTGAATTCCTAATGCAATTTTAGCAAACCTACTCATTCTTGACAAATCCCAGACGGGTTCCCACACAAGGTTAATATTACATTTAGTTACACCTTCAACAGAAGTAACCGCCTTGGTAATGTCGCGATTTAAGATGTCGCCTAATGGACAGCCCATTGTCGTTAAAGTCATTGTAACCGTACATTCACCATTATCATCAACTTTAACATCATAAATAAGGCCAAGGTTAACGAGGTCAATTCCCAATTCTGGGTCAATAACTTCTTCCAACGCATCCATCACTTTATTTTCAATTGGGGAAAAGGGAGTATCTTTTTCGTCAGCCATAAGCGTTCCTCCAAACTTACTTGTTAATTCAATTAACCAATTGAACCTTCCATCTCAAAACTGATCAAACGGTTCAATTCAACTGCATATTCCATCGGTAATTGTTTCGTAAATGGTTCCACAAAGCCCATAATAATCATTTCAGTTGCCTTTGCTTCTGAAATTCCCCTGCTCATAAGGTAGTAAAGCTGTTCTTCAGAGATCTTAGATACTTTTGCCTCATGTTCCATTGCGACATGAGCATTGTCAATTTCATTATATGGGATCGTATCTGAGGATGATTGGTCATCCATAATGATCGTATCACATTCAACGTGGGCTTTAGAGCCATCAGAGTGCTTACCAAAGCGGACCGTTCCGCGGTAATCAGTTGAGCCCCCCGTCTTAGCAATCGATTTCGAAACAATTGAACTAGATGTGTTTTTAGCATTGTGGATCATTCGGGCTCCCGAATCTTGGTGGATTCCGTTGCTGGCAACTGCGATGGAAAGCATGGTTCCCCGTGCCCCCTCACCATTAAGGTAGACGCTTGGGTACTTCATCGTGACTTTTGAGCCAAGGTTCCCATCGACCCATTCCATGGTTGCGTTTTCTGCTGCTGCTGCCCGTTTTGTTTCTAGACTATAAACATTATCAGACCAGTTCTGAATAGTTGTGTAACGACAATAAGCATCCTTGCAGACGTTAACTTCAACAACGGCAGCATGGAGACTATCAGAAGAGTAATTGGGAGCAGTACATCCTTCAACATAATCAACACTTGCCCCTTCATCAACAATAATCAAGGTTCGCTCAAATTGTCCTGAGTTTTCCGCATTAAGCCGGAAGTAAGATTGAATTGGCGTCTTTGTCTTAACGCCCTTTGGTACATAAATAAATGAACCGCCCGACCATACTGCTGCATTTAGGGCCGCAAATTTATTATCAGTTGGTTGAACTAATTTACCAAACCATTTCTTAAATAATTCTGGATATTCTTTTAAGGCTGTATCTGTATCAGTAAAAATAATCCCCAGCTTTTCAAACTCATTTTTCATGTTGTGATAAACAACTTCAGATTCATACTGAGCTGAAGAACCAGCAAGGTATTTTCGCTCTGCTTCCGGAACTCCTAAGCGATCAAAAGTCCGTTTTAAATCTTCGGGCACATCATCCCAGTCGCGAAACTTTTTATCCGTCATCTTTTGGTAGTAAAGCATGTTCTTCAGGTCTAATTCTGATAAATCTGGCCCAAATTTTGGCATCGGTAATTCTTTATAAATCTTGTAGGCTTTAAGCCGGTAATCTAGCATCCATTTAGGTTCATGCTTAGCAGCTGAAATTTTGCGGACAGTTTCTTCTGTTAACCCTCTCCCAGTTGAGTATTCCGGCTCAACGTTATCGTGAAAGCCGTATTCGTACTGGTCATTATTATTTATAATGCTAGCTGCATCATTACTCATTATTTTCTTCCTCCTCGCTATCCTTCAACAGTGCTCGTTGTAATGCCCACCATGAGAGCGTGGCACACTTTATTCGGGCTGGAAATTCCATAATACTAGTAAGAATCCGGGCATCCCCTAGTTGATCCAAGTCAGCTTCTGAATGTTCTTTGCCAATTGCCATATCAGAAAAAGTCTTTGCCATCGCAAGGGCTTCTTCAGTTGTTTTTCCTTTAACAGCATCGGTCATCATGCTTGCTGATGCTTGACTAATAGTACAGCCCTCACCAGTATAGGCAATATTTTTGATCTTGTTATCTTCTACTTCGACTTGAAGATTAATCGTATCTCCACAAGTCGGATTATGAAGGGTCATTGCATTCGTAGTAGTTGCTAATTCTCCCTTATTATGTGGATGATCGGCATGATCGAGAATCACTTCACGGTATAAACCACTTAACTTAGATAGTCCCAATGTTAAAGAACTCCTTTGTTTCCTTGATTGCGTTAATTAATTGATCAGCATCTTCTTTAGTATTGTAAAAATAAAAACTGGCACGAGCGGTTGCTGTTACTCCCAAGTCTTCCATGAGTGGCTGCGCACAATGGTGACCAGCACGGACTGCTACCCCATCCATATCAAGGGCCGTAGCAACATCATGGGGATGGAGACCTTTGATGTTAAAGGAAATTACCCCAGTATGTTTTGCTGGCGATTGCGGACCATAAACTTCGACATCTGGAATAGCAATTAACTTGGGTAAAACATAATTAACAAGTTCCTGTTCTTTTTGCACAATCCTATCCATTCCAATACCATTTAAATAATCAATCGCGGCTCCAAGCCCAACTGCCCCGGCAATATTTTGGGTTCCCGCTTCAAATTTAAACGGGATATCAGCCCATGTACTCTCATTCCGGTGAACGTCATTAATCATTTCTCCACCGTATTGGTAAGGAGACATCGCTCGTAATAAGTTCTCTTTTCCGTACAAAACCCCAATTCCCATTGGACTCATCATCTTATGACCAGAGAAAGCGTAAAAGTCAACATCAAGATCTTGTACATCGACTGGCATATGGGGAACTGCTTGTGCTCCATCACCAACAACGATTGCCCCATGTTGGTGCGCAATCGTTGCTAATTCTTTCAAGGGCGTCACTGTTCCTAATACATTACTAGCATGAGCTACTGCCACAATCTTTGTCTTATCGGTAATTTTCTTTTTAGCATCTGCAAGATCAAGTTCGCCATCTGGAGTTAATTCAATATATTTCAGGGTAGCACCCTTTTCCTTAGCTAATTGTTGCCAAGGAATAAGGTTACTATGGTGTTCCATTATTGAAATAACAATCTCATCACCAGGTTGAATATTTTGTTCGCCATAGGTTGCAGCGACGAGATTCAACCCATCCGTACATCCCTTTGTAAAGATAATCTCATTAGCACTCGACGCGTTAATAAACTTTTGCACTTTTTTTCGCGCTTCTTCATAATCCTTAGTTGCACGTTCTGCTAGGGTATGAACCCCTCGATGAACATTTGCATTATCTTGTTCATAAAAGTTAATAAGTGCCTGAATTACCTGACGTGGGCGCTGAACAGTCGCAGCATTATCAAGGTAGGCTAAGCGTTCATCATTAACTCGCTGATTAAGTGCTGGAAAGTCGGCTAAATAATCATTCGTATTGCTGTCCATCGGCGAGCTTCCTTTCAAGAATCGTAATTAACTTATTTCGTACATCCGCTGCTGGGATTGCACTCAAGACTGCTCCTAGGAATCCTCGAATAACCATTCGTTCTGCTTGTGCGCGCGGAATTCCCCGACTCATTAAGTAATACATTTGTTGTTGATCAACTGGGCCAACACTAGCCGCATGTCCTGCCTCGACATCATTTTCGTCAATTAACAGAATTGGGTTAGCATCTCCTCGTGCTTGATCGGACATAATCAATACCCGGTTTTGTTGATCAGCCTTTGCACCATGAGCACCATGAATAATTTGCCCAATTCCATTAAAAATCAATTCAGACTTTTCAAGAATAACACCTCGCTGGTTTATCAATCCGGTAGTATGCTTGCCGTGATTAGTAACGCGGTTGTTGACGCCAACTTCTTGGTCACGAGTAGTTACGGCAATCATCTTTGAGTTAGCATAACCCCCATCACCTAGCAATTCGGAATCCATATCACCAACTGTGGCACCATCGTTCATCAAGCCGACTGCCCATTCAACGTGCGCATCCTTACCAATATCGGCACGCCGCTTAAAGTAAGTATGGGTATGGGGACCAAATTCATCTAAGGAAGAAAAATCAATCTCACTATTTTCCTGCGCCATTAATTCAATCATCATATTAGCGGCATTTTCATGATCACCAACAGTTGTAAGGTGTTGGATAAACTTAATGCGGCTGCCACGATCGGCAATTACTAGAATATGCGAAATTAGAGGCTCATCTTGAGTACTGTCCTGAATAATCTCAGCCTCAATTGGCTTTTCAATTTCAACGTTTTTTGGAATATAGAGGAATAAACCGGCATTAAGGTAGGCAAGATGATAAGCAGTTAATAGGTTTTCTTCGGGGTTAATAGCAGTCATGAAGTACTTATTGAAAAGTTCAGGATATTCGCGCGCAGCAGTAAAGATATCTGTGAGAATAACCCCCTGATCTTGAAGTTTTTGTGGCAAGTTAACGTGGAGCAAAGTTTGCCCAAACTGAGTTACCTTAATTACTTCATCATCGGTGACTGATTTTTCAACTAAGTCGGCGTCTGATTCAACCCATTTCAATGGCCGCTCCGCAATAAGGGGCCAAGTTCGAAAATCGAACCGTTGCATCCGTGGCAAACGAAGCTTTTCCATTAACTCCCGAGCACTAAGCCGGCGATCAATCAATTGCTGAGGTTCATTATTTGCTTTACTAGCAGCAATTATTTGTTCTTTTGCTGAGTTTAATTCTGTCATCAAACTGCCTCCTAGTCTTCATCATCTACAAGTTTGATATCAAGACCTAATTCGTCACGTAAGCCAGCGTAACCTTCATCTTCAAGTTTCTTGGCAAGATCAGGGCCACCAGTTTTAACAATTCGGCCACCCATCATTACGTGAACTGTATCAGGAACGATGTAGTTCAAAAGACGTTGATAGTGGGTAATAATTAATGAACCAAAGTTGTCGCCCCGCATTGAATTAACACCCTTTGAAACCACCTTAAGGGCATCAATATCAAGTCCAGAGTCAATCTCATCAAGAATCGCAAAACTAGGTTCAATCATTAAAAGCTGCAAAATCTCATTCCGCTTCTTTTCACCACCAGAGAATCCTTCATTAAGATAACGTTCAGTCATGGATTGACTCATATCAAGCAATTCCAGGTTCTTATCGAGTTTCTTAATAAAGTCCATTACCGAAATTTGATCATCTTCAGGACGACGAGCATTGATCGCAGCCCGAAGAAATTCAGCATTAGTAACCCCTTGAATTTCAGCGGGATATTGCATTGCAAGAAAGAGACCTTTTCGTGCTCGTTCATCGACCGGCATATCAACAATACTCTCCCCATCAAGAAGGATATCGCCTTTTGTAACATGATAGTTAGGATGACCCATGATGGTTTGAGAAAGAGTAGACTTACCAGTTCCATTTGGTCCCATAATTGCATGGATTTCTCCAGTCTTCATCTTAAGGTTAACCCCTTTAAGGATCTCCTTTTCTTCTTTGCTTTCTTCATCTTTAACTGAAACGTGAAGATCCTTTATTTCTAGTGTTGCCATAAAATTCATCCTCCTGACCCGAAATATTCCAAAATATTCTCGGTAAATATTCCATAAATATCAATAAATTCTTTACATTCTTATTATATCCGAATAATAAAAAAATAAAACTATTCATCTCAATTTATTTTAAGCGTTTTCTCGATGAATAATTTGAGTGTATAATAAAGATATAATATAGTGTTTATATAATTTTAGAATATTTGATAAGGCAGGTGGCGATAATGATTCAACAAAATTATATTCTTCACTCATTTGACTGTTTAAATACAGCCACTGCCGCCCGATTACATGATATGGGCTTGTGTGAAGGGTGTCCGATTAAAGTAGTTCAAAAATATCCTTTTCATGGCCCAGTGATAATCGAAAATGATCACCAACGAATTGGTTTGCGGTACACTGTTTTTACGATGCTTACGGGGGCAGAATAAAATGACAACAGTTGCACTGATTGGAAACCCTAATACTGGTAAAACTACCCTGTTTAACTCGCTCACTGATAAATACGCCTATGTCGGTAATTGGACAGGAGTCACAGTTGAAAAGAAACAAGGAACACTTAAGGGAACAGATATTATTATCATCGATTTACCTGGCGTATATTCACTCGATCCTTTGACAAAAGACGAAGCAGTGGTAACTAACTACTTAATGCATAACCAACCTAATATGGTCTTAAATATTACAAATGCTAGTCAGTTAAAACGAAACCTTTTGCTAACAATCGAGGTATTGGAACTCGGCTATCCTGTTGTATTGGTTCTTAACATGATTGATGATCTCCGTCGATCAGGGTACGACTATGACCTTGACCTGCTTGAAAAAAGGCTGGGTTGTAAAGTAATGACAACAAATGCGCGTGGACATCAAGGGATTGATCAATTACGAAAAGAAACTATCAATTGTAATTCGCTCCACCCTACCCAACTAGATTTAGATTATCCCCCGATGATCAAGCAAGCAATCAGGCAGGCAAGTACAGCGTTGGAAAGTGATTATTCTTTTGCGCCCCAGGTTGCGCGTTGGTTAGCGATTCAATTCATAAGTAAGAATAAAGTAATTCGTAAATTTGCCCGGGAAAAAGAGCTAACTCCCCTTCTTTCGCAACAAAAATATTATGACGCGCAAAAGTTCGCTGACCAAATTTTTGAAGTCCGGCTACAGTTTATTGAGGACACTCTCAACCAGGCCCGTCATCCACTTAACAATGGTGGGCAAGTTGAGATAACAAGTCGAATCGACAAAATCGTTACCAACCCGATTCTTGGCTTACCAATTTTCGTCCTAATTTTCTTTGTAATGTTTAAGATGTCCTTTGATTGGGTTGGCACCCCACTTTCCGATATGCTTGATCAGTTTATATCAGGCCCAGTTTCAACTACTACCGACCAAACCCTCGCTAGTCTAGGGGCAATTCCTGCATTACGGTCGTTAGTCGTTAACGGCATTATTGCCGGGGTTGGTGGAGTTTTAGCCTTTATTCCACAAATCTTCATGCTCTTTGCCTGCATTTCCCTGCTTGAGGACTCTGGTTATATGGCGCGGGCAGCGTTAGTAACGGACCGGGTTATGCAGATGATTGGTTTAAATGGTAAGTCTTTTATTCCATTAATTATTGGTTTTGGTTGTAACGTTACGGGAATCATGGCTGCGCGAACAATTGAACAGCCTAAAGAACGACTGATCACTACCTTAATCATGCCGTTTATGAGTTGTTCAGCCCGCCTACCGATTTATAGCTTATTCGTTGCCGCCTTCTTCCCACGTCACCAAGCACTGATTGTTTTATCAGTCTACTTCTTAGGAATTGTCGTGGCTTTAGCAATGGCAAAATTCTATCAAGTAATCTTTAAGGTAAAAGAAAGCTCAGTGTTTGTAGTTGAACTTCCTCACTATCATCTTCCCCGTCTTGATATAATTTGGCACGGAACATGGGATAAGGGTAAAGGATTTATTAAAAAGGCTGGGACAATTATTTTTGCTGGAACTGTTTTAATCTGGATATTATCAAGTTTTGGTCCTAGTGGTTTTGTTACTAATTCGGCTAATAGTTTTGCTGCCGACCTTGGACACATCCTTGTTCCGATCTTTAAGCCAATTGGTATTGACCAGTGGCAGCCAATTAGTGCTTTGTTTACAGGGATCCTTGCCAAAGAGGTTATTACTTCTAGTATGATGGTAATGTTCCATACAAGCAGTAAAGCATTCCTCATCGCTTCACTTGGTCAGTTTATGACTCCGCTTTCTGCTTATACGTTATTAGTCTTTATTCTCTTATATGCACCATGTTTCGCAACGTTAGCAACTATCAAACAAGAAACTGGTTCTACAAAGTGGATGCTTTATTCTGTTGCATCCAGTTTAGTCGTTGCGTACGGGCTTGCATTTATTATCTTTCAGGTTGGTCGATTATTTATTGGGTGATTTAAAATGAAATTAATTATTAACGTTATTATTATTGCTGCAATTATTGCGTTAGCCTTTTACCTCCTTGTTAAGACTTTTCAACGAGGCAAGCAAGGGAAATGTGCAGCTTGTGACTACGATTGTGAAATTAAAAAGCTGGCAAAGAATAAAAAGTAATTATAAAATATGGAGACGTGTGGTTAGTTTCCACGTTATCTTGCTATTGTTCGTGAAAACGAGGCTGAGAGAAAACAAAAGTTTTCTCCCAGCCTCGTTTTTTTACTCATTATTCAATTTTTCTCGTAACATAAACCGGCGAATCTTACCACTCGCGTTTTTTGGCAATTCTGAAACAAAAATATAGTGTTGAGGAACTTTATATCGCGCCAGATGTTCATAACCATAATTTATTAGCTTAGTTGGAGAAAGACGACGATCACTGACGACAAAGGCAACTGGTACTTGGCCCCAGACAGAATCATTTTGACCAACGACTGCAACTTCATTAATCTGTGGGTAACGTTGGTAGATCTGCTCAACTTCTTGGGGGAAAATATTTTCTCCACCAGAGATCAACATTTCATCTGCGCGACCATCGATATAGAGATATCCTTCTTTGTCCAGATGACCGATATCTCCTGTCCGGTACCACCCGTCAATCATTTTAGAAGGCAACTTATCAGGCAGGTTAAGATAGCCCGGAGTTAAAGCTGGTGTTTTCAGCAGAATTTCACCATCTTTACTAAGTTTTAGTTGGGTTGAGAATAGTGGCTGCCCAACTGATCCTAATTTTAGGAGTGCATCAGCTGACCGTAATGCAACAATTTGGGAACATGTTTCCGTCATTCCATAGCATTGAACAACAGGAATTGACCGTTGCAAACATGCTTCGAGCGTTTCTCGATCAATCGTTCCGCCCCCAAGTAACATACAACGAAATGCTGAATTATAGTGCGTATTAGTCTTATTTTGCTGCTGAATGAGCTTTTTCAGCATAAAAGGCACAACCGACATAATGGTGACCGTTTCATTTGCTAAAATTCGTTCAAGTTCTTCAGCACGGAACTTCTCAACCAAGCGAACAGTCATCCCGTAAATTAATCCCCGCATAATAATCGAAAACCCACTAATATGAAAGATCGGCGCTACACACAACCACTTATCTGCGGATGATAAACCTAAATTCAATGCAGAAGAGACTGCTGAATAAAAATGGTTGCCAAAAGTTTGCAAAACTCCTTTAGGCCTACCAGTCGTCCCAGAAGTATACATAATGCTGGCTACCCAGTTTGATTTAAATACTGGAATTAGCTCTCCTGGATCAGCACTTGTTATCAAGAACGCACTGTAAGACTTAAAAGGATCCGTCATCCCTGATCGCCAGAGAGAATTTTCAACCAAACACAACTGAAGTCCACTATCTTTAATCTGTCGTTCAAGCTCTTCACCAGCAAGCCGCCAGTTCAACCAGACAATCGTGCGGCCACTACACATGATCGCTAGTGATAATTTATAGCTCATCAGAGTATTAGTAGCTAGGATGCCTACCCGCGAACCAGGATTAAGATGGTCAATTTTTCCCACAAGTACCTCTACCTGTTTTTTTAATTCAGCAAATGATAGGCGTTCATTACCATCGTCAATCGCAATCTGGTTCGGCTGAGTTGCTGCTTGCTTTAATAGCCAGTTTTGTGTTTCCATTTAAATTGCCTCTTTTATTTATGGGAATTTAGGGAACTGGTCAAAATTAGGGTCCCGTTTTTCGTTAAAGGCATCCCGCCCTTCTTTACCTTCATCAGTGGTGTAGAAGAGCATCGTCGCATCACCACCGAGCTGTTGGAGGCCAGCCAGTCCATCAGTATCAGCATTCATGGCAGCCTTAATAAACCGTAATGCCGTTGGTGACTTCTTCAAGATTTCGTTACACCAGTCCAAGGTAACCGATTCAACTTGGTCTAATGGCACAACTTTATTAATCCAGTTCATCTGGTAGGCTTCATCGGCACTATAGAAGTGATTTAAGAACCAGACTTCCTTTGCCCGTTTATGACCAATTACGCGGGCAAGATAACCAGATCCATAGCCAGCATCAAAACTTCCGACCTTAGGACCAGTTTGACCAAATTTAGCATTGTCAGCAGCAATCGTTAAATCACAAACAAGTTGCAAGATATTTCCGCCACCAACTGACCAACCTTTTACCATCGCAATGACTGGTTTAGGGATAATCCGGATTAAATGCTGCAAATCAAGGACATTGAGACGGGCAATCTTATCTGGACCAACGTATCCACCATTACCACGAACTCCTTGGTCACCACCAGATGAGAAAGCCTTATCACCAGCACCAGTTAGGATAATCACCCCAATTGTGCTATCATCACGACAGATGGTAAACGCGTCGATCATTTCTTGAATTGTAACGGGGGTAAAGGCGTTCATCTTTTCTGGACGATTCATTGTAATTTTTGCAATCTTTCCCGCTCGTTCAAAAATAATTTCAGAATAATCTTTAACCGGTTGCCAATCAACTGTTGTCATAACTACTCTACTCCTTTTGTGAGGTCAATAATAATGAACCTATTAGAAAATTTAGATATTCAAACTCAATCAGTCACAGCCAACAAGTGCGTTATCACTGTTAAAGTAAGTGATAAGCTCAAGCAACCTTATGGAATCGTTCATGGTGGAATAAATGCAGTCCTCGCTGAAACCGCAGCTTCCTTAGGTGCCAATCAATGGTTAGCTGATCGTCAACAAGATCAAATAGCTCTCGGTGTTAATATTACCACAGAGCACCTCATTGCGGTATCGAATGGTAAATTAAGAGCAATTGCAATTCCGATCAAACGTGGCCGGCGAATCCAAACCTGGCAAGTCGATATCCATTGCAATGATCAATGTACTAGTACCAGTATAGTTACTTTGATCAATCAACCCCGGTCTTAATCTTCTGATCATTTCTTTAATTATTATTCGAAAATAAAATTATTCAGAATTATAAAAAATGGTTATTCATCTTTACTACTATCTTTTCTCGCCTTAACGTTCGATTAATCGTTCTGATTATACAAATTCCGTTATTGTTCTAAAATAAGACATTTGATAAATTAATACCAACGCGAGGCGAACTGCGTGATAAAATTAAACCGTTTTATCTTGCCTGAATTAAGGAATGAATCCCTTCTTTTAGGTCGTCAGTTTACCTATTTGGGGAGAAGAAAAATAAATAGGACAAACACTATGATGGGAAGCATGTCGCGTAAATTATAGTTTTAAAGGAGAGCATTTTTGATATGCGCTTCAATGAAAAAGATGAAGAAAAGTACCTTAAGCTGATTAACAATACCCGTCGCGGAAGCAATAAAGACTTCGAAGAGTTATTTCGCCGTTATTGGCCGCTCGTTCGCCGACTGTGGCAACGATATAATATTAGCGGCCTTGAATTGGCGGATTGGGAACAGGAAGCCCGCGTTGTGATGCTAGAAGTTATTCGTTTATACAATAATCAGGGGCTGCGCATGTTTAGCTGCTTTTTTAAGGAATGCTTAACTAACCGGATTCGTGATATCCAACGACAAACTCAGGCCCACAAACGGATTCCAGCAGGCTGTCTTTACGCATTAAGCGATGATTTTGCTGAAACACTTACCGACTTTTTACATCATTCTCCTGATGATATTATTTATTGCCGGCAGAGTCTTGACCGTTTACTTTGCCGCTGTTCTACATTTGAACGAAAAGTACTAGTTTATCTTCATACTGGTTATTCGATAACTGAGATTGCTGGTACCCTTGATTGCTCTAAACGGAGCGTTCAAAGTGCCTTGCATCGTTGCCACGACAAGCTATTAAAAGTATTAATGAAGTAAGGGCTTGTAAAGTAAAAATAAGGTGTTGAGAGAAAATTTTTATTTTCTCCTAACACCTTATTTTTTACGCTTTTCTAATAAACAAACATGCAATCACTGCAACTAATGCACTGATAACAAGGCCGAAGAAAGCGGCTGAATATGAGCCTGCTGCTTGAACAATCCACCCAATTAAGAGCGGACCAACAAAGCCACCAAGCTGTCCACCAAAATTAACAATCCCAATTGATGATCCATAAGTTTTTTCTGATAAAATCTGCGCAATGAAACTAAAGATGCCAGTAAATGCCAATGATTTAACGAAATAGATCAAGACATCAAAGATCACAACACCTACTAATGAGGTGGACTTGAAGAGCCCAAACATGAAAACCAATGTCAGGAATGAAGCAATACTAATCATCCACCGTTCATGCTTCTTAAACAAGTGCACCATCACAAAGCCAGAAATAAATGCTGCAATACCTCCAAAAATAACTGGTAATGGCACTAACCATGCTAAGTTCTTCAAGTTAATTCCCTGTTCTTGCAAGAAATAAACTGGCATCCAGGTTTCAAGTCCCTTAGTAATGATATTCAGCGCAAGTCCAATTACTACAAAGGCCCAGACACGGTGGTCAATCTTTTTCCATTCAATCTTGGAACGCGCCTGCCCATTTTCTTGGCTGCTATTAATTGGCCGTTCTACCAGGTAATAGGTAAGTAAAATAATAAACCCACCAACCCCAAGCAAAACAAAGGCATTTCGCCAACCACTGCTAGCAATAATTGGCACAATAATTAGTGGCGCTACTGCTGCCCCGGCATAATTCGATGAAATTAAAGCAGAAGTTGCTTGTGATTTCTCACTCTTATCATAATTTTCAGAAATTCGTTTTAATGCCGCTGCTGGATATGGCCCTTCTGCAATCCCAAATAGAAACCGAATCGCAATCAAGGCGGCAAGGGACCACGCCCAGCCAGTCACCATCGTCATCAACGACCAGGTAAACAGGGAAATAATCACCATCAGTTTACTGCCAAACTTATCAGTTAAGTATCCCCCAGGTATCTGCATTAAAGTATACCCTAAGAAGAACGCACTGGCGGTTGCCCCTAATGCTGCTGCCCCAACATGAAAGTCTTTACCGATGTAAGCAAGGGAAATATTCATCACTGTTCGGTCAGCAAATAGAATCATATATCCTAAATATAGTAGCAAAAAAGATCCCCATCGTTTTGCTACCGTAAAGTTACCTATATTTTCCATAAAATTACCTCTTTAATATAAAGATCTTTTTTATTGTAATTGATCATTTTAGAACTTACCACCCAAATTCTAAGAATGTCCGCTAAAATTAAGAACGTCACTCTTAATCTTTTTTTGTTAAAATATTAGAGATATCCTAAAAAATGATTGTTAATCCAAGGAGGAATTATGGATTTCTCATTTAAAAAACGACCGGTAAAAAGACTATACGGTGAATATACTATTTTATTCATCTTTTTAGCCTTATGTATTTTCGGGACATATTTAGTTACTGGTCATACTTTTATCCTTAGCAAAGATGCTCTCAACCAGCATTTACCTTTACTAGCAAAGTATCGAGAAGCACTGATTAGCTTCTTCCACCATCCCCGCCTAAACTTCTGGTCATGGCAAATGGGGCTAGGCAGTGATACCTTTCAAGTATATTCTTACTATACAATTGGGGACGTTTTCTCTTACCTTGCATTGCTTTTTCCCGCAGCAAAGATTACCCTCGCTTACCAGGTAATTAATATTATCCGGATGTATTGTGTTGGCCTCGCTTTCGTCTATTTCGCTCAACACTTTAAGTTTCGCAATAGTGTCATTTTGATGGGAGCAACAACCTACCTGGTCAATTCGTTTTTACTCTATGCCTGTATCGCCCAGCCGTTCTTTACCACGCCATTTATCATCTTTCCGTTAATTGTGGTTCAGATTGAGCGGATATTACAAGAAGGATCGCCCTGGCCGCTTGCTGGTGCCTTTACATGGATGCTAGTAAGCAACTATTACCTTGCTTATGTTTTAGGAATTGGTTCATTCCTCTATCTTGTTCTTCGCGTAGGAACACATTATCGTCGCACGCTTAATTATGGGAAAGCCTTGCTTAAACTTTCCTTTGCAACAATTACTAGTGTCCTCTTATCAGCAGTTTTGCTTGTTCCCGAAATTATTGCGGTCACAAATTCAACCCGGACTGGATCATTATTTGCTAATGGTTTAAAAACCTATCCTCTTTACTACTACCTCTTTTTGCCTAAGTCACTGATTAACGGTGGTCAATGGTATTTCATGTTCTGGTCTGCGCTAGGGATCGTTTCAATTGGTTTTATCACCCTTGTTTACATTTATTCTCGTCCCCGAAAGTATCCCCTGCTAACGATTAGCCTCGGTCTTGCCTTAATCATGCTGCTAATTCCAGCAGTCGGCGCTTTCTTCAACGGAATGATGTCAGCTTCTAACCGTTGGACGCTCTTGATCTACCTTCCATTAGCAATGGCCGTCTGTATTCTAGCAGAGAACATTCCAACGCTTGATCAAAAGACAATGGCGGTCCTAAGTTGGGCAACAGGGATTTACCTCATTGTCTTGATCGCAACCTTCTTCTTTGACAATGAGAATGATATTTTTATGCCGGTTATTTTCTTAATTGGCTCCCTAATGGCCATCTGGTTGATTCACTTAAATAAACTTACTCATCCTTATCGGTGGCTACTAGCAATTACAATGTTTAACGCCGGGGTGAACGCAATTTACGCGGCTTTCCCCTATAACGGAGATTTCTCTAGTAGTATGCTGAGTCGGGGAGAGTATCAAGCAATTACCAGCAACCGTTACGGTAACCTTGATCAGGATTTGAAGAATAATTCTTTTTACCGCGTTTCAACAATTAGCCAAAATAAGATTATTGACGGCCCGAACCTTGATAACGACCTTACTTCTGGATTGCATAACATTGATTCTTACTATTCACTGCAAAATAAATATTTGGGACAGTTTAATACAAGCCTACAAAATAACCAGTATCAGGCTAATATCCCCATTCGGCAAGCCGATGATCGGACAATTATGAACAATTTCTTTGGCGTCAAATATCTCTTTGTTCAAAGCAATGGTGATAACGCGACAAAGATTCCCGCTGGTTACTTTTTAGATAAAGCAACTGATCCAGTCATCAATTATGATGAAGGACAGCCAAGCAATCCCCAAAGCAAAGATGAGTTTGTGCCCACGCAAACAATGCGGTACAAAACGAACTATGCTTTCCCATTACTTTACTGGCAAGATAACTACATTAGTAAAAAAGATTATCAATCACTCTCACCAACTGAAAAAGAACGCGTTTTAGCTACCGGTGTTCTGGTTGATAAGCAAGAAAAGCTTCGAGGAATGAAGGCCGCTAATCTCAAGACGCATGTCTATCCCCTTAAAAGCGAGTTAGTTTCTAACCGCTTGAATAAGGTTAACCCGGCTAAGCTGACCTATACCGATAGTGAAGAAACTTATCAATTGCAATTACCAGAACTGCAAAGTAAAAAAATGCAGCAAAAATTAAAGGGCAGCGAGTTGCATATTGAATTTTCTAAGATTAAGTACACTCCTTTCTCCATGAAAGAACAGATTGCCTATGAGCAAGCACATCTGAAGGAAACGGTCCTTAATCCCGGAAATGTTATTAATCAGCGCTATACCCACTATCGCTATTGGCGTTACCACGTTTTAAATGGTTCACCTGATATTAGCTTTAAGCTTAATGTCGGCAGTAAGTTTGGAACTGCTACGATTGAACAGGCGCGGCAAAGTACCCTTTCTTTATTTAAACACGTTACTAATTCGACGCTTAATATTGGTTATTATGATGGCAAACTGCCAACTTCACTCACCTTCCAGCCTTCAAAGCTGGGAACTTATAAGCTCAAATACCGGGTAGTAGCAGAAAAACTAGATAATAATTATTATCGTGAAGTTAAAACATTGCAACGCCATCGTCTAGAGGACGTTAAATTCAAACGCAACCAAGTTCAGGGAACGATTAAAACTACTCGTCCTGGTGTCCTCACCTCTTCGATTCCTTATTCTACTGGTTGGTCAGTGAAAGTTAATGGGAAAAAGACAACTACCTTACGAACAAACCAGGCTTTCTTAGGAGTATACTTACCTGCCGGAACTCATCATGTTACCTTTAGCTATGAGTTGCCAGGAATCAAATTAGGCGTATTACTCAGCTTGATTGGCCTAGGCTGGACCATTCTTGCCGGAATCATTACGATCGTATGGGAACGGAAGCGCAAGTAAAGCAGAATAATTCTTGCATCCCTTTTAAGAGACGCTTAAGATAAAATTAAATCTATGGGCAGGAGAAAAAATCGTGCATAAGAAGTTTACCTATATTGTCTACCAAATTATTATGGCTATCTTAGCCGTTATCTCGATTGGAATGCTGATCGCATATTATGCTAAGCGGATCAATATTGATGCCTACCCTTACAATATGATTGACAATGGGATTTGGTTGGCCTTCTTTACTGATTACGTTATCCGCCTGATTATTTCACCAAATAAACGCGAATTTGTTAAAGATAACATCTTTGACCTTCTATCAATCATTCCTGCCAGCAGCCTCTTCTTTCTCTTCCGAATTGGACAAATTGGTAGAACCTTTCAGATGCTTAAACTCATGCGCATTATGCGTTTAGTCGGATTTACCGGTCGTTTAGGCGTCTTCTTTGAGCGCAATGAGTTGCTCTACTACTTGTACATTACGATTGCTGTTATAATGGTAGCCGCTGCAATGTTTTGCATCTCGGAGAAAGTCTCTTACGAAACAGCCCTGTGGTGGGCAATTACAACTGCTACTACGATTGGTTACGGGGATGTGATTCCTAAGACCGGAATTGGCCGGGCAGCCGCGATTGTCTTGATGCTCTTGGGAATTGGTTTTATTGGGATGCTTACCAGTACGATTACTGAGTTCTTTGCCAAAAAAGACGAACGGAAGATTTCTGCACAATTAGTCAAAATTCAACATGAAAATCGCCAACTAAAGGCTGAGCTAGACGAAATCAAGCGTTTGATTAAGAAAAATAAACGTTAGCAAATAACCTCCATTCAAGGATTTATCCAAGAATGGAGGTTATTTTTAATTTATTTGTCGATTTAACGAAATCATCTCTAGTAAGCTTTGTGCAGTGATCGCTCCTTCATTACCCGCTTTGAGTCCCGCGCGTTGCATTGCCTGTTCAATGTTATCGGTAGTAAGGATGCCAAATGTAATTGGAATATTGCTCGTTAAGTTAAGATTCATTACGCCGCCAGCAACATTTTGACAAATTAAATCGTAGTGATCTGTTTCACCTTTGATAATAGCGCCTAACGTCAAAATGCCGTCATATTCCTTTTTTGTCAATAATTGTTTTGTCATAAACGGAATTTCAAATGCTCCCGGCACATGGTATACATCAACGTTTTCAAGGTCAAACTTAGCTAACATTTCGGTAGCTCCCTGCACTAATTGTTTAGTGACAGTTTCGTTAAAATCAGCAACAACAATCCCGATTTTTGCACTTTGAACATTAAATTTTCCAGTAAATTCTTTCATGATTAAGCCTCCAGATTCAGTAAGTGATGAAATTTATTTTTCTTTGTGATTAAGTAATTCTCATCGTAGTTATTAGGTGCGATTTCTAATGGTATCCGTTCATTGATTTCAATATCGCCAAGTTGTAATTGCGCAATTTTATCGGGATTATTAGTAAGTAGGTTAATCTTGGTTATCCCTAATTGATGTAAAATCGCAACTGCTTGGTCATACTGCCGTTCATCAGGCGCAAAACCTAATTTTTCATTGGCTTCGACAGTATCATAGTCGTGCTCTTGTAAATAGTAAGCTCGCAACTTATTTGCTAAACCAATTCCTCGTCCTTCTTGACGCAAATAAATAATAATCCCGCTGCCGTTTTTCTCAATTCGGCGCATTGCTTCATGAAGTTGAGGACCACAATCACAGCGAAGGGAACCAAGAACATCGCCAGTAAAGCATTCTGAATGCAAGCGAACCATTACAGGAGTAGTTGGATCAATATCTCCTTTTATCAGCGCTAGATTATTGTCATCAAACCATCGTAAGCGAAAGTCCCCATACTGAGACGGGAGATGCACCTCTTCTACTGGTTTGCTCGCTAGACTTTGCCGGTATTCCTGAAGTTCTTTGATCGTAATGATGGGTAAGCTAAATTCGGCTGCTTTCTCATGGAGTTCAACTGATCGTGCCATTTCACCATTGTCTTTTAAAATCTCACAGATATAAGCAACTGGTTCCACTCCAGCCAAGCGCGCAAGATCAACCGCAGCTTCAGTATGTCCATTTCGTTCTAATACTCCATTTTTCTTGGCGACCAAGGGAAAGATATGACCTGGCTTGTAGAAGTCTTCGTTCTTAGCAGTTGGCGCGGCAAGATGAGTAATGGTGCGCCAACGATCAAAGGCTGAAATTCCGGTAGTCGTTGAATGGTGATCAACACTAATTGTAAAAGCTGTCCCAAACGGATCCGAATTATCAGCAGTCATCTGTGGCAATTTCAGTCGTTCAGCTACTTCCGGTGCCATGGGAACACACATCAATCCACGGGCATACTTAGTCATGAAATTAACCTTTTCGGGAGTAGCTTCACTAGCAAGCCCCACCAAATCGCCTTCTGCTTCGCGGTCTGCATCATCCATGACAATTGCTAAACCCCCTTCTTGCAAATGCTTAATCGTTGCTTGAATTTTCTTTACATCCATTATTTTCGGCCTCCTAGTAAATTTGCGACTACATATTTGCCTAAAATATCGGTTTCTAGATTAACTTCATCCCCTACTTTAAGCGTATCTAAGTTAGTCACGAGTTGAGTGTGCGGAATCAGCCCAACCGTAAACCAGTCATCACCAGTTTCCATCACTGTTAAACTTACGCCATTAATCGCGACACTTCCTTGCGCTACCACTTGACCATGCAGGCGTTGCGGAAGACTAAATTGCACTTCAATAGCATTTTCATTGACAGTCCGCTTTAAAACTCGTGATAGTTCGTCAACATGCCCCGTTACAATATGACCTTCTAGCCGTGCGCCGATTTGCAATGAACGTTCAAGATTTACCAGGGACCCTTTTTCCAAGTTTTTGAACGTTGTCTTTTCAAAGGTTTGTGGCATTAATGTCGTCGTAAATTGATTGTTGTTGATTTCTACGACCGTTAAACATGTCCCATTTACCGCAATTGAATCGCCAAGTTGCACGGTGGTTAAAAAATCATCACTATGAGGTTCAACCACCAATTCAATCGTTTCTCCATCTTGGGTAATTTTTACTATTCGTCCCGTTTCCGCAACTAAACCACTAAACATTTTCAATCTTCCTTTCTGCAATCCTAATATTATTTTCTAAGATTTTAATTTCCTGATGGGTAAAATTCATTGGGCAAGCTAGTTTCATGCCGCTAACACCTTTTTTGCCAAGCATGTGGGGAGCTATGTATGTAATAAGCTCTTCAAATAAGTCTTTCTGTAAAAATGCTTGATGAATTGTCGGGCCACCTTCTACATAAACAGATTGAATTTCTTGTCGACCAAGTTCATGTAAAATATCAGCAATTGACCACGTTTGTCGGTAAAATACCCGCACATCTTTAGCAAACTGGCCTTGCATAGTGCCATTTTCCGTAAAAATCCAAGTAGGTGCCCGCCCGTCAGTCAACAAGTGTAAGGTTGGATTAGCTTTTAAACGTCCCCGGCGGTCAAGAACAATCCTTACTGGCGGAAACTTTGTCGGACTAGTCGTTAATAAAGTTGGATTATCGATAATGGCGGTTTGGCTTCCAATCAAGATTCCTTGAAAATTACCACGCTCGGTATGAACCATTTTTGCCACAGTAGAATTAGTAATCGTCGTTCGTTGACCTTTTTCTGCGGCCACGCGATAGTCAAGACTCACTGCTTGTTTTAACGTTACCCATGGTCGTCGGTACAGATAGAAGAAATCGTAATGCGGATTTAAGGCCTGTGCTGCTTCCTTAAGGACGCCCGTTTTGACAGTAATATTTTGCTGTTGAAGCGTAGCAATTCCTTTCCCGGTGACAAGCTGGTGCGGGTCTGTTTCCGCAATCACAACCCTTCTGATGCCCGCGTCAATAATCGCCTGACTACATGGCGGTTGTTTCCCATAGTGATTGCAGGGTTCCAACGTGACATAAAGAGTTGCTCCCTGTAACTGTTTTGGCGTAAGTTTACCTATTGCATCCCGTTCAGCGTGAATTCCACCATATTCGTGAGTATGACCTCGCGCTAAAACTTGACCATTCTTAACAATAACTGCCCCAACACGAGGATTTTTCCAGGTTTCATTGCCGGCCTTTGTTGCTTCAGCGATTGCCATTTGCATGAAATGAACATCTTCCACTCTAACCATCCTTTCCAAAATAAAAACGCCCTAAGATTTTCTCTCGGGGCGTTAAATGGTTACTTAAAAAAACAGCTCGGCAAAAATAAAACCGGATAACATCACTGCTATCCGGGGCTTTACGTTTAAACTGATTGTGTAATTTTTCGTTTTCTTCTCCCATCCAGACTATACTGTCGGTACCAGATTTTCACTGGTTCAACCGTTAACATAAATGCTAACGGGTCACGGACTCCAAGCGTACTTGTTACCGTCGGTTGGGAATTTCACCCTGCCCCGAAGAAAATTAAGTTGTTATATTTACATATAGTGTAACTCTTCACTTTCTTTTTGTAAACAATAAATTAGTTATTTAGAAAAACTTTGTAGGGTATCCATAATCAATTGGATGAATTTCTCACGATCAATATCAAGGAGGACTTCAGTATTTTGGGGCTTATCAGTTAACTGATAGTAGTCACAAACCGTCTCTCCCCGTGTAAGATCGCCCTGAGTTTCAACATCTACATTCATTTTGTCAGTACCGAACATGGTGGGATCAATCAACCAAGCAATCGTACATGGGTCATGGAGGGGCGCACCTTTAAAACCCCATTTTGGATTTTCATGATACTGTTCAAAGAAGTTTAGGAGACCGTGGAAAGCCTGGGCAACTGGATTATTGATTTGCCCAATTTGCTTAATCTCATCCTTCATAATCTGAGCTTTATGGGTTACGTTCAACGGTGCCATTACCAGAGGCAGGCCGAAGCTCATTACAATCTTAGCTGCTTCTGGATCAACAAAAATATTAAATTCAACTGATGGTCGCCAATTGCCAAGTCCCATTGCCCCACCCATGAAGACAATTTGATCAATCTTTTCTTTTGCCAAGTCGGGATAGACCCGCAAGAATAAGGCTGCATTTGTCATTGGACCGCTGACAACTAGAGTGACTTTCTCATCACTTTCACGAAGAGTTTTAGCGATCAATTCAATAGCCGGAATTGGTTGAACTTTGAAATCGGGATCAGGAAGGTCCGCACCATCTAAACCCGTCTCCCCATGAACTTCCGGTGCAGTTTCAAGCGGCTCAACCAGCGGAGTTTGATTTCCCTGAGCAACCGGGATATCTTCACGATGGAGTAAAGTTAACATCCGCATCGCATTATTTAAGGTTTTGTCCGGTGTTTGATTACCAGCAGAAGTTGTTACGGCAAGGACATCAATCTTCGGTGAAGCAACAGCCATCGTTAATGCCAATGCATCATCATGTCCGGGATCGCAGTCAAGAATTATCTTTTTGGTCATTTGTTATCGGCATCCTTTCTTTGTGAATTGCAATTATAGCGGTTACATTAATTATAACAAATGAACATTATTCCGTTTAATGTCGATCAATAAAAATTTAAAAAGACATAATAAAAGGACCACCTAATCGTGATCCTTTTCAATATAAGTTATAATTTTACGCTTTCTTTACTAAATAAATTGGTAAAGCAATAGCGCCAGCTAAAAGGGCTAAAATAGTAAACTTCTTCTTTGAATGCTTCTTAGGTTGTGTAGTTTTGTTTTCAGTTTTATTTTTCTTCATAAGAATCTACTCTTTTATTCAAAAACCTATCACTACCTACACTCTTATTTTAGCCCCATTTTGCCTTTACGTAAAAATATATGGGCCAGGTAATTAAAGCAATTATAAATAACCAAACAATTATCTTTTGAAATAGGTTAAGTTTCCAAATATGTTTCATAAGTTCACCTTATTTCTTTTTAAGCCAGCTAAATATCCCATGGCGGTGCGCTTGCTTTTCTTGTGCCTCTGTTAACCGGGTAAGCAATTCAGTCACCTTTGCATCAGTATTTACTTTTTGAGCGTCCCGAGCTACTTCGCTGCTATTATACTTTTGCTGAAGGGTATCACTGTTAAGCCACCGATCAAAATTGGCAACATCGACAATAAAACCGGTACTAGTATATTGATAACTAATTCGATACTTTCGCGGCAAGTATTGGAAGTACCGTTCCATCATCATTGAACCATTATTTCGCGCCGTACTATCTGAAACCTTATTAAACAGCTGCTTATTAATCTGTGCTTTTAACTGACCATCCTGCTGAATAAACGTTAGATCAGCACCCACTTCCGCCTGGTTAATCAGCATTGTCCAATCATTCCGACCGACAAAAAGTGAATAGTCATAATTATCGTCAAAGTAGTCTTTAACAAGCTCAAACATCCCAAATTGGTCCATCGCTTGTTTCAAGACATATTTGATGGGATAAAGGTAATCCTTCTCAATCTTTTGTTCTGTCTCCGGCGACACATCATTGAAGAATTTTGCAAGTTCAACTTGGCAATAACGATAAAGCTGATCGTTAGCGCGCTCAAGCAAGTCATTTAATTTAGCTTCACGTTCATCCTCATCCCCGGCAAAAGTTGATTCAAAGCTGAGGTACCATAAACGACGCATAATTTCCGGTTTAAGGGAAAATTGCGATTTACTATCACCCTCACGACGATTCATCGTAAAAATAAATGATGGGAGGGGCTGAGTTAAACTACGATTGTTAGTAATTTCTTTAATGAAGCGATCAAAATATGGCCGTGTCGTTAAGTCAGGACTAATATCATCAATCATCATCGGATTAACAGGACCAGCACTATACATATAATCGCTTAAAACCGTTGTAATAGTCATATTGATATTGGACTTTCCTAATGCATAATTTTTAGCATCAAAAACACCGCCATCAAGGAAGTTGCCACTCCCCGTTAGCTTGGCTGCTAGCCGCTTTCCCAACGTCGACTTTCCGGTCCGTCCTTGACCAATCAAGGCTACTCCAAGGGGTACATCTTCGCGCGATTTACTACTTGGCGATAATTCATACATATTCCGGATTTTCCATAGCCAAGGCGCCTCAAATAGGAAACACATGAAATCACATGCCTGCCACCCCTCGCCGACTTCTTTGTAATTATCGTACTCATGGGCAATATCGCTAAATAATTGAAGCTGTTCACGGAGCCGGTCACCCGTTAAATTCGATGTTATTAATTCTGACTTTACATTATCGCCAACACGGGGCGCTTCAAATAACTGACCATTGTTATAAAACAAGACCGGCTTAGGGTAGAGATCTTCTTCACGGGTAATCTTTCCTGAGCTATCATCGTTTCGAGACACATGTTTAACTACTTGGGTAAGGCTATAGAGTTCTTTCCCGATATTTTCGAGGTTGCGTTTCTTATAGCCAGCATTACCAAAGAGCTTGACAGTTTGGGCAACACTCAATTTTTCTGGAGCTGATAGTTTCTTTAATTCCTCGTCAGAACTATACTGATCCTTATATTCTTTTACTTCTTCTGCCGGGATAATCACCGCATCCTTGTCACCGGTATCCTTGTTTTTCACCATATTCACCGTATCGGTATAGACATTAATCTGAAGTTGCTCTTTATTTTTCGCCTTAATGAACCCGGCCATTTTCTTTGCGTCCAGATAGGTAGTCGCATGGCGAAGGTTATCGTTGAACATCTGGACATGGCATTGATAAAGTGGATCCTTCTGCATTCCATAATCACTGTCGAGCTGTTCTAAATTATGATGAATTGCTGCTTCAGTTAAATTCATTGAACCGGCAAATGAGAGATACCGGTCGTCACTTGTCATTAAGTACATTTTGGTATGAATTAATTCTTGCTTTGTGAATAAAAGTCGCAAGCTCCCATCTAAAATTCGCTTCGTAAATTCACTATCAGGGTGTTCATAACCATAATTGACAAATTCAGTCCGGTCATTTAACTGCCTTATCCGTTTGCCAATTGATTCTTTTCCATTATCGCTTAAGCCAAGGATCAAAGTGACCTTATCATAACGTGGTAATAGTTGCTCCTCAATAAACTTAATTGAAGAAACAAATGAAACGCCCCTAAATTCAGTTGGCTTTTCAAGGTGTTCGCCTGCAAATTTCCAAAAATCAGCATCAGAAATTAATTCTTGTTTAGTGTAATCTAGGATATCTAACATGTGACTCGCCTCCTTTTAGTTAACTTTCAAATTATATCATGAAAAAAAGAACCACCCGCAAGTGATTCTTCGGATAAAAATTAGTTCTTCTTTGCCAGCTTATATAGCAAGTACATTGGCCAAATTAAGGCTCCTGCGACAAGTGTTAATAAAACAATCTTTTGGTTCTTTGACAAGTTATGACATGGACACTTCATATTTAATCGCCCCTTTGTTGATCAGTTAAGTTAATTATAACGCATTTGGGCGATAATGTAAGGAAGCGATTTCAGGCTTAAAGAATTTATAAGTAGTAGTGTTTTAATTTAAGCTATAATTAAAACAGATTAATTTTTGAACTTGGGAGATAGTAAAATGACAAAAATTCCACTGCCAACTATTGGTGAAATTTTACAAGAAGAATTTATGATTCCACTGGATATATCACCAGTAACTTTATCAAAGAAAACCACTATTTCTTTAGAGCAAATTGACCATCTTTTGCATAATAAATTAGTAATTGATGCGGATATTTCGCAACAGTTAGGACAAGGGTTTCATGTCTCTGACAAGTATTTCTTGAAATTGCAAAAAGATATTGATAGCCGAAAATAATTGAGTGGTAAAATGACTGGTTGTTGTAACAGCAATTAGTCTTTTTACTTTAATAATCAGCTCTCTTGAGAGGCCATTTGTTCAGCTTGCTTTACTACGGTCTTAATTGCATCTGGAGCAATATCAGGTGGATAACCGTACTTACGTAATAGATGTTTAACTGCGACACGCATTTTAGCACGAACATTGCTGCGCCGCTCCCAATCAACCCCTGATTGTTGCTTTACAGTCTTTACTAATTCAGCAGCGATGAGATGTAACTTTTCTTCTCCTAATTCTTGAACAGCTTTCTCATGATCAGCTAAAGCATCATAAAAGGCAACTTCTTCTTTTGAAAGTCCCAGATTCTTACCTTCTTGTTGTTCTTTATTAATTTCCTTAGCCATATCAATTAACTTTCTAATTACAATTTCACTGGTAATTCCCCGCTTATTGTAATCATCAATTGACTCTTGAAGTAATTCCTCAAACTTCTTACCTTTAACAATATTCGTTTTTTGGTAGGCTTTTACTTGCCCTTTTAATAGTTTCTCTAAAAGAGTAATTGCTAGATCTTTCTCAGTAATTTCATTTACTTTTTCAAGAAATTGTTCTGAGATTAAATCTAAGTTAGGGCGTTCTAATCCTAGGTCACGATAAATGTCAACGTTCGGCTCTGAAATAATTGATTGATCTAATAGTTGTTGCATTCGATAATCGACTGAGCTATGAATCTCCTTGCTATCGTCTGGATTATCAGGAGCCTCAAGTTTAGTTAAAAATACTTTAACCGTTTTAAAAAATGCAATCTCCGCGCTTAAATCTTGGGCTTCAGGCTGTGTTGAAACTAATGCATAAGCTTTTTGAAGTTCTGTTACTACATCAAAGAATTTTTGTTTTGTTTCATCGTCCTCTGCAGCTAATTCATTTACAACACGAGTAACTGCCTTCTGACGAGTTTGGCTATCATCAGAATCAAATTCTGAGTAATCAATCCCATATAGGAAATCTTCTTTAATAATGTCATATTTCTCTTTTAGAAGCATTAGTGCACGATCAACATTAATTCCAACTTTTCCTTGGTCATCTTTTGTGTATACATTTAAGGCAAAACGAAGGGCATCAGCGATTCCGATGTAATCGACAATTAGCCCACTATCTTTATTCTTAAACACCCGATTAACACGAGCAATTGCTTGGATAAGATTATGTCCTTGCATTGGCTTGTCAATGTACATGGTATTCATGCTAGGAACATCAAATCCAGTTAGCCACATATCAACAACTATTACAATTTGTAATTCGTCATCGTTATCTTTCATCCGTTGTTGTAACGTAAATCGGTCTTGTTTGCTTGTCTTAAATTTAGCAAATTCTGGGCCATCAGAAGCATTAGACGTCATAATAACTTTGATTTTTCCCTTATGAATATCATCATTTATCCACTCAGGACGTAATTTTGCAATTTCATTATATAGCTTTACTGCATTTTGTCGTGACATTTCAACAATCATCGACTTACCAAATTCTTCCTTTTGTCGTAATTCAAAATGATGAACAAAGTGTTGGGCTATTTTTTTTAACCGTGGTTTTGCACCGGCAAGGGCCTCTAATCTAGTAAATGCCCGATTCCGTCGCTCAGTTTCTCTAAGATTAGGATCGTCATTAATACCAGCTTCTTTAATTAACTTTTGATATTCATCAATTGCATTGTCCTTAAGCTTTAATGGGAAAACGTGACTTTCATAATAAATCCGGACCGTGGCATGATCATTAACTGCTTGAGTAATATCATAAACATCAATGTAATTTCCAAACATTGCCACGGTAGATTTATCTTCAGTATTTATTGGTGTTCCTGTAAAACCAATAAACGAGGCGTTAGGAAGAGCCTCACGCAAATATTTAGCATATCCATAACGAATACCATTATCGGTTAGTTTTGCTTGCATTCCATATTGAGACCGATGAGCTTCATCAACCATTACGATAACGTTAGAACGGTTTGTAAGTATAGGCATATGTTCTTCACCTGCGTCAAAGTTTGGTGAGAATTTTTGAATTGTACTAAAAACAATCCCGCCAGAATTCTTACTCATGTATTTACGAACTTCTCCTCGTGATTCAGCGTGATCAGGGTTTTGTTGTAGATATTCATGAGCAGTCGCAAAAGTACCAAATAACTGATCATCTAAATCATTACGATCATTAATTACTAAAATAGTTGGATTACCAAGTTTACGAGCTACTATTCCAGAATAAAAGACCATCGACAAGGATTTACCAGAACCAGTGGTATGCCAAACAACACCAATTCGTTTGTCATCAGGGTCAGCCAATACTTTTGATGTTCTTTTTACAGCTTTATTAACCATATAGTATTGATGATATGCTGCTAAAATCTTGATTGTCTTGTCTCCATCACTTTCAAAAAGAATAAAATTCTGAATGATGTTTAATAAATCAGATGGGGTAAGCATGTATTTTATCAATACTTCTAATTCCATCATTGAATCGTCAATATCTACATTTTTCGGCTCGCGCCACCGCATAAAGCGATCAATTCCTGCTGTTAATGACCCAGCTCGCGCATTAATTCCATCAGAAACAATTAAAATTTCGTTATATTGCATATAAGAAGATATCTCTTCTTTATAAGTAGAAAATTGGGCAAAAGCTTGTTGAATACCTACATTCGCATTTGCTGGGTTCTTTAATTCAAAGGTAACTAAAGGAAGCCCATTAATAAAAAGAGTAATGTCTGGTCTTCTTTCATGTTCTCCTTGTTTCATTGTAAATTGATTTGTTGCAACAAATGTATTGTTATCAACGTTTTTAAAATCAATCGGATACAAAGTTATAGTTCGGTCTTCACCTTTAATTGATATTTTTACTTTTGCTCCGCCGATAATTAATTCATGAAGCTTATGGTTATTAAGCATCATATCTGGGCTATCTGCTAGCATCTCAAATTGATGAATGGCATTACGGTATACTTCATCATTAAACCCAGGATTTAATTTGCGTAAGGCGTTTTCTAATTGTCCTTTTAAAATAGGCTGTGTATGGTCATTATTTCTTTCAGCATCTATTTCTACATTCGGACTAGTATAACTAGCACTTTTGTAGACTTGATAACCTACTTCATCAAGACATCTTAAAGCAATGCCCTCGATATTTTCTTCGTTAAGATAACTTGCCACAATAAATCACCTCTTTCTGTTTGATTTAGGGAGATAAATGATAATTTAGTTGCTTAAAAAAGTTTACTTAAAAGTTCTACTTTTATTTTTTCTAAAGAATGATTTTCTGATTCAATAATTCGAATGTTCTTAAAAATGGGATTAATAATAGTATCAAATCGGGCTAATTTGTCTTTATCTGGAATCGATATACTTAATGAATTGAGATTCTTTTGTGAGATCTTTTTTTGAACTGCACCAGTGACGATACTGGTAATTTTTCTTTGTTTAAAAAACAAATATAACCATTCTGTTGATACGTTTTTACCTTGCAGAACATGAGCATGATTATTAGGCCAAAATTTTCCAGAAATATATTGAAGAATTGGATATCCATTGTCATCTTCAACAGTGCCATCTTCTCCTAGTAGTAGATAAATACCGTCAAAATTGTATTTATTTATATAATCATTAACGGATGTAGCACCTATATATCTATATTTACCTGGAATGCTCAATCGTTCCTTCTTTGACAATGGTTTTCGCAATCTGTCATAGTTACTGATGAAATTTCCGATCATTTCATTTCCCGAATTAATATTTGGAAAGTATTTATTAAATAAAGCTGTAGCAAGTGAGATTAAATTATCATTTATCTGATTATTTAATTCTATTTCTCGATCTAATAAATTCAATTTTCCAGAAATATAATTTTGTTCTTCAAAGGAAGGAATTTCAAATTCTAAATTACCAAAATCATTTTTATTCAAAATTGGCATAGTACTTCCCTGATTACTTCCTATGAAATGAAGCAACTCTCTTTTAGAAATTAATAGATAATATAGATATAATGGATTAACATCATTTCTAATAAAAGTAATTGAATTTAGTTGCTGATTCGTAATTATAGCTTCTTTATTAAAAATTGTTTTACCCATGTTGGATCCTATACATGAAACAGAAATACTTGGTCCGCTTACTATATTATTCTTTAATCCTCTTACTCCTTTTTCTGATAATTGCCGTGCAGTAATATCTGAAAATCGTTGCCCTTTCAAATCACTTGGTGTTAGAAAATTCATTGTGTTTCCATACGCATCTTTTTCATTTTTGGGAGGAGTTTTTCCGGTTATTATCTTTCCAATCTCTTTTAATTTTATTTTCATCCAATATACCTCCTATGTGCTATCTTTACATTTTGTTGTTTAACCATTGCATAATGCAAGGTTGTGTCTATTCGTTTATGTCCTAAAAGACGCTGTAATTGTTCAATTGGCATTCCCTTATCTATTGCTGTTGTAGCTAACGTTCTTCTAAATTTATGTGGATATACACGCGAAATTCCTAATCTTTTACCTAAATGCTTTAATCGTGATTCAACTCCCCCAATTGTTAATCGTGTATGTTTCTTATATAACGAAACGAATAATGCTTCATTACTATCTGTACGAGTATATAAATATTTCTGCAAATGCAATTTAGCCCTTGCATCAAAATAAGCAATTCTTTCTTTACTACCTTTACCAAAAACAACACATTCACGCTCTTGGAAATTAATATCGTCTCTATTCAACAATACCAATTCTCCAACCCGCATACCTGTTGAAGCAAGAAAATCAATCATTGCTAAATCACGAATATTCTTACAATTATCACGTAACTTTTCTAGTTCTTCGTCAGTATAGGTTTCCTTCACAGTTGTTGAAACCTTAACCTTATGAATCCTTCTTACTGGACTCTTGATAATATAGTCCTCATCTTCTAACCAGTTAAAAAAACTGGAAAGGATTCTTCTAATGTTATCAATAGTTACCTTACTAGAGTTATGAACTTCTTGATAATTAGTCAAATAGTTACGGAGCTCATCTGTTACAATTTCTTTAGCATTTTTACCAATTGAAGACAGAGCTTTAGTAATAGTAGTTTTATAATACTTTAATGATTTTTCCGAGCATCCTTCTGCTCTTTTAGAGGCAAAGTATTTAGTAAGCAGCTGCTGGTTATCCTTATGATCATCTACTTGTTTACTTTCCGTAGTAATTAACTCATCTAACGCATTTCTTAGGCATAATAATTGTTGGTTATTCAAGTATGGTAACATTTTTTGAATCAATTTTTCAGACTCTACTCTTCGCATGAATCAATTCTCCGTTTTTGAAAAATAATACACCACAGAGAGTTGCTTAGTAGATTAAATGATAATTTAGCGGCTTAAAAATATTTATTTAGTAGCGTTTCTTTTAAAATATTTAATTTAATATTTTCGTTTTGAAGTTCAAATATTTTAGCAAAAATAGGTTTTGCAAAAATCATATATCTGCTAAGAAGCTCTGCTTTTGGAACTAAGATTGGCATTGATTTAAGTATTTTAGAATTAATCGCTTTTGCTATAGAAGATGTACTACCTAAAGTTTCAAAAGGAAAATTATCCAGATAAGTATATAAAAATTCATAAGGTAGTGTACTATCTTTGAACTGTGCTATTGCTTCATTAGTAACCATATCTTCAATAGATATTTTTACACGGCCAATAGTTAATTTAAAACTTACCATTACTGTATATTGAGGAACTACCTGGATATTAAACTTTTGAATTGCTTTTTCTGTTAGATGTTCTTCAGCATAAAATGCAAAGGCGCCCTCCCTTTTCATATCTTTGATTGATAGCCACTTGTAGCCATCTTTAAATGAAAACCATTGATTTTGTTTTCTAGGAGGAGTTTTGCCTATTTTGATATTTGCAATATCACTTGCTTTGTTGATTGGCTTTTGATCACCAAAAATATGTCTAAAAAAGTTTCTATTTAACTTCTCTAAATTATCATTTATCTGATTATTCAAATATAATTTATTCTCAAAGGGCTTAATTATATTAACAATCTCTCTTTGAATATTTATAGATGGTAAATCAATCATTAAAGATCTTAACGATTTCAATCCTACATTTTTTATTGTAGTTCCTGTAGCCATATTATTTAAGATGTTTTGGAAATTGCAAGACTCAAAATATAATTTTAAATATTCAGGAGTTATAATATCGGTCGAACATTCAAAAAAAGCAACGCTTTTACTTAAAATTATAGATTCACCATTATATATTGCTGTATTTCCCAAAGTACCATTTATGGAAAGTAATACTGTCTTTTGAGGTATTAAATTAGGATTGTATTTTAGGTATTCAGCTTTTGAAACAGACCTTGCGTTACTTAAATCAATAAGTTCACCTTTTAAGTTATTGCCATTTATAAAATAGAATTCATTATTTTTACAATAGTTTGGCGTACCATGTAATCCATCACCAATCTTACAAATATTGCCTAACCTATATTTCATATCCAAGCTCCTTCAATACATCTTTAATTTGGGCTTGTAACTTGTTACTCTCCTCAAATTGTTCTTTTAATTCACTAGTTAGTCTCTTCATTTTAACTTCGTATGGTTCGCCATCATCTTCTTGTTTAGCAAGTCCAACATAGCGACCCGGAGTTAATACATAATCGTTTTTAGCGATCTCATCTAACTTAGCAATTTTACAAAAGCCAGCAACATCCTTATATTCTTGATCATTTGTACCACGGTAAGCATGGTAAGTATCTGCTACTTTTTTAATATCATTATCATTAAATGCACGATGAGTTCGATCAATCATCTCACCTAAATTACGTGCATCAATAAATAATGTTTCACCCTTTCGCGAGCGTTCATCCTCAGATTCCTTATTCATATCAATAAACCATAATGAAACTGGAATTCCTGTCGAATAAAACATTTTTTCAGGTAAAGCAACAATTGCATCAATCTTATCATCTTCTAAAATTGCTTTACGAATTGCAAACTCTTCTTTATTAGAAGTCGATAAGGCACCGTTAGCTAAAACAAAGCCAGCTTTCCCATCCGGTGCTAACTTACTAATAATATGTTCAATCCAGGCATAATTTGCATTTCCTGTTGGTGGAACACCATATTTCCATCTAGCATCTTCTTGAAGCTTTTCGCCACCCCAGTTTTTAATGTTAAATGGTGGATTAGCCAAAATGTAGTTGAAACGAACACCTTTATGTAAATCATTAGTGAAAGTGTCGCCTTGGTGAGGGCCTAAATCACTATCAATTCCTCTAATCGCTAAATTCATCTTGGCTAATTTCCAAGTAGTTGGGTTAGATTCCTCACCAAATACGTGAAGATCTTTCAACTCTCCCTGATGATGACGAACGAACTCTTCTGATTGAACAAACATTCCACCTGAACCACAACAAGGATCATAAATACGTCCTTTATAAGGCTCAATCATTTCAACTAAGATTTTAACAATTGACCGTGGTGTATAGAACTCACCACCGTGTTTACCCTCTTGACTAGCAAATTCATTTAAGAAATATTCGTAAACACGACCTAAAACATCTTTATCTGTAGATTCTTTAGTTCCAACCTTAATGTCCGAAATTAAATCGACTACTTCACCCAAGCGTGTTTTATCAAGATCTGGTGAAGCATAATTTTTACTCAAAATCCCTCGAAATGAATCATTGCTTTTTTCAATCGCGGTCATTGCATCATCAATTACTTCACCAATTTGAGGTGTTTTAGCAGCATGTTCAATCTTTGCCCAACGAGCCTCTTGAGGAACCCAGAAAATATTATTTTCTAGATACATATCTGGATCTTCTGCATCTTCAGGATATTCTGTTTTTAAAAGCTCTTGTCTTCTTTCATCAAAGGAATCCGACGCATACTTAAGAAAAATTAATCCTAATACAACATTACGATATTCTGATGCATCCATGCTTCCACGCAATGCATCAGCAGCCTTCCATAATTTATCTTCAATATTTAGCTCTTTAGACTTAGTTGCCAAAATAAAAACTCCTATCTTTACATATTTTCATAAAATTCACGCATCTTTTTTGCCATTAAGTGGCGACGTTGATTTAGAAAGTCACTATAATTATGGAAATCATAATCAACTATTTCTTCTGGGATTGCATTTTCACGATTATTTGTTTCTGACATAAACTCTATAATATTCTCATCACTCAAATAGTCTTTAGGTGCTTTGTCACTAATTTCTAAATTCTTTGGCTGAGTAACCCAAACATAATTTGCGATTTGGTTGATATCACCCTTTGAAAAACCATTTTTACGTAAGTATGCTTGTGGAAAAATATGATGAATATTTCCTTCTTCTAACATCACCGTTTCTGTTGATGTATCTTTTGCTAGCCAAGCAGTATCTTTCCCATAGATCTGTGACATTTGAAAAATCCGCCAGCTCGACGCTTGAGTAGATTGAACTCGTAGCATATTTGGCAAAGTTCCATTCCAAAATGAATCATTCATTTCTCGATCTAAAATATCATCCAAAACGTTAATTGGATTTGCATCACGACTAATCATCTTTAGGTCACTTTCTGTGATAGTTTCTGAAGATCCACTGTAACGTCCGGTTAATGCTGACATAATAATCCATCGTTTCAAATATGAAACAATCTTTTCTTGGGAGAGATTAGTACTTCGATGAAGATAAAGAAATAAAATGTAGCCAAAGTTAAACACTCCATGCCCTACTAATCCAAGTTTGCCACTATTCCGCATCCCCATATCACGAAGGATCATCAAATAACGTTGAAAATTAGATTTATTAAAGACTAAGGTAGCCCCTGCTTGCATTTTTGCGTAGTTAGCCTTCATTCCTTCTTCACTATAATTTCGTGCTTCAAAGTCACGTCCAGAAATTAAGCTAACCATATCTGATAATTTTCCACGTTTAAATGAAGTTGCCAAAATTAAATGCAGAATATCTGCGTACCTAGGCTTATATATTGGATTTACCTCACTTGCAATCCACTTAATTTGATTAAACTCTTTAGTGTTAGCAAAGTCAGAATCAAATTTCACGATATTTTCTAATAAATTTGGATCATTCAGAAGCTGTACAAAATATTCAATTTGTTTTCTTAAGTTATTACCGCCGTGAATCGTATCCGCAGATAAACGTGACATTGCTAAATCCGCAGATGATAAGGAAACACCTTTTGAGTTAATTCTATTAAAAATATCAGTAACCGCACCAATGCTTAGGTTATATCCTAGTTTGATATCACCTATTTCAGACTGCCGAATTGCAAGCAATTTCTGTAAAGTAGCCCCTAAATCTTCTGGTGCCATTCCTAACTTTTTTGCATTATCTGTTACATACGAATAAGAATTAAAATCTGACTTAAAAATATCAGAAATGTCATTTATCCATAATGGATCTTTCTCAATTGCGCTGTTTAAAGTATTAAACTCTCCAGTACTTGGTTTAAATGATATCTTTATTCGTTTAGTTATGTATTGTTGAGATACAACCTTTTCGCCACTGAGAGCTGCTTTTAAAGCTGTCAGTCTCTGCTGTCCATCAATAATAATCTCTTTATTATTGGATGATGAATCATTCTTTAATCCTATTGCCGGATTTTGCCATGTAACGATATATCCAATAGGATAACCATTATATAGTGAATCAATTAAATCTCTAACCTTTGCTGTGGACCAAACAAATGGACGTTGCATTTCTGGCAATCCAATTTTCCCCTGTTTAATCCAACCAAGAATTTCTTCTATCGTTACATTATCAACATGATAGTTTTTTACCATACTTTATATCCTTAAAATCAATATTTATTACAATTAGTAATCCTATAAATTATATACTCTAAAGTAAAGTGTGAAAAGTTAGCATATTAATGCACCAGTTATAGCTATGATTTTTCTCCTCCCCAAATCATAAGTCAATCTACATCCCCCCAAAATGCTATAATCAAAGCAAACCTATCAAAGGAGGAGAATTGTATGTTTGAAGCTTACAAATACTACTGGGAAAACGCCTTTAAGTACCGGGCTACTTCAACGCGGGCGGATTTTTGGTGGCCAGTATTAGTTAATTTCATCATTTTTGTTATTTTATATTTCTTACTAGCAATCGCTGGTTTTGCTTCTGTCACTTCGATTATGAATGGCTATAATCGTGGCGTTGGATTCTTAATTTTCTTGCTCTTCGTTATTGCAGTATTCGCTATTGCTATTATTATTCCCGGAATTGCTATCTGTGTCCGGCGGGTTCGCGATACCGGTTTGACTGGCTGGACCGTATTGGTTTTCTGGTTACTTTCCCTTATTTTTACAAGTAACGACAGTGCAGTGATGGAAACTATTTCCTCAGTCATTGATATAATCTTCTTAGTGATTCTCTGCTTGCCAACTGGTTACGTCAATAAACAAGGTTGGTGGAGCGCTAACTACGACAACGATGTTAAGGTTCTATCATTACGAAACAATAATTAAATTAAAAGAGCTGGTGCCTCAAAATGCAGCATCAGCTCTTTTAATTTAGTCAATTTTAATTATCCCTTGTAAATAGGTTGGTATGAACCCCGCAAAGTGATCTTATCAAGTCCGTTATCGAGGTTGTACTTATCGTCACTAAGCTTCTTTTCCCGGTAACCTGCCCGTGAAAAAGCTTCGACTAAGTGTGCCATAAATTCTTGACCACCTTCTGCAGTTTCATAAATCATGTGGTCAATGTATTGTGGCATATTTGTACTCTTCCGCAATAAAGTGATTAAGTACACCTGCTTATCAGTCTTGTTAATTTCTGAGGTATTTTGCATCAATGACATATCTATTTCCTCCTATTCAATCCAAGAATTCTCTTCCTACTCATATTATAAATTATGTACAGGATTAGTCAAAACTGTTTATCAAAAAAATGAGCGAAAACACGAATAAGTTAATTTAGAAAATAAATGTCCTCCTGTAAAATATAATAATATTTTTACCCTAACCCTGTAATTTTCGTTAATTAAGTGTTACTATAATGGCGAAAGGAAGCATAATCATGGAAATTAATGCAGATGCTCTTAAGAACTTCCAAGATTCGAAGTTCAATTTTGTAGATGCAGATGGTAATGATGTAGACTTTGATAACTTGGACGAAAGTGTAAAGTACACTCTTCGTGACGGTGAAACAGTTGTTGAAGATGATATGCATGCCAAGGACGTTGTTGATACCATTAATAATGAATATGGTAAGACAATGAACGTTTAATTTCTTGATATGTAGAATTAAAAATGGGTTCCTATCATTTAATCTTTGATGGGAACCCATTTTTTGACTATCTAAATTGCTTCTCTTGCCCAAGAGTTCTAAAATTAAAGATAAATTGAAAGATAAGGGACTCTTATTTATGATGAACATTTTATTAATCATCTTAACAGCAATTTTTATTATCGAAAGTATTTTTGAAGTTCGTTATTTTTACCAAATTCGAACCATTTTTAATCAATCTGACCGTATTGAACCTACTAAACGAGTTCAGCGAATCGTCACAATTGAAACTCAGTGGTCATGGATTTCATGGATCTTCTTACTCTTACTGTTTGTTTTACCAGACATGTATACCGCTATTCTCATCTGTGTCATTACCCTTATTGAAACATGGGTAGTCTACGAACTTTACAACGCTCGCGAATATGCTAAGAAAATTAATGAAAAATAATAAAAGTAAAGAGGAAGGTGTTACAAGCTTAACGCCTTCCCCTTTTTTATGCTACACGCACTTTTGTTAACAGTTCATAAACATAAGACAACTCACTTGGACGAAAGGCGCCATGGAGGGTCCCCACTTTTTTAAAGCCGCTCTTAGTTGCGATCCGTTGCATTGCCATATTATTTTCATTTGTGCTTAAACGAATTGATTTGATTTCTGGACGCTCGGTCTCCAAATACTCAATCAAACTCAAAAATAATTTGGATGCATATCCTTTTCCTGCGTGCCGTGAATGAATAGCTACGCGGTGGATTACAACATAATTTTCAGTATTAATTAGCCATTCCCCGTTGAGTTTGTCATAAAAATGATCCGGTGCTTCAACAATTGCTAACGTGCCAACTGTTTGTCCATCATCTGCTTTAACGAGATAAGCATAACCATTCTCGATATCTTCTTTTACGTGGGTAACGTTCGGATAATCCCCCTGCCATTGATCAACGCCCCGCTCAGCTAACTGGTTACGTCCATCACGTAAAATATCTACTACTACATCTAAATCTGCCATTGTTGCTTTCCGGATTTTCATTGTAATCCCTCCTTAAAATCGTTGCTTATAGCTAAACCATAACAAATTAAGCAACTAATAGTATCACACCTTGAGATTCATATGCAATTACTTTTTATTTTTAAATTTAGGAAATCGATAAACTTATATTAAATAAGCTATTGACATCGCTTACATCTAATATTATATTATTAGGTGTAACGATAAACTAAAGCGTTTTCAAATAAATAAAGGGAGAATTACTACAATGAATTATTTTATCGGTGTTGATGTTGGAACTACTTCTACAAAGGCAGTTCTATATGACCAAAATGCAACTGTGTTAGATCAATTTAGCCAAGGTTATTCCCTTTACCGCGATGCTAGTGGAATGGCTGAACAAAACCCAACTGCAATTGTCGAAGCAGTCGAAAAAGTTATTCATGATGCAGCACAAAAAGCAGATTTAACAAATGGAAAATTGTTAGCGGTATCATTTTCTAGTGCTAACCAAAGCGTGATTATGCTCGACAAGAATTTCAATCCCCTTTCACGGGTCATCACTTGGGCTGATACCCGTGCACGTGATGTCGCCAACGAATTAAAGAATAGTCCTGCTGGTCAGCAAATTTATGCTAAAACAGGTACACCTATTCATCCAATGTCCCCATTGACCAAGATTATGTGGCTCAATAAGACACAAGCAGATAAGGTTGCTCAAACTGCATATTTTGGCGATATCAAATCCTACCTCTTCCACCAGTTTTTCAATACATTTAAGGTTGATGTTTCCATCGCTTCATGTACCGGAATGATGAATGTCAATACGTGTGACTGGGACGATCAAGCATTGGAACTCGCTAACGTCGACCGTTCCCAATTACCAGAAATCGTGAACGGAACAACCCAAGCGATTGGCCTAACAGCAGTGGCGCAAGCAAAAATGGGTATCCCCGCTGACACGCCATTTGTCTATGGTGCCTTTGACGGTGCTTTATCTAATTTAGGTGTGGGGGCAATTAAGCAAAATACTGTTGCCATTACGATTGGGACTTCGGCTGGTGTTCGGGTAGTAACTGACCATCCAGTGATCGATCCTCAGCAACGACTCTTCTGTTACGCCGTGGATAAAGGTTTATGGGTCATCGGCGGTCCGCTTAATAATGGTGGCGATGTCTATCAGTGGGCCGTTGAACACTTAGTTGACGCTAGCGCAGTTAAAAATGAAAATATTGATCCCTACACTCTTGCTAACCGAGTTATTGAAGGTGTTCCCGCCGGAGCTCACGGCTTGCTCTTCCACCCATTCCTTGGCGGTGAACGAGCACCATTATGGGACGCTAATGCGCGCGGCAATTTCTTTGGGCTTTCCCACATTCATACTCGTGCCGATATGCTGCGCTCAGTAATGGAAGGAATTTGTATGAATATTGCAACTGTTTTCCAAGCGGTTCGTGATCTTGTTGGTAATCCTGCAAGCGTAACTGCAACTGGCGGTTTTGCGCGAGCTGAAGTTTGGCGGCAAATGTTAGCAGATGTCTTGAACTGTCCGGTCAATATCCCGAACTCATTTGAATCTGGTTGTCTCGGTGCAATCACCATGGCAATGAAGAGTTTAGGAATGATTGAAAACTATGAAATCATTAAAACACTAATTGGTGATATCAGTTCTTATCAACCAAATCAAGAGGCGGTTAATGTTTATCAAAATTACTTACCACTCTTTCAACAGGTTGAGGGATTATTAACACCAGCCTATTCGACCATCGCTAAATTACAACAACAATCTATTCATTAGGGGGTTATTATTATGCCTTTACTTATTGTTTTAATCGGAGTTATTATCTTAATTTTTATGATTGTTAAACTAAAGATGAACACTTTTGTTGGTTTAGTAATCACATCATTCATCGTTGGTTTGTTACTCGGCCTTCCACTTACAAAGATTCCCCAAACTATTGAAACTGGTTATACCTAATATACGAAATTATGTAAAAAAGAACGGCACCCCTCAAATGAGAGATGCCGTTTTTAATTTTAAACCACTCGATATATGTATTATATCATTCACCAAACTTATCAGCTAGTCGTGCCACTATTAGTCAACAAAGGTAAATAAACACCTGTTTCCTTTACGGACACAAAAAAAGACTATATACTTAAGTTGTCATACAAGTATATAGTCTTTCTCGTCCATCACTTAATAGCTGATGGATTTTTTAGTATGTTGCAGAATTTTTCCTTAAAATATCTGCTAAAAATTCTTGAGGAACTTTGTCAACAAGTTTGAAAGATCGAAAACTTAAATCAAGTGACCGCTCATGCTCTAGTTCAACAACACCATGAATATTTTCAAGTTGTGGTAGCTTCACGTGTAATGGAAAATGCTTCTCATTAGATGTAATTGGCATAATCTTTACCATGCCACCACATAATTGATTAAAATCATTGTTAGAAACTATCAGCGCTGGCCGATAGCCTTGTTGTTCATGTCCTTCAGTTGGGTCAAGACTAATCTTAACGATCTGTCCTTGCTTCAAGCCTTTGTAAGATTCCATTCAGTGAAATCCCCTTTCATAAAAATATTTTATTGCCTTCACCGAAAACGTACTGGATCCAGCAATTAAAATATCTCCTTGCCTTGTGGCTTGCCCCAATCAATTTCTTTATTATTAGGTTCACTTTTGAAATATGCTTCGGTATCAAACCCATCAAACATTTTTCTTAGCGGACTTTCATTCTTTTTAGGCTTCAATATAATTTTATCGTCTTCTAGTTGATACGATACTTTATCATTATTGGTTAATTTTAGAATATCTAATACATTTTTTGGTATTCGTATAGATAAACTATTACCCCACTTTGATAAAGTGAGTACTCCTTTTGTGTGCTCCATGACAATCCCTCCGTGATAAATATACTCACAATATTACAGCATTGTGTAGCTTAATTGCTACAATTACATTATACATCTTTTTGTCATATTGTCGATACTAAGTTGATACATAATAAAAAGCCCTAGTGACTATTGCATAATCTGCAACAACCACTAGGGCTCGTCAATATGAGAGGAGGATTTCGCTTCCTATTTAATTTGATATACTTGTTTCGAGAAAAGAGGTGATATATATGAAATTAGACGCATCAGGTCTTGCTGCTCTCATGATGTCTAGTATAGCTATTGGTAGTATTCTCTCGCCAATGGCACAATCATGGATTAGCAACTATTTTGAACTACTCCCACTTAGCTAAGCCTACGGCTTGACGCTTGAAGTGGGAGTATTCTCGCCAATTATGGATAAATTTAAAATAAAAAAGGATGCCGATTAAGGCACCCTGCTTACCGGTACGGTTTAAGTAATCAACTGAAACCAATTTGCACACCGGCATAATTCTCTTGATGTATTTATTATAGCATAATCAATTTATGATACAATAGTTGAGCACACTGTTGGAACTAATCACTCCACAAATATGTGCAAGTTGGGAGGTGTCCCAATTGCATCATTGGTGCATAATTCTCTTGATTGTGCCTAATAAGCACATAAAAAAGCTAATCAAAAAGGCTATTAAGCAACTATTTGCTTGGTTGCGTGTCTAGCTCTTGTGGCTAGGTAAATAGTTATTTCAGCGGTGGTAATTCGTTTACTATCGCTGTTTTTATTATACGCAAAAAAAGCCCTAATAACCAGTAAGGCTACTAAGGCTTAAATATTATTTAAAAATAAAAAAAGCTCCAAATTGGGGCTCCCCCAGTAGGGCTGGCGCACTTATTAGTACGCTTAATAGTTATTATCAGTTACCTACTGTAGCAATATACCTAAAGTACTTGCAACATAATAATATCATTTAATTAAAACAAAATCAATAATTAAGGCAAAATCAACGAAGTATGATTAGTCAGAATTCTTAAATTTTCATTCCTTACGTAATAAGAAGTCCATATACGATTAGCTAAAATATCACAAGCCTGAATTAAGTAATCCTTTGAAGAATCACAATAAGTTACATCGACAAATAGCCGACCATGCAATATTGGTTTATAAAATGTTCCGTAATTAAAATTCATAATACCCTTAGCTAATTCTTCTTTAACAGAGTCACCCAGTCCATAAATCCCATTTGTTGCTGTATTTTGTTCATCTACAAATATATGTATATGAATTTCCTCACGATCATCAATTTTTCCCAAGGATAGAAGTTTTTTAACTTCTTCTTTAATAATTCTTTTCAGTGCATAATCTTTGTAGCGATGTATAGAGTTTTTATCATCTAACACATACGATCTTAATTCTGAAATTCGAACGGCGACTGAAAATGAATCATATCCATGCATGATCTTATATAATTTGTTTTTATGTTTAGGCTTAAGGTGGCACGCCTTAGCTTCTGTATGTAAATGAAGTCCCCTTTTTATCTTATCTGATAACGTACGATATTTTCTGTGTGCATCTTCTCGATGATCTTTTCCAAGAAAGCAGTAACCAGCATATATAAAATATTCGTTTCTTGCATTCCTATGAAGGACCCCTGAATCGTCTACGTAAAAATATATATTTTTCATACCTATTTTTTCAATTATTATATCACTTATATTTATACGATAAAAAGCCCTAGTGGAGTTACAGAAAATGCAACAACCACTAGGGCTAGTTCTTTAGATTTGAATTGTTTGACCAACATAAATAACATTAGGATTTGCGATACCATTTTTCTGTGCTAATGCTTGCCAAGTAGTATGGAAGACATTAGCAATGTTAGAAAGTGTATCACCTGCCTTAACAGTATAAGCATTAGATTGACCACTACCTGCAATATAAATCTTTTGACCAACATAAATAACGTTAGGGTTAGTGATGTGATTACGACTTACAAGGTCAGGTACGGTTGTGCCAAATTTAATGGCAATCCCGCTTAGTGTGTCACCTGCTTGGACGAAGTAAGTATTTTCGTTTGTAGGTTGACCAGTAACTTTAAGCACTTGACCAACACTAATGTGGTTAGGATTACCAATGCTATTAATTGCTGCTAAGTTTTGGTATGTAGTCCTGTACTTTTCAGCAATTCCACTCAATGTATCGCCCGGCTGAACAATGTAGGTTCCAGTAGCTGGGTGACCAACATGTTGAACCGGCTGTGGTGCTGGAATAACAGCTTGCGGAATGTTTCCAGACGCAGAACCAGTGGTAAAGGTACCATCAAAGTCAAGACTAGTATCAATACCCATAATACCGTGATCGGTTGTTTGCCAAGCATTAGCATTATCAACACCTAATGAGGTTACACCATAACCGGCAACCCAAATCTTACGAGAACCGAATCCGTGAGAATTAAGAATACCGCCAGTGAAGAAGGACTTCATGGAGTAAATCCCAGTATTCTTGTAGCCGAGAGCTTCTACTTCTTGGAGGAATGCTAAGGAAGTGGACTGATAATCTGCGACAGAATGAACTTCTGCATCATCAATCATGAGCGTATCGTCATACATACCGAATTGTTTAGCAATCTTAACGAAGAACCGGGCTTCATTTTGCGCATCAGCAATTGAAGTATACCGAGCGAAATGATAACAAGATACTTTCAAGCCGACTGCTAAAGCATTACGGATTTGGGCGGCTGCACGTGGGTTAACATAGGCGGAACCATCTTCTGAACCTTCCGTTAATTTAACAACAGCTCCTAAAGCCCCTTGATTTTTAGCAGCTTGGAAGAATTCTTTTGTATCAGGATTATAACTTGAAACGTCAATAAACGGATTACGTAATGCCATTTTATGCGACCTCCTTAGGGTCAATTGCCTTTACTGTACCTGCTGGAACTACTACTTCTTGTTCAGCGTCAGCCTTTTTGCTTTCGCTTTCATTTGAGTTAACGGTTGGTGTTAGCATAGACATTTCATAAGCTGATTGAACCGCTGCTTGAATTTGCTTTATATCTACGTTGAGACCCTTGTTTTCAAGGTAGGCTTGTACTTGGGTAACAGCTTCAACGAACTTAGCTTGACCAGTCATATCTTTACCAATGAGCGAATTAACCACTGTCATTGACACTTGTTGAAGTAACGTCCACAGTTCCTTTTGTTGAGCTGTCTTAGCGTGCTTAATCTTGCTGTCAACGAATGGTTTACCAAATGCAACAGCAATGTAGATTAGCAATGCTAGAAAGCCCGAATTGATAATCCAATTAATAATGTCGTTTAGTGTTTTCATGACGTTTTCTCTCCTTTATTTCTTCTTTTAGTTTCCTATTCTGCTCCCTCAATCTGTCATTCTCTGTGGGTTGACTACGTTGGTGGGCAGTGATCCAAGCAACGATAATCGAACCAATGGTGGTAATTAAGGTTGCTAATACTTGGTCGCTCACCTCGCCTCACCCCTTTATAAGCACAGTTAGAACAATACGAATTAATACGAAAAATGAGTACATGCTGGGAATACTAAGCAAGTTTCCTCGCAATTGATCATGGATAACAAAACCGCATAAAAATAACAGCCACACAAAAGTCAGCGAGGCTGTCATAATCGTTTTGTAATGGAAGCGTTGGATATTCCACAGCGAATAGACTAGCGCAATCGTCCCAACCACACCCAGTAAGAAGATGAAAGGCGGATCATCTAGCATATCCAGCACACTATTTGGTGGCGGTGTGAAGTTGCCTGTACTATGAGTAGAGATAAAGAATCCCGCCAGTGCATACGTTTCTAGCGCTGTAATTCCCCACAGCCAGTTATGTCGTAGATTATTAATCATTCATGTAAAGCCTCCTTTAAGCCGCCCATAATAAAAGCCCCGCTCGTTTGAGTGAGGCTTTTGTTATGTACTGTGTATTTCTGTGGCGACTATGTTTTAATGCTATGCAGGTTGCGGTTCGGTTGCTGTATCATAGTCTTGACCTGTGACAGTTTTGTACTCGTCTTTTGTGATCGCTCCGCATTGTACATAAACTTTGTAAAATTCTAAATTATGGTTACCCCAGTCATTCCAAAACATTTGAAGCATTTGTAATTGTGTCATCGTTATGCTGTTACCTCCTTAGCTTTTTCGACTGCTTGTTGCTGATTAGCAGTCATAAGCATTTGTTGTAATTGTTTGATCTGGGTTGCTTGTTGAGCGTTAGTAGCCTGCAATTTTGCATTCGATTGGTTCTGTTGCATAGCCATAGTTTGCAGCATTGTGATCTGCTGTGCTTGTTGCATTAATAACTGTTTAATTGAAGGTTTATATTCTAAAGGCTTATCAATCCAACAGCCATTTTCAAAGTAAGGGTTAAAGTGACAAGTCAGCGCTGGATCAATTGTCGTTGAATTTTTCGGTTGAATTGTCGCTTCGACACATCCTAGATAAGCACCAGTCTGTTCATCATAAAGATAATATCTACTCATTGAACTCGCCTCCTAGTAATCGGTCGTAATCGGATACGTAAAACTTCCAATGATTTGAACTGGTGTAGCATCAGCAGCTCTTGCTACAACCAAATTACCATTATCATCAATTTGACCAGTAATGCTCATTCGATTGTTAGCCGCATCAATGCCTGTTAAAGTAACATTAATTGCATGATACCAAGAATTGTTATATGTAATGGGCTTAGGCAAGCCAGAGCCAACAATTGTATAACCGGCGTTGCTAAAATCACCCGACTGAATAGAAATATTAACGAAGCAAATGTTCTTTTGAATGACATAAAAAGAATGAGTCCCTAAAACGCTCGCTTCATCTTTCCAATTATTCTCTAATTTAGGCGCATTAGGGATCTCTCGATTGTACCAATTAGAGCGATAGTTTCCGATTGCTTTACCACTTAGTTTAAACCAATCATCATGCCAAATTGGATACATATAAGCTGGTTTATTAGTAGAAATAATGTAGAGATTAACTTTAGCTGTTTGGAAAAGGCCACTAGTAACCAGATATATTTCATCATCTAACTGAACAATCTGAAGTTTTAATGTTTCAGCATCATCATCTTTATCTAGGAGTGTATATTCTCCTTTAGACCCATAGATTCCAATTCGATGAGAGACAACTGTTTCAGCTCGATAAGAAGTTACCAGCATTTCTGCTTCAAAATAGTTATCGTTGTTATATGCATCTTTATCAGGAAGTGGTGGGAGTCTCACAAGCCGAGCAAAAAGATCACTATGTAAGTCAGTATTGGGATAGGCTTTTGTCTGTGTATACAAATTAATCATTAGTTAATCACCCCGTTTGCATATTGTCGAATTAGAGCTTGCGCCTTAGTTGAAGTAACATCAAACCAGATCCACACAGCAGATGTATAGTCAAGAATCCCAGAAGCAAACAAGCCCTTAAAATACATATATTGAACTTCACCTTGTGAGTTGTACTGTGATCCTACGTTCCAATTCGACGGATCTTCTAGCGCTTCGTAGTTATCTTCAATTCCTGTTTCGCTCAAATAAATCGGCTTATGATACAAAGCAATTAATGATTGAATGATTGGAGCTACTTGTTGCCAAGCAGAAGCAATTAAAGCAAATGGGACCGAACGTTTTAAATCGGTTACTGTAGGATAGGCATTCAACCCAATAAAATCACAAGCGGAATATACAGAACTTTGAGCATCACCTAAATATTGTTGAACAAAGGAGATACCAACTGATAACTTAGTTGCTGTCTTTAAGTCGTTGATTAGTTTGACGACTTTATCAGCATACGTTTTTTCGTTAACTAGATCCCAACGCTCGTTCAGAATTGTCAGTTTTGTATCAGTAGTAAGGCTTAGTGATGTACAAGCAGCACTTACTGAATTTGCATAATCATTGAAAAAATTATCCATTCCGTAATTATTAATCTGTTCTAAAGTAGCTACACAATGGATTTTAATTCCCATTAATTTGAGGCCTTTTGAAGTTGCATAATCAATTCCCTGCTTAATATCGGCGAGATTACCAAGAACATGAAACTGATTGCCGTCATTTTCTAAGCGCAAAGGGACAACAATTCCTTGCACATAGTTAGCTGCCCCATCGATTGACGTTTTCATCTGGTCGACCGAAAACTGCGTATACTGTCGCTTATCGTTATCCCAGTTTGTCCAGTAGACACTTAAAGCGACTGGGTTCTGACCTTTGCCAAAAACACTTGCCAATTTTTCATCAACCTTTGTAAGAGCTTTGTCAAGTTGTTCTTGAATTTTTTGCTTAAACGCATCTGCCTCTGCTTGCGTAAAGAGATTGTTATCTTTAATCTTCTGCAGTAACCCAGAAAGACTTGTATCGACTGAAACGCCTAGTGCTTTAAGCGTGTTCATTTCTTTAGTATATTCAGCGATTGCGTTACTTACGGCATCATCAAGGGACTTCTTATGATTTTCGTAATCTTCTTTTGCTTTTTCGAGGATTTCATGAACTGGTCCAATCCAGTCAACAGACTTAATTTGTCCTTGAACCATATCAGCACGGATATTAAAGGTGAATTCAAGGGTGGCAATGCTTTTATTATCACGATAGATCCGGAAGAAAGCTTGCTTATATGAACCATAGACTGCAAAAGCTTGGTCAGGCAAATTAATGCGGCATTGTCCCTGTTGTAAGCTAATTGGTGTCATGATATCCGGGTCAACGATGTACTTGCCATCCGGCTTCCAACCTTCAAACATGATGTTGGCACCAGATAGATCAAATGGAATTAAGGCGCCAGTATTATCTTTTTGATCTTCATACAACTCCAGAAAGATTTCGTCCATTCCACTGTTGTATTGCATTGCCTGCACTTTATTTTTATTAACATCTGGGTCCTTACTCAGATCGAACGTATCACCTTCATGCAATTCAAAAGGCGTTAGTTTCCGTTGATCTTGCCCAATAATGTATTTCAAAGTCAGCAATTATATCTCCCCTTTCTCTTTCATGTCGAGAATTATATCACGAATCGCTTTACTGTCTTTTCCCATGTAAATCGACTTTATTCGACCAAAAAATTCTGATTTTACGGTTTCTAAATCGTCCTTCGTGGCTTTTTCTTGTTCAAGCTTTTGACAGCGCTCTTGAAGATCATCGATTTGTCCTTGTAGGTTGCCATCACCTTTTTTACGATCTGCCACTTCATCAGATAGAGCTTGATCATCGTTTTTGTCCTCTTGCTCAATCGCCTTGAAGTCCTCTTGCAATCCCCTTATTAACGTTGTATCGGTTCGTAAATCCTCTACGTGCGGTAGCTTAAACTCGTTCATTGACTATCACCTACTTTCGTGAATACTGGTTGCCCGTCATCACTGACGGATAAATAAAAAGTCGTCCCATTAGGCGACTTCATTATGATATGTTCAAATGGTATTTCTGCAATTCGATTGATGTCACGTTGGTGGTATATTTTACCTTGAGAGCTATACTCAGGAACCCAAGTCACCCCATTATCATCACTACATAGCAGCAGATAAAATCCGCTCACCGGATCAATCATTCTCTTTAATATCAAGGATTGATCAAATTGTGGTGTCTTGTTATCTGGAGCAACTGCTTGCAAAGGTGGTCGCTTGTCGTCTTTGCTTTCAGTCGTCTTATCATCTGCCATCTAACGTCACATCCTTTCCTTGCATAAATTGAGCTAAACGGTTCATTTGAATTTGACTATACTTTGGAGCTATTGGCCCTGTTTCTTTTTGATTATTCGGATTAGCAAAATGGTCTTCCTGTTTGGTTCCAATCGAAACACCTCTCTCTGGAAGACTATTATTTCGATTTATCTTTTGTAAATCCTGTGCTAGTGCGTCAACAAAGCTCTTCAATTCAAGCCCTGTGTTCCTGTATGTAAGCTCTGGCGCTTGCGTTTCATTAAATGGATTACCGCTATAGCCAACTAAGGTCTCCCATGACTTTATATTCATTTCGGGCGCATATACCCTAATTTGATAACCAAGTGCAACTGTGTGCCAATCGTCCATTGTTGTAGTAAAAGTCGTGTCCGGTTCATGTTTAACCGTGTTAGCAACAAACGCTTTTAACGTATCCATATCATAGATACTGTCTTGAACGATCGGCGCCCCCACATGCACTCCATAACGTTTCTGACTATCTTTGTCAACGTAATGATAGTACAGCGAGTAATAAGACTCTGATGTGGTGCTAGAAGTAGTTCCGCTATCGCTACTATCACCAGTACCACCACTTGGAGCGCCACCATTCTTGATAATTTGCAATGGATCTAACCAAGTGCCGTCATTGATAAACGCCTTACTAAAGGCACCTGGAATTGCTGCTCTTGTGATACCTAAATGCAAATGATTATTGGTTCTAACGCCAATTACATCACCTGTTTTGATCTGTTGGCCGACACTAACAGACACATTATTACGATTAAGGAACGCTTCTTGATACTCACAATTTAAACCGGTGCTGTCCGTAATAACTACGTACCACAAGATTTCATTGCCACCCCATGAAATAGAGGTAACAGTGCCACCGTGAACCGCATGGACTTCTGAACCCGGATGATCAACTGAACCGAAATCAAGGCCATCATGGAACCCGTTTTGCCGGAAGCCGCCACCAGGCTGAACCCCAAACAATTGACCGCTGGAGAATGAACCTTCACCAGTACCAGGGAAAGGCCACCCCCAACTATTATCAGTAGCCGGTTTAGCTTGAATGGTAGCTTTGCTAAGAGGTGCCCCAAACGGAGACCAACCATGACGACCAGTAATCTGACCAAAACAATTGGGGATATTGAAGAAAGCAATTAGCTGATCAAAGCCACTCATAATGTTTGTATAAGGCGGTCGACAGTAATAATTGAACGTGCCTTGCTTAAACTGCAATAGCCCTAAAGCAGGGCCATCACTCAATCCATCAGTTCCACCTTTAGCTTGATCATTACCACCAGATTCAAGCTTAATCTGTGCCAAAAGCACGCCTAACTGTTGATCGTTCATTGAAACACCCATCACGTTAGCAGCATTTTTAGCAGCTTGTGACCAGTCACCATTAACAGCAGTCGTGACACCATTGCTGACCCCACCGATTGCCGTAACAGTAGTAATATCCTTCTGAACCTTGCCACCATAAACCCAGCAATCATTGACAAGCTCTGTTCCGTCACTTTGTAAGTCAACCTTCGTCATGTTGTTTAAGTAGCGGAAAGTCTCATCGCTCCGGTGCTGAATTGAGGGTAAGTCATATACCCGTAATGTATAGCCATCAGGGTACCAAAACGCCCCATATGAAGCAAGATTAGAGCCTAGCCATTCGTATAACGATCCCGTCGCTTCGTTTGCTATCTTTGGGAAGGTTCCATAGATAGCAAGTTTTACTCCTTGATCATTATTATCGATAAATTTATGGAGTTGTTCTTCGAGACTATATGTTTGCTGAACATCAGTCTGTTTAACAGTCACGGTTGTACCTGGCTGTTGATTGTCCTTATTATCATCGCTTGAATCGCTAGAACTATCAGACCCCGAACCGCTAACATCTGGATTGTCTTCTGTTGGCTGTTTGGGGTCTATTCGGATATTCTTCATTAAATCAATTAGTGCATGAGTAGCTGTTATTTGTAATATTGGTTGACCAGTCTCATCAACGCCCTCTTCCATTTGCTGAATTGCAAAGAATTGACGAGTTCCATCGTCATAAGCGTATTCAACGTATCGCTTCATCTTTGCCAGCTTATAAGCCTCCGCAAATTGTTCTGTATAGGTTAATGTAAGTGAGATTTCGTAAGCAGAGCTTAACTGATAGTTTACTTTGAAAGAGTCGTGTAAGTCGCTATAGTCAACTGCTTCTCCTTGCGTATTAGAAAAATTATCCAATCCATTCGTTAATACAACTTGATCACGTATCATGAGAACCACCACATCGGAAAATCAAATTTAATCGTGCCTTTGAAGTTATCAATTTGAAAATCATTCTTGCCAATTTGAAGAGTAAGCGTATCGGGAGTGCAGTTCATAGTATCAGATTTACCATTAAGTGTTTCGCGAACTCCATCAATAACAAATTGACCATCAAAAGAAGAATTGACCGCTTTGCCGTTTATCTCCATCCCAGCACGAGTGATCGCATCACCAGTTGTTTTATTGGTAATTTTCAAATTGCCATCTGAATGACCGTCAAGGATTATTTTTAAGGGGTGTCCGCGCCGGTCAGGGTCAATTAACACATTCCCTAAGTTATACACGCTAAAAGTGTTAGTAGTGAACGTATATTGCGGATCTACTCCTTCCGGCATATCGTTGCCAACTCCCCAAATATCATCTGGGTAATCTTGGGAAGTACCGATTGATCGGCTTAAACCATACAAATCAGTAAAGGTAACGTTGCAAGTCCAGTTCTTTTCGTTACTATACGTAGGCTTATCCATCTTAGCGACAACGTAATACATACGATGAGGCCAATTAGAGAAACATATCCAATAAGCTTCACGACTGATTAAAAATTGTTGTAGTGCATCATATTCAAGCATTGCATCAGCTTCACTAACACCAGAATACATCATCGACATTGTAAAGTCGCGAGTGTCGTAAGTCGTTGACAGCAACCGTGAGCCATCCTGTAAACCGACCTTGCGCAAGTTATTTGTCCGAGTAGCCGGTTGAACGTCAGGCGGAACAGTGCAATAGACACCTTCTAGCGCTGGAACATCAAAACAACTAGTCCAGCCCTTACCGTCTGGACTGATAGAAAATTCATAAGGGGTGAACACCGGACTCCGAATGTCACCGTAACCGTAAGCATGTGGCTTATCGGTTCTTGCCGAAAATACTTGTAACAAACTGCTTATGCTCCTTTCTAATTCTTGCGCAATCTCCATGTTTTACCTTGTCGTTTACTTACATCATCAGTGACCTTCTCACCGTCTAAGTAAATATCGGTATCTTGACTTTCAATAGCAACTAATACCTTTCCAAGAAGATCAATCATCTGGTCTAGTTTAGAATTACCGTTGCCAGTTGATGAGTTAGCCGGTTGTGCTTGCGCAGTAGCTTCAAAAGCTCTGTCAAGTAACGGCTCAGCAGATACCGCATAAGGATTCAAGACAAACTCATGATGTTCTGGGTTATCACCAATGATTGCATTAGTTAATCCGAAGACTTCACCACCAGTTGCAAACCTGCGACCACCTGTTGGACCCCAACCACCAAGCGTTAAGTCTGAACGCCAAGTAGTATCGTTAAACATCGCCAATAATTGATCAAACGGGCTGTAAATGTTTGTGTGACCAGCAACAGCATACTTTCTAAAAGTACCATCAATAAATTGCAGAATACCCTTAGAAGGATGGCCTGCTTTGGCATTGCTATCCCAGTTGTTAATAGCACGAGCATTGCCACCAGATTCATGTTTAATAACATTCATAATGTGACTAATATCTCCGCCAGAAATAGCAACATGCATCTTAGCAGCGGCGGCACGGATTAAGTCGGGACTAGCACCGCCGGACTCAAATTGAGCTTCAAGCTTTTCTAATCCTTTCTTGAACCAATCAGCAATTGGCTGGGTAAGCTTATTCATCGCACCGTGAGCAACGTCAGCAAAGTTGCCTAAACCTTTATATAGCCCACTGGTTGCCTTTTCTAGCAATCCCTTAGTAGCCTTTAACGGGTCTGCTAAGAAATCTTCAAGGGCACTGAACTTGTCGCCAAGCCAACTACCAATGTTTTCAAGCGAACCTTTAGCCCAGTCAATACCTTCACCAATGATTCCGCCATCTGCGAAATGTTGAGCACCAACAATACCACCAGTAGCATAGTGAGAAACACCCACAGCATTCATGATCTGTCGTGTTTCGGCACCACTATACACACGGGTACCTTCCGGCAAGAAACCAGTCCAATTACGCTCTTGTGACATGAATAAGTTACCATCAGGAGTTTGGACTAATTCTTTCCAATCAGGGCCATCACCATCATTGATCACAGATAAGTGCCGATGAACAGTTCCACCCTGTGCAAAGTGAACCTTACCTAATTCTTTTAGCCCGGTTCCATGACCTGTAAAGAAACTCCAAACCTTATTAATTCCACCAATAGCAGCATTAATAACACTAATAACACCATTCATGCCATCCGCTGCTGCCTGCTTAATACCGTTCCAAATTCCTTTGAAGAAGTTAGCAAAAGCATTCCAGCCCGCATTCCAAATACGATTGATAGTATTTAGACCACCAGAAATTGCATCATGAACATTATTTACTCCACTTGAAGCGTAATTTTTAATGTTTTTCCAAGCGTTCTGCGTAAAGCGTCCAATCGTTGACCAGGTATTATTCCAAGTTTTTTCAATCGACTTAGACCGTGATTGCATAGACTTGCGAACATTCTCTACACCATTTTGCGTGTGTTTTGAAATATCATTCCATGTTGATCGCACCTTCTTAGTTAGTCCAGACCAAAAGTTATCCCAGCGCTTTTGCTGTTCTTTCTGCTCTTTTTCTTGCAAGCGGGTCTGATTCCTAGAATACCTTTGATATTCCTTTTGCATGTTAGAAAAGTTCTTTTTAAGATCCTTTTCCCATCCTGCTTTACCGGTGAAAGTATTCTTGATCGATTTACCAACTTTTGAAGCTTCTTTGCCTATACTTCGTCCAATCTTTCCAAAGTCTTTTTCTAAACTTTGAAATCCTTTAACGAAATTCTTTTCCCAGTTAGCATTACCAGTAAAAACATCTTTAATAGCCTTGCCGACTTTATTAACAATATCTCTAAAAGTCTTACAGTGCTTGTAGGCTTCATAGAACGCAACACCAAGCGCAACTACTGCAGTAACTTTCCATGTAATAGGACTTAATGCAATATCAAGAGCAGCATTAGCTACGGTTAGCTCTTTAGTTCCTGAAATCAAGCCACCTAATGCTTTAATCCCAACACTAGCAAGGGATGTGAAGCCAGTCTTTAGCGTTTTAAGTACACTAACTGTTTCGGTAAACAGCATTGTTTTCTTTAATTCTGTTAACCACTTTGTAAATGCCATGTATTTATTAACAGTAAATACAGAAAGCATTACAACGCCCAATGCCTGGATAGCGGCCTTGTTGTTAGCAACGTCTTTTAATAGGTTAGCGATTGCCTGAAGTGGGGATGCTGAATTCTTAGCTGATGAGCCAAAGATCCCAAATACACGGGCAACGTCCATAATGGCCGCTCCTGCTGCTTCAGTAAAGATCTTAATAACTGATCCGATAATACTAAACGTAGCTTTGATATTGCCTGCGTTCTTAGCGATAATATCAGTCAGCGCCTTAATCTTCTGGCCTAAACCGATTACCATGCCATCTAATTCACGTTCAATTTGAGATGTCCCAACGTGTCCACCAGCAAACGCCTGAACTACCTTAGCCATCCCCTGCGAAGCAACTTGGCCTAGCTTATTAAACTCACGACGAGTCTTGGTGTCAGTTACCCACCGTGAAACAGCGGCATAGACTGGGCTCTCCGTCTTTGTAAACGGCTTGATCAGCGCTCCAGTAAGCACTGGAACCGTCGCTCTAATGGTCCGAGTCATACCATCAATAGTAGTCGTAAAGTTCTTGGTAGCATTCTGATATTCATGGCCCATCCTAATCAGAACGGTATTCATATCGTTAGAACTAATCTTGCCAGCGCTCATCATGGCATTAAGATCAGCCATTGTCATGTTCTTGCTATGATGAATTTGTTGTTCGTACTTCAGCAGTTCTTGCCGGAATTTTGGAAAGACGTTCTGAATGGAAAGCATATCTTGAGCAGAAGCTTTACCATTACCAACCATCTGTGCCCACTGCGTACTGAAGTTTTCAATAGCAGCATCACTTGCATGGAAAGCGTCCTGCAATGTCAGGACAGACTTAGACAGCTCACGTGTCTTGTCAGCATTACTGGTAACGGCATAGAAGCGCTGGTTAAGGTCATTAACCATCGAGGTTGCGTTTTGGGCTGAAATGGCCAGTTGATTAGTCATATTGACCATTTTTTGTCCTTCAGCAGCCGATCCAGTTAAGGTCCGCCAGCTTGCAATCATCGTTTGCTGCTCCTTGTCGTACTGATAACCAGTAGCGATAAGACCCTTAATGCCATTACCGATTGCATAAATACCGTTAAGAACAGCATTTCCTAAGAAAGTGCCCATCAAAACATCTTTTAATTTAAGAGATGAATTTTGGCTTTCTTTTAATTGATTATTAAAGTTACGAAGGCCATTTGAAAAATGATCCTTAATTGTAATTACTGTTTCTTTGATCTTTGGTACATCATGAATTTTTCGACTAAATGATTTCAGCTTATTACTGTCAATTTGAGCCTTTATGCTAACTGTTTTCTGCTTAGGAATACCATTTAGAACTTGTTTACTTTCGTTAAATTGTTCACGGATATTCTTAGAAGCATCGGTAGCAGCATGCTGATAAGACAACAACTTTTCTTTCATGCTATCCAAGGATTGGGAAGTCTCTTGAGCAGCCTCTTTTGCATCATTCCCCATCTTTTTCCAGTCTTCGCCAGTATTAGCAACCTTTGAGCCTTCTTCTCTAACCTCATCGGCTCCTTGCTGGATAGCTTGACGGGCTTTAGCAACTTCTTGCGTAACTCCATCTCTGAATTTCCACCAGAACTCTTTTGTAACAACTGGGCTACTCATAAACTACCCTCCTCCCAGCATGTTCATCAACAGTTGACTAGCCACTGTCTTTTGTCGTAATTGTGGCTGTTCGTCTCGTTCCTCAGCAATATTTTTACCAATAGCTTGATTACGTTCTTGTAACTGTTTAATCAAGTCGGCTATTGATTGTTGGGGTTCGATTGGCACAGTCTGTTGTGGTACCGTCTTAGCAAATAAAGTTAAGTCTCTTTGATCAACTAAATGGAGTTGGTAGCCTCGCTGGACTGCTTTAAACTCCTTCGGTGTTAATTCTTTTAGTTCAGTAGGTGTGAGTCCGATTCGTCTTGCTTCGGCGATGATTCTTGCGACGTCATCAACTGTTGAAGCTTCGTTGTTGAGTCGTCGATTTGGCTCATACCGATTTCCATTTGGTCCTTCTTGTCCTCGTCCGTCATTGATTCGATATGCTTCTTCATAGTTGCCGTGAGCTTGTCGTTGTTCTTGATAAACTCGTTCAACTTCCGAGCTAAAAAATCGTTGGCTTGTAATGACTTGAGAATGTCATCAAAAGCTTCATCAGTTGCTTTTTCATCGTTAAACATCGCTGTTTCAAGCGCTTCTTCAACGGCTGTTTCTGATGGTTGATTACGCTTGTACCATGCTAACGAGTGGTAATAAGCAGCAATAATCATATCGACGTTTTCGTCAAGTAGGCCATTAACTAATGCTGAGAAGCCATCTTGACCGTTCTTTGCTAACGACTTATCGTCCCGTGTTTGCAAATAAAAGCCGTAATTTAGCTTTGGTGTGAATACTGCGGGTTGTGCTTGTGGGTTCACTTGAATTGTTAAAGTTTGCATAATTTAATTCCTCCTAAAATTAAACCTTTGGTTCTGCTGGACTTTTAGCTGTTGTACCACCGTTGCTCTTCATATATTCGTCTAATGGGTCTGGCGTTGGATCCATCGTTCCACCCATATCGGTATTGTGAGCGTAGCCGTAAAGTGCTAATCCAATCTGATAAAGTGCTGGTTCCATTTCATCTTGACCAGTCACACCTTCTTGTGCTTCGCCGTCGATGTTGTAAGTGATGTTTGAGTGAAGAAGGTTATTAACCGCTTCTGTTTGTGGTACCCCGTTTGGATATGCCTTTCCAAACAAACCGGGAACAATAAATTTAGTTGGATCTTTAGGGTCTTTTCTCATTCGATTAAAGTCGAAACGAAAAATCCCTAAACGTACTTTTTCATGAACACAACGCCGTAAACTGCGTTGAATGTAGTTATCAATCTTGCGCCAGTAGCTATCAACAACAAAGGTTTCAGTTGTAGCCCCTGGAGCATGCATTGAACCGCCTTTTAAGTTAACTGCTTGTGATGCCAAGTTATCAGTAGTTGAAGTAGCTGCTTGAAGTCCTAGAAGGTGAATCTTATCTTCTGGCTTATCCCACTCGAACATGCATCCGTAGACAATTTTGTCCGCCAAGCTCATAGAATTTGGATCGATATTAGCGTCACTCGCTGTAAATCCTGCCATAATTAATTACTTCCTTTCTTGATTGCTATTCCGTAAGTAGTGAAGTCAAACAAAAAAGCCGCCCTTTTGAGCGACTCTCCTTGATATGATTCGTCAACGAAAATGCGCACGCTGTAATCGTCAAATTTCGATCTCCAGTGTGCGCATCTTACTTGTTGCATAATGTTTCTGACTTGATTGCTAATATCTAGCAGTATGTCAAGCCTATCTATCTCGCTATAAACATCCACAGAAATGGTGAGTTTAGTTTCCTCAATCCCTTTATAGGAGCGTGGTTCATTTTGAATATTGCTTAAATCAATAATCACTTGTGGATATTCAGCATTGTGTTTTTGCCCGTCGTAATAAACGGGGGCTCTTACCTGGTGAAGAGCCTTTTTGACCTGCACAATCAGGTCTGCTTCTGGACCCATATTTCCTCCTACTCTAATGCTTGTCGCATCGTATCTTCAAACTTCTTATCGAGGCGAGTGGCTACCTTTTCGCCACTTGGTTTCATGAACGGCTCTTTAGGATTTCTCCCTTTGCCAAATTCCACCGCTGTACCATAGTAATAAGCGTCTTCATTCTTTGAGGGCTTATTTACTTTACGTATCTTTTTATTGCCTTGCTTGATCTGCTTGCGGGCTTTTTCAGCATCCTCAGCAGTTGCAAGGGGCACGACACTAACTTTCATCCCATCTTCGCTAAATTGGGGCGTGATACTGCCTTGAAGCGTCCCAGTAGGTACATAACCGCTCTTGCTATGTCCTACCTTTTGACTTTCAATCTTTTGTGCTTCGTCTACTTCTTCAGCAGCCGCATTGCGAATAAAGATTTTACTAGCCGCCTTTGCCCTAGCATATTCACGATTAAACTCGTCCATCGCCTCAGGCATTCCCATTCTTGCTAAGTTTTGGGCGACTGCTCTCGCACGCTCAAAACCGCTAGTATTAACAGAAAAATTAACACGTGGTAAGTTCTCGTAGCTATCATTTGGCATTGAAGATCACCTCGCTATTAACGATGTAGAAATCAGTGCGATTGAAGTGTCGTCCGACTTTTTGAATCTTGCGAGCGCCTTTTCCAGTATCGGGATTGTAGTCACTAAGACCAATCTTGTCAGCGGACCAATTACCAAATACCCGAACAATCGTGGCATCGTACATCTCACCATTAGCAAGTGTTAAGTTAGTTCGCTTAACGTTGCCCTTGGTTCTAATAGCCGATGTTTCACCGCTAAAATTTAAATCGTCACCATCGTTTGCTGTCTCAGTAATCAAATAAACTGTTTGATCGTATCGCATTAGAACCACCCAATCGCATTCCCAGTTAAATCACCTTTGCCAGTCGAATCAATCCAAGCTTCAATATCGGGCAAATAATCCTTTAATTCATTAGAGTTAAAAGTCATTGATAGTCCTTCTTCTGAAATGCTATTCATACCCTCGTTATGAAACTTGTTGTATTTTGCTAACGTCAATTGATCGACTAAGTAATTTAACTCAGTAGGGAAAGTGTCATCGTCAAGATACTTGCGGATATAAACCATAATGGCTTGCTTAGCCTGTACGATATAAGCCTCAACGCGCCCTTTGTCGGCATCGTCTAATTCAATCCCTAGCAAAGTTTGCATACGCTGAATATCGTTTGTTGCGTCTAATTCAGCCATTAAATCACCTCATTACTTAGCTTCTGGGCCTGCTTGCTTACCTGCTGTATCAGTGTTCATCGAAACACTAGTAGAGTTCCCTTGTTTAATTGCTTCATCAGAGGTTGTAAACTTAACAAACGGAATCCGCTTAGGATCAGCAATCCGCAAGTAGTTAGCACCATTTTTAATATCATCAAGTGTTGGGAATTGATATTTACCATCTTGATGATTTGCGAGGAAAGCTGATTCATTCCACGAAATACCTTGTGGAGCAAGTACCATTCGACGCCGATTTACTAAATAATCTAAACCGTGACTAACAAGTGACTCACGACCTACTTCTACGGCATGATCAGTAGGCAAGTCAGACCAGCCAAACGCTCCACGTGCGAATAAGTATGAAGTATACTTACCGTCTTTATTAGGCAAACTATCGTCGACAACGATTTGAACACCCTTAATAGAATCGCCTGCATCTGGTGCTGTGATTGCAGTAGGCACGTTTTGATTGCCGTTAAGCACATAAACATTAGATTGACCGCTCTTTTGATCAACAACATTAGCGTTTTGAAGTTGCTTTAAGACATTAGAGTGAACTACTACTAAGGCAAGTTGCTTATAGAAGTCACCAAGCTTAAAACGTGCTTCGTTGAAGTTAATTAGTGAAAAAGTCCCGTCCAGTTTATTACGACCATCAGTTGCATCAAGTTGATTGGTCCCCTTCATGGAATCTGCCGCAAACACACCATCTAGCATTTCTAACATCAATGTTTCATAGAACGAATCCCAGTAGTCACCGATTAAATTGCCTGAATCACGTAATGGATCTTTTCCCGATAATTCAGAAGAAAGGTCAGTTTCGCTCCACGCTTGATCAAAGCCGAGCTTACGAGCTTGCATAATACCGGTTGAGAACTTATTGAGTTTAATCGTATCATCTTCGTTTGGTACTTGTGGCGTTACCTTATCTAAAGGTTTGAGTAATGGAATGTTTACTAAATTTCCAGACTGCGATAATTGATTAGCAAAGTTAGGAATTTGAGTAATTACTCCAGACTTAAAAAAAGCATTAGTTTCAGTTGAACGTTGTGTGATCCAATCACCCCACCATTCTGGAATTTGCATATCCTTTAAACGAGTAATTGGTGTGTAATCTGGTGCATTCATATTTTATTTCCTCCTATTTTCTATTTACCTACATAAAATCCTTGTGGTTTAGCTGCTGAAATCATTTGACGAGCTAGCTCTGGATTTTGAGTATAAATTCGTTGCTGCTCTGTCATGTTAAAGTTTTCTTTAGCCCACGGATTTTGACTTGATGGCACACTTGTGGTCATGCTACCGTTGCCACCTGTTGGGTTTTGCTTACCCTGCATGAGCTTTTCAGTAGCTTCTTGAACTTTCTTATTAACGTATTGATCTAATAAGTCTAAACGTTGTGAGGTTTCCTCATCATCAGCACCCATAACGAGTGGTAGTAGATCAGTAGTAATACCCTTATCGATCAACGTTGACTTAGTTTTTACTTCCCGTAATTGACGATCTAAGTCTTGTTGCTTGCGATTGAACTCATCTTCACGGTCTTTTTGTTCCGCTTTAGCTCGCTCTTCAGCAGACATCTTAGTACGTGCAATAGCCTTATCAATGGCATCTTTCTTTTCCTGCTCTGCTTTGGTCCGTTCCTTAGCAATCTTAGAATCAAGTAAAGCACTGATAGCCTTTTGTTGTTCAGGTGTAAACTCTACTTTAGGCTTTTCTTCTTGCCCCTCATTTTGAGTTGGCTGGTTGTCCTGTTCTTGCACAGGCTGTTGAGTTTGAACTTCATTTTCGTTTTCCATTATCAATACCTCCGTTTAACGCCCGTCGGCTTATTCCGTTTAACCTCCGTCGAGGAAACCCGTACGCTCTTTAACGCCTGTCAGCACGTTTGAAGGCATAATAAAAGCGGCTATCCGTTTGAATAGTCGCTATAATCTCTTAACTTCTTGTATTAAATTGTTTACTGTTTGTACGCCGATTAGCACCGCCAGCACCTTTGTTGCCGTATCGTTGACGCAAAAGAATGCTACTATGCAAAGGCACAATGTAGCAAACAGCAATATAAAAATACCTATTTGTAATTTATTCATTTTTATAAATCATCTTCAATTTGTGGCTTCTTAAAATATAAAAGGCCCGGATAATCTATCCCTTTTAGTTTTCCAACTACTTTAATCGTTAGTTCTGAATAATTTGAAGTATCAGGGCAATCAATTTTTAGGCTAGTAATTCCTTCAATTCTTGTGCCATTGATATACAATCCGTTATCTTTTAACTCAAATCTATCCATAAAAATACCTCACAATCCTAAATCTTCTAGCGCTTCCTTGACTGGTGTTTCAGCCGGAATGATGTTACATGCACAGCGCGGGTGGAATGGTGGCACGTTAATACCAACTACAATGCTGTCAATCTTAACTTTTGTACCGTCCATTCCCTCACAATACTTGCAAACGTTAGTACTGTGACGGCTTACCACTTTAACGTACTTGTAGCCGTCATTTTTAAGGCTTTTTGCAGTTGTTTTCATTTGAGTTGCCTTAGCTTCAGTAACAAATATTCGCTCAAGGTTTGCTTTTGTGTGCATGTAGCGTTTCTGCACTGTTGAGCGCCATTTATCCGAGTTATAATTCCACTGCTTGTCACCTTCTAGCGCTTCTTTAGCTGCCTTTTTTAATGAATTGGGGTTCATGTGATTTTTAACTTGAAAATCAATTACTTTATCTAAATCCATTGAGAGACGCTGTGCGTGCTTGAAGATGAGCGGCAATGTATCTGTATCATTACCCGTTTGTGTGGCGACACGGAGCAAGGCACGGCGCTTCAGCTGGGTATTATATCCGCCGTGTTGTTTACCAGTTAATTCAGTCACCTTATTAACAATGTCTGTCTGCTGATCTTCTAATCGTTTTGCAACGTCCAATCCAAGCATGGCAATATTAATTCGGCTTGTAAGCTTTGCTACGTCCAAATTAGTCTTATATGGTAAGTTATTCAGCAAAGCGCCAACAACGGCTTTTTGCTGTGGTGTGTGAGCTATATTGCGCAACTCACGTAAAGCATCGAACACCGCTTTAACGTCTGCTGGGTCTGCTTTATCATTCCATTTCAAGCCATTATTAAAGAAATGATCAAAAGTAACCTCTTGCTTATGCTCTGCACGTTCTACCGCGTCACGCAAAGCAACAACGCTTGGACTATTTGGATTAAATATCTTATCTAGCTGATCGAACCATTCTTTATCAGTCATTAGCTATCACCTTTGGGCTTGTTTTCGACTTCTGCCGGCTCACCAGTAGCAAAGATATTGCCAATTCCAGTTCGCCCTTGCTTAAAGTCGTCGTCTTCTTCGAGTTCCTCTTGCTTTTCATCGTCAATCCGCTGTTTTTCATCATCAGCTGGCACATTGGTAATCTTTTGAGCAATTTCTCGTAAGGATTTCATACTTTCGAGTCCTTGAATGCTTGCTAATGTTTGAATTAATTGAGCGGTCTCTTGATCATTCTTCGGCAAGTTAGGGTCAAAGTTAGGCTTTACCATGTCAGCAACGATAGACACATCATTCTCGCCCGGCAAAGCGTTAATCTTGTTCCAGTAAGCAATACATGAGCTAATACGAGAGCGTAGGCCACGTTTATACAGTGCTTCTTGTACCTTGCGCTCTTGATCGCTTCCCCACAACTTGTAACTCATTGCTACACCAGACGCGTTAGAAGCAAAATTAGGATCGTTGACGTTCGGTGTGTTGGTGTACTTATGAATTTCATTAATCAAGAAATTGGTGTAAGTCGACCAACCGGCGGAATCATATTGCTTTGTAATGTATTGAAGCGTAGGTGCTACAACTGTACGCTGTCCTTCGCTTAATCCAGTACGTGCAATATAAGGCTCCAAGTAAAACATATGATGTTTAGGGTCAATAATCGGTCTAGGTGGCACCAATACAACTGGCTTGCCATCTTTACCCATTTGGACGTTGCCTTGTTTATCTTTTGCATAGATCGGCTCAGTCTTATTAGCAAAGCGACCGGTTGCTACCATTGCAGCATCGTTAAAATCCTCTTGGAAGTTAGCCATTGTGGAGATCGCCTTGTCTAATGCGTCCATTTGATCAATTTCAGGCTCCCAGTCGCCTAAACGCTCTTCATTGTTCTTGTATTCAGTCAGTGGCACCCGTTCAAAGAATAGCGGCTCTTGGCCGTCAAATACAACGTTATTAACTGGTGAGTTAGTTTCAGGTAATCCGCCATCTGAATGATAACGATAGACCATCGAGTCAGTGTAAATCTCGTAATTCTCACGTAGTAGCTCATCTAAAACGCCTGTCTGATAATAGCGAACAGCAAATAGTGGTTTAGCCTTGATTGAATCATCATAGACAACAAAACACGTCGTCGGGTCAATCTTTGCTAAGTTTAACGTTGTTTCGCCCTCATTAACGTAGACAAGATCATAAGCACGACCCATGATTGATAAATCTTTCTTCAGCATTTCGTCAATATAAGGCGTGTTTGCGTTGTCGTTGTAATGAGTGAGCAATTCATCCAGCCTTTCAGACAATGATTTCATGCTATCCTCATCAGTCGCTATCTTGTATTGAATATCGTTACCCATGAAGTAGCCCACACGAATATTGGTAATGTAGCGTGCAAAGCCTGTTGACACCCGATTATGCGCATTGTCTGGATTAGGTGACCCAGCCCACTTCTTAATCTTGGTATCAGCATAGTAATAGCGCATAAGCTCTTTTAATCGTGGCACCTCTCTGTCGATGTGGTGGCGAATGAACTTATAAGCTGTTTCGTATAGTTGCATTGGATAATCTTTAATCGTATTAAAATAGCTAACCGGAACTTGATATTCTCGGTTAGCTTCCAAATCAAAGCGATGTTGTTGTGGAATTGTGTTTTGCATTAAATATCAAGCCCCATTTCTCTAGCGATATGATACTGATTACCCCAGTCAACACCCATCGAGCCATCATACATATCCATATATTGCCTAACGCTATACCTTAACGCGTCAATCGCGTGGTTATTTTCATCTTTCGGACGATTAAGTGTATTCCCGATGTTGTCCGTATCGAATACATAATTATTGAATTCATTCCAAATATTTTTGCACTTTGGGTGGACGTGGATTTTATACTGCCATAATTGGTCAATTCCTGCCTCTATTGGCGTTTTTACAACTGATTGGATATTATCTATACCCAAGTCTAAAAGTTGTTGTGTGCGCTCTGGTGAAGCAGAATCAGCATAGATGTTTGCATGTTGATAGCCGTTATTTTTGAGCCATTCAGCAATGTGTGGTGTCGTCTGGTGATACGTATACATTTCATCGTAGATCCAAATATTCTTGCTCTTTGGATCAATCGCTAACGCAACAAACGCATTCGGGTCACCACCGAAGCCATAATCAAGACCAAATCCAGCATGTCCGCACTCGGTAAGTTTTTCCTGTGGGTCAAAATCAACACGTTCAACATTATCTTCAAAGACAAGTCCTTCGCTTACTCCCCAGTCACCATCAGCGGCCACACGAGCACGTCTAGGGTTCGTCTTGTATAAATCTAGGTAACGTTGCTTATCCTTCTTATCAAGCCACTCATTACATCTGAAGGTAGTTGTCTGGGAGAATGTATCGGCTTTACGTGTTTCTGGATCAAAGAAAGTCCTCTTTAGCCAGTGCTGAGCATTCCAGGGATTAAATGTTATTGTAATTTGCTTAAAGGCACCTGGAACATCAATCCGACCACGAATTGACTCTTGCAACGTTTCCAATTTATCAGCATTTTCAATTTCATATGCTTCTTCACATTTGTGTTACGGATATACCGTTTCCGTATACCCTCCATATATTTCTATATGGATCAGACTATATTTTCATCGCCTTTAGCGATGCTCCATCTTTCAACGCCACTTGGCGCTTACTCTACTCATCGCATTAAAAAAGCAGGCATTTCAGCCTGCTCTGCGCTTTCGATAGTCGTTACACGTTCCTATATGCTTCGTGTCTCACAACACGACCAATTACAGCATTGGTAACACCATATTTTTTTGCCAAAGCAACAGTTCCGTGTTCCTTGCTTTGCCAAACATATTCTTTGCGAATTTGTTTAACATCATCAGCAGTAAGTTTTGATTCAGCATTTAGTGTTCCTTGCATTGGTTTTTTTAGATGATGACGATAAGCATGCTGCATATTTTCTTCACGGGTATTCCATTCAAGGTTTTCAACATGATTATTAGTTTTGTCACCATCAATGTGGTTTACAGTAGGCTTGTTTTCTGGATTAGGTATAAAGGCTTGCGCTACTAATCGATGTACACGATAATCATGAGCATCGCCCCGACCGTGTTCTCCAATTAGTGTTACACGACAATAGCCGTCCTTAGTCAATCTAGTCGTTGTATTGAGAAAACGCTCTGGCACTGGATAGTTTGTCCTTGTTCTTCTTTTTAAGGATTTAACCCGCCCGTAACTACTTATTTGATACTTACCTTCATATCCTTTTATATCTTTCCAGATTTCCATAAACATACGCCTCTTTTTATTTCGTATGCTTATATTATACCATACCTAAACACTATATTTAATAGGCTTCGCTCGGTCTTGTCCTCGTCTAAAATCGTTAGGAGTTTAACCGAATTAATGGAGTTTAACGTGGACTAGGAAGTTAATCCACACGAATGATAAATACCCGTGCGTAACAGTGATTGACGTAAGTTTCAAAGCCTTATCAAGTCCACGAAAGATTATTCGCTGTCCTGTTGGCTTATAAACGATTTCAGGCATTGATGGATTACATTTAAACAAATGCTCAGCGTGATACCGATTAATTGCCCACACAAGGTCAGCATATGTTGATTGTCTATTAGTGTTTGAATAGCGTCTTACAACAAGCAGATTAGACCAAGGGTATTTCATGATGCGATAAATCATATTGAGAGCAGTAGTTTTACTCTTCTTACTAGCACGTGAGCCCTTAACAACGCGGTAAAAGTGCTTGTCGTGCCAAAAATCATAATAGCCACCGCCCACAATCTTACTTAGGCTTAACGTCTGCTCCATCGCCTTCACTTCCTTTCTGTTTGCTATCGTCCTCTTTATCCGACTTCATATCGTCAGTAAAGACAATCTTTGTAATTCCTGTTTTATCATTCTTAAGTAACTTTGCTTTCTGTTCTGCAATATCTGCCTCAGCATTAGCCTTGCGAATCTTAGCTTTGTCTAGTTCTGGCGTGCTATTATCAGACAGCATTCCCGACAACTTCAATATTGAATTAGCGGCCTGCAGCTGAACCATCTCCGACTTAGCACTTAGTAAACTATTAAGCTTTCGGATTGCGTTGCTTTCATAATCCTTTTTTATTACAACGTGCTTATATGCATCCTGCCCCTTTTTAAATTTTGGGTCATTCTTCCACTTAGCAAGTGTCCGTCTTGTTCGATTCACATTTTCAGCTATCTGTTCATCGCTCAAATCATCTTCAAACAGCATAACGATAGCATCACGGCGTGGCTTATCCAATGAATAGAAATCGTCATATTGTGAATTTTTGTGAACTTCTGTCATGGCATATCACCACACCACCTTTCTAAATTTGTGTACAAAAAAAGCACCTGCAAATTGCAGATGCTAATAATGAAGATTGACAGGATTTACACCTGAATCCGCCCTAGAAGAACGTGTTTTTTCACATAAACTACAATCTTCACTTTCTATTTTTCCATAGCCTATTTACATTTTCAACCATTTTTCTTTCCGAACTAGTTAATTTACTTCTAGTACCACCTTCTAAATGCATATACCCTAAATGTGTATGTGGGGTAGGTACCTTTTTACCATCAACTGTATGAGCTGGTCCGAATAAATCTATTTGCTTAAGACGATGACCATTTCTTCCGTAATAGGTTATATGCTTAGGATTGCCTTTTTTAGTAAGAGTGACGTATATTCTTTCACGCCCACCTCTTGTTTCGACTGGAGGTGTTGTACTTCCTTCATTCTTCTTCACAAATTTTATATTTCCAACTTGCAACACAGTTTGATACTCTGAACCATACTTTTTACCATATGAAGAATATCCCTTGTGTTTAGTATATTTCAGTCCTGAAGTTGCTCCTCGTCCACCCATAATTACAAACTCCTTAATCGCCTGATATTATCGTTCTCATAATAAACAACATCAATATCATCTGGATAGGTGAAATCAACTTGGCCACCATAAACTAATAATTGCTTAGGATGTAATTTGGCAATCATTTTTATTACTCCACGTTGCCACATCTGATTTGCTTTATCATTCTTCTTCACACCAATTGTGCTAATAGATAAAGTGCTGTTTAAGGGCAATCCATCAAAACAAAATTCAAACGAGCGCTCATCAGCCCATGAAACGGTCGGAATAACAGTTAATTCTAATTGTTGCATCATTTGTCCTAACAGCCGTGAGCGATATACATTCCACATCATCATAGGTAAAGGCATGTCTTGATATAGGCTAAAATCTGGAGTTAATACACAATCAAATTGGCTTAATTTATCAATATAAAGACCTGGTCTATTCCAAAATCTTTCAAATTGGTAATCATCTAAATAAAAATGGATTCCAGCCGAGTTATTCGCTGTTTTTAATTGATTAAATCCTACTAATGATTTTGGCTTATAAATTGTTGGTGCTAACACAGGCATATCAAATTTACCGGTTGCCATATCAGATGAATAATATTCAAGATTATACTTGCTTATCGTTCTTTGACTTCCCATGTTTTGTGTAGCTATCCTCCGTTTTGCACTTTTCTTGTTTCATTGTTCGTTCAGCATGACATAACATTAAATACTCTTGCCTAGATGCTACCAAGCCAAATCTTTTAGTTTGAAACATTTTTCCTCCAAACAAAAAAGCCAGCGATAAGCTGACTAAATCCGTTGATACGTAAGTGTTTTTGATAGATAATTTTCTACTATTTGCTAACCGTGAAACGTCTACAATCGCTGATATAACAGCATTCTAATTTGTGGAACATTTCTTGACATTTCTATTGAAATACCTTACTATACTCTTGTACAGAAAAAAGCAATCACGTTTGCCCACATGATTGCTTCAAGTTGTTGATTAACATTGCTGTGCGTTTTCTTTCGTGTCTTGCTGGTTGCAAGGCTTTTTTTATTTTCTGATAAAAGTTACCAGAATTTTAAATAAACCGCTACCCAATGTACCGCCCAGTACTACAGCAATAGCAGTTGCCGCAACCTTAAAGTACATCCAAATAATAATTGATCTTCTCAACGATTTTGGACAATCTTTAAGTTGCTTGATTATATCTGGTAAGTATTTCATTACCCGGGCATAATTATTTTCCTTTACAAAGCTAGAAGCACTCGTAAAACTGACAAGCGTCTGCATTTTTGCATCCCCTCCTGTGCTGGTGAAGTCGTAACAATAAACGTCTGCACAGTAAGAGGTATAACCAACGTCATTTAGTATACCATTTAAAAGTGTAACATTGTATTCAAATTCGCTTTTATTTTGCAAAATCAGCCTTTTTAAGCCACTTTCACTCCATATTAGTGTAAGTGGCTTAAATTATATTTAAATGGCTTAGAAAAGCTGTTAGAGCATTTTAAACATTGGTTAATAAAAAAATCCCCAATATATGGAGACTTTACATCAAGGCTAATGGAAGAACATCATAGTAAGCAGATGTCCTCCTTTCGTTGAATGTTGTTAAAAAGTAGATGAGCCTTGAATGCTGATGGACGGAATCGAACCGCCTTCTCCACGTTGAAACGGAAACAACTGTGGTGCTTTACCATTAAGCGACATCAGCATAATACAGAAATGCTTGCATCCACTAATCGCTTTTGAATTTTGTTACTTTTTTGCATCTCTGTATTACTATCACGGCTTGGACAAAAAAGTACTATGCAATTACGAAAGAGGAGCGTTCATCTCCTATCATAGTTAATTTAACCGTGATAAAGCTGAGAGGTGGATTCAAACCACACTTTTGCCACACAAGATCGGTTGTGTGCCCATCTTGGTTCTCAGCAAGCAATGTGACCCGTCTACATTGCTATATCACGATGTTAAATGTACGGGTGAAGAGGGCGGCCACCTTGATGACCTCCTTTCTTCTTAATCATCGTGATAAAGCGAATATCGGGAACTGCCCCCACGAGTGATTAGCCCGGTATCTAATCTACATATCCGCATAAAAGACTGACACTAATTATTTTGTAGCATATTAAGAAGGTTTATTGCATGTATTTGGTGTGTAGTTCACATGATAATTATTGTCAGACGTAGCGTCAGTCTTAAACATAAATAGCTATTTACTGGGAATGTTGCTGTTTCCATAAGTAACTTCCCTACGTGGATTATGGTCATCTGCCACCATCGTGTCGGCTTGGCTACCGGATTCCACACGGTCATTTAACAGACCAAGTTGCGGTACGTATTGTGAGTATACGTACTGAACAATTTATTTTCTGTGGGGTTGTCGTTATTTTTTCGACAATACCATAATATCTCATTTAACTTCCCGTTTTGTTCCCGAAAAGTTCCTAATTTGTTCCTGTTTTATTCCCGTTTTGTTCCTGATTTGTTCCCGCTTTTTCGTCATCGTCCTCAAAGTTGAGAAATAAGGGGAGAATTTTGAGGTTACAATTCATTTGCATTGAGATCCGATCGCAAGCTTCAGCAAATTCTAAACAGGCTGTTTCATCAGCGTCCTTGAAGGTTGAATGTCCTAAGTGATGGTTGATGTGCAGTTTAGTCTCTACGACTGTCAATTGCTTAACATAGTGCCAGGTGAGTATATCTTGGCTTTCTATACTACAAACGTTAATTGCCTTCTCAACGGCTCTCTTTGCTTTTGCACATTCAGCGTAGTAAATCATCATCTTTTCTGATCCATTGCCTTTACGTGAGCCGTGAATACCAGTCACGTCATTTACTTGCGCTTTGATCCCGTCCATCCAAGCATTCCGACAAATTCTTTGATATTTCTTGTCATTATTGAAAAAGTTACGGACGTTTTTAATGGTTTTCTTCTCGTTGAACTCTGGAAATAACCCCACGATATTTCGCTCCCCTTGTGATATAATAGATTTGCTATTTTTTATATCTCAAGGGCGCTCTCACAGTAGAGCGTCTTTTTTTATTACATAAAGAATGCAAATACATGTGACCATATTGTTAGTGTCAACCAGCACATAAATCCAAATAGAGCAGCTATAATTATTACCACGGATAAACAAACAACACCTATCGTTCCATACCCTAGAGCATTACCCAAAATTCTTCTCATGTGTCTCCTCCAATAAGTCATATAATTTTTCTTGCGTCAAAACTACTTCTACGTCTGTAATTCTTAGCTGTCTATAATTACCCGTATTGCGAAATAATGATCCTACATGCAAGTAATAATCATGCTTTGATAAACCTGTCAGTTTAAGAATGGATGATTGTTTAGTACCAATTTTTCTCAAGATATAAGCTTGTGCAAAAGGATTATTAATATTGTGCTTATAAAAATATTGTTTAATTCGCCATTCAGCTTCTTTAATTCTTCTAGGTTCTCGTAACTTCAAGCTTTTGCGAAACTTCATAATTTCTTGAAGTCGCCAATCATCTGGTTCAAGGACCTCCTCTGGCATTTCATTAACTCCTCCCCATTCATGATTAATAGTTAATGAATCCATTGCTTCAGACAGTCTTTTAGGAATTGTCATTTTCTTTTACCCCCTGTACCTCGATTTCTACTCTTGGATGGTCGCTGTAATACTTTTCAGCAACTATCTTTACAATTTGGTTATCATCTTCCCACAGCAAGCCATTTAAGCCATCTAAAGTAGATTTAATGTAATTGTCCACATCAGGCTTTACCGTTGGTCTGTGTGCCCCTATGAGCCGTAATTTACGCTCTTTTTTTGATACGCTCGATTGCACGTGTCGATAGAACTTTAGATTGACTATTAACTGACCAGATAACGGTTGATCCTTGTATTGGAACTTACACATCATGGCTAGCTGTTTCTTATAAACTGATACCTTTTTAGGATCGTATAGCCTAATTCCTCGCCCCATCCTTGTAGCTCGTGGTCGTGCTTGTTCTACAGGTTCAATATCAAAGGTAAGTTTCACTGTTCTTCTCCTTCAATGTTACCCATGCCACAGTCTCCACGAGGCATAAATTCCAATTGCTATCCCTACCAACATGATCACTGTTTCCAAAATAATCAGTGATATAGCAAGAATGTTATAATCTGGATTTTTCCAGAAATCTATTACTGCTGTAAACATCCAGAATAACGCCGAAGCTGTTATTAATCCCTCACCATACATCAACAATTCTTTCATCAGTCGCACCTCTCGTAAGTTCGCTCAAATATATTCTTATCAATAGCCCAATGCTCTCCGTCCACGCCAGTAGCGATGTAATCACCTATATGCAATAACATTTGTCCCTCTTTAGTAGGTAAATAATAGGACTCAACTTGGTGATGATGACCCCTGCTTCTACTTAGTCCTATATGATAATCATTTAATTGTTTGTTAGTAGCTTTAAACTGTTCAGCTTCAATTAAGGCTGTTTTTCTGTATTTGTGTAGCATTTAATTTTCCTCCTCGTTCAGCGGGCGACCGCACATTGGACAATTAGAAGGGCCTAATAAATCGCCTGCCATTTTCCCACTATCATTATCTGGCCACATATGAGTTAACATGACAGTTTCTGACTGATGCCCTCTTCGCCACGTCATCATCGAATTGCCATCTGGTAATCCGTGACATAGTTCGCTCGGGTTATCTGAAAGATCGTGTGAAAACGTATCAAATGCCTGTTCCCACATTCCATACATAAATCCGCTCATAATATCCCAAGCTTTAGAAGTGTTGATAAAACTATCAGCTTCATGGCAATACTTACAATTCTTTTGCTTTTCAGTTAGTTTCATTTCTTCCACCTCTTTGGTTTTCTAGCCGTTTTGTGCCACCACTGTGACCACTCATAACTCGTGTGATCATGCCAAGCCATCATATGCTTAGCCTTAGCGATCTGTCTCTTACGAGTGCGTTTGATTGGTTTATATCCACGAAGCATATGTTTGAAAACCTTAAGAAGTCGCTTAATTTCTGGCGATCTTAAAAAATCATCCACACTTTCTTGCGTAATATTTATTTTTTCAATATGCTTATTCATCCTTGTCCTCCGCAGGTTCTTTCATTGCATCAATTGCAGGTGCTAAGCGTGGATTATCTTTCTTGAGTTGCTCTAACTCAGACTCAGTGAAGATTGTATTTGAAGTTGGAACACCATACGTAGACCAAAATTTTTCGGTCCATTGGTTGTTGAAGCCTAAGAATGTTTTTCCGAGCTTATCATCAATCCATCGCAAACGATACTTCTTTTCTGGAAAACGCTCTTCAACGGGCGTATCAAGCAAACGCTGGATAACGTCCATTACACGGGCTAAGTCTTGAGGTTCGACATCAGTTAAGCAATCTTCATCATCAATAATTGAACGCCAAGTTTTTGCCTTAGTGGGAAATCTAAGAAACCAATCATCGCTAACTCTGTTATGTTCAAAAATAATCAGATCACCATCTTCTACTTCTGCAAATGCTGTATTGGTTCCGTTAATAAACTTTACTGCTTCATCAATCTTCATTAGTCATTCACCGCCTTAATTTTCATGGCTTCGTATGAGCCTTTGGTTGCGTCGTAATCGTCTTCCACGCCAAGCCGGCACATGACACCGTACATTGCGTCTAAGCGTCCGTTACGGTAATCCTCACTAACTGTATGATCTTTAAGATAGCCCATTAGTCTGTGCCTCAGTTCTTCTTTGTCATCTTCACTTAGCACTGTGCCTCGAGAAGCTAATGGTGTATGTGCATACTTGCTAATGAGTTCAATCAATGGCCAGAAGCCTTTACTTTCTAAATCATCAGCGTCTAAGTCTTCTCGTTCGTATAATTCTGATAAGCTTTCGATATTAACAGGAATCATCATCTGCCACATCGGCTTACGTTCCTCTTCGTCTCGTGCGTCTTGCCATGTGCGGTAAACATAGACATATTTACCTCGCTTAACGGCAAATGGCCCCATTTCATCGCCACGATCAATCTCTTGACTATGATTGATCGTGTAAATCAGCTCATCGGTTGTTATATAACTATTTGCATTCATGCTGTCTTCCCCTTCAAATCTCCGTTTAGATACATCATCATAATTAATTCTTTGCTGATATGATCGACTACGCAGCCACCACATACGCAACACTTACGATTAAGATAAATTCCACTGCCATTGCAAGCAGGGCATATTATTTCCATGTTAAATACCTTCTTTTATTCGCATATCTTCCATTTCGTTGAACGGCAAGCGATGATTAGGGTCACGAGTAACTAAACGGCTAATCGTTCGCTCTCCATAAATTCGTATTAATTCATCGGTTGTATTGTTTGTTGTAATGATTGTTTGATGAACAGGCTTAATTAGCTTGATATTCTTCTCATTAGCCCGTTTACGCTCTTTTTCTGTACCTTCGTATCGATTATTGGCAACGCTGAATAAAAGCGCCTGTACGTCCTTACGAGCGCCAATATAGCCATCACCCGAAACTTTTTCGATACTTCCTCCATCTGCTCCAAGATCATCAAGCAGCAAAACATCACATGTATCCATTGCCCGTTTAAGGTCTTGTAATCGTTCTTTTCTATCCTTGTACTCGTATTGCTGACTAACTAACTCACTCAAAGCAACGGTTGAGACAAATAGAACTTGTTTACCGTTATGACGTAGTAGGTTAAGCATAGCTAACGCTAATGAGGTCTTACCTACTCCAGCGTCTCCACTCATAACAACGTTTAAGTGGCCGTTAATCATTTCTTTGGATAAGCTGAATGCCTTTCTACCTAAATGCTTGGCTTGCTGTGGGTTCTCACGTTCATCTGGTTTCCAATCTTTGAAATTGAATACAATTTCTCCCGAAGACCATAAGGATTTATTCCACACGGCTTTAGTCTTATTTCTTTGTAATTCACGATTAAATTTGTTGTGCATTTGCTTGTCACGTTGCTCTTTAAATTCTTTTAGTTTTGGATCATGGATATTTACTCCGGCCTTTTCAAACAATTTAGGATCGATGTCCCATTGTGCTTTAGTAAGAGCCATTGAGATCACCTCTAATCGTATATTCGCTTCTTTGGCTTTCTGGGAGCCGAATTGTTCTTTTGCTGATATTCACGGCTCATTTGTTGCTGATGTTGTTCTGCTTCTTGTACAGCCTTTTTAACAGTATTAATACCCTGTTTCTTATAAGCAGAAAGTGTTACGCGTAAGTAACTATCTGCTCCAGAAGATTTAACATTCCTTCTTAGAGCTGTTTCGATAACATAATAAACAAGGTCTCCACCAAATTCGTTCACCCATTCAGTTAAATCTTGTTGAGCAATCCCATTAGGAAATCCCCAGTTGTTTTGCCAAAGAGTGAAAATATCATGGATAGAATGCTGTGCATCGACTAACGACTTATTAGTATTATTTAAATCAGTATTAGTGTTATCAGTGATTAGTAGTCCTTGATTTTCCGGAATCGGTTTTTCCGATTTCGGTTTTTCTGGTTTCGGTAAATCGCCTTTCGGCACCGAACTGTGATTTTCTGGTTTCGGTATTTCTTGAAGAACATAATCATACGTCGAAAATTTACCGTCTTTCCGATTCTGAGTTCGCTTCAAATAGCCAAGTTCCATTAACTCTTTCATCGCACTGCTTACAGCTGATTCACCATCTTTAAAATGTGTAGCAATCTCACTGATATAGAATTGCCAATCATCTGGCTTACTCCACATATACGCAAAGAGTCCTAAGGCTTTAAGGTGCATTCTTGGATCATTGATTATGTCATTATCAATGATCGTGAAGCCTTTAATCTTAATTTTTTTAACGCGTGCCATGTTTCTATACCTCGATTTCGCTTGCATGTATAAATCCACTTAACATCTTCGTTTCACGGCAATAATCACATTTGCCACAATGAACAGGTTCTTCTTCTCCAGTCATCACTTTCCAAAAATGCGGTTGTAATTCCTTTACCTTGTCTAAATCGGCTTGCATTTGGTAATCATCATCAACGCCGTTAAAATCAATTGCCATCTTATCTGGTGGTGTCTGCTTGCTGATTGCAAAGATAAATGGCTGACACTCTTTGCCAAAGGTCTGCTTGATAAGTTCACGGTAGACCGCCATTTGCAGGTCATATTCTCGGTCTTGAATAAATGGCACATATCTATGTTCGTCAGCATTCCAGTGCCCCTTGTGGATATCATCTACTGTCTTCAAATCACAGAAATACCCTTTATCAAGCACAAGGCTGTCAATCTTGCCTTTCCATAAGTAGCCGTCAATCTCACCTGTTACGATTACTTCCTTGTCGCCTGGAGCGTAGAAGTAATTGAACATATCATCGGCTTGCAACGTTTGGATCATGCTGTTAGCGCCCTTGAATTCGGCTCTGAGGTGGCCGTTAGGATTAGTTTTAGTATGTCGAGTCATTAGTTCTTTTTTATTAGCTTCGATAAAGTCTTGATGGCTTTTAGCACTCTCAAAGTACGAGTGAACATAGTTACCAACAAGAAGTGGCACAGGGCTAGATACAGGTTGCCAGTCCTCTTTGAGCTTGGCTAAGGCACGAGCTTCGCATTTTTCAAAGTCCTTGAATAGTGACACGCTCATGTATTGCCAATCGGTCTCATGGCTATAGTAATTATCAGATGTCAGCTTCATCGGCTGGCTTGATTGTTCCCTCGTTGAAGAGTTCTGTTTGTCCGTCTGCGACTTCTTCACTGGCTTCTTCCTTGTTTTCGTTGCTATTGCCAATATTACTTACCCCCTTAGCCTTTGCTTCTTGTGACTTGTTAAATCCATCAAGCAGTTCTTTCGTCGTTTGCTGATGTTCGTTATTTTCTGGTGTTACGTCTCGGCGCTCATCATCGTATTCGTTGCTTGTAGTATCGTTAATAGCACCAGTCAATAGGTCACTATCATCAGACGTGTTAATAAACATCTTAGCGGCACGATTAAGCACAGTACGCTTTGCCATTTCTTGACTAAAATTCTGTTGCACCTTGTTGTTCTTTTGACGTGTTTGTGACCACGACTGGTCAATTTCCTTTTTAGTCATAATTGTGTCAACGTAAGTTCCATCATTTTTGAAAATACGTGCAAAAGCATAAGCAATTTCCTTATCTTGATTTTCAATACTTGGTTGAAATTCTTTGACAACTGTTTGAAAGTTCTCATCAGAGCCAATCTCGAACTTATCGCCTTCATGCACAACTTGAGCTGTAATATTCTTGACACTATCTAGTCGTTTAAGAACGGCAACTGTACCAAAATAGGAGCGCTGCATTTGAAGCTCGTTACCGTACACAATGAAGTAGCACTGCGTTTTAGCAGGACTTAAGCCTTGAATTACCATGTTAAGTAATGTGTTGGCAATTGACGGCTTCGTACAGACTTCTAGTGCTGGTCTCTTGTTACGATCTTTTACGCCTTGAAGCACGAGATAAGCAGATTTAAGAGCATTTTCGGCGCTGTACCCTTTAGGAAGCAGAAAGCCGTCTTTGTCTTTCATTTCTTTAACTCGATTAAGCACATCATCAGTAATACTTTTCGGATTAACTGTAGTTTTAGTTACTTGATTAGTCATTATTACTGCCTCCTAGTCAAACCATCCGGCTTGTTTCATTAATTTGAAAATCTTTTTTGCTGTCTCGTCGCTAGTTGATTGCGATTGACTTTTGATAATTGATTTAGTTTCTTCAGTAAATCGATTAAATCTAGTTGAAAGGACTGTTGCTAGTTTTAAGCTAACGTTATTTGCAAGGTTATTAATAAACTTGTCTGAATTAATCAATTGTTCAATCACTTGAGAGCTTATTCTGTTAGCTGCGTTAACAGAATCATCATTATTAACTTTACTGTTATTTTTTTGATTGCTAATTTTTGCAATGTCAAAAATTAATTTATTTCCATCAATTTTTACATCTTCGTCACTAATATAATTATGCTCGGTAAATGTTTTATGCCATGATTTTGGGGCTGCAAATGAAATTGGTAAAACTTTGGTGGATCCATTATCGTATATTGTGTTAATGTGATTACTTTGTCCTTGTGAAACATCAAAATCAACAACAACTTTCCCGTCGCGAAAGATACTGTTATATGGATACTTATTTAATTTATTCATGTATCCAGAAACAAATTCAAATAAGGGTGATGACTGATATATATAAAATTTCCAGTTTTCTTTTTGAGAATTTACTGTCTTATTACCTTTTACAATTGATATTGATCTTATTGCTTTGGCCATTACACCCACCCCATTTCTTCGTTAAACAACTCTGATAAAACGTCTTGTGATTTGTAATAGCGAGTAAGCGTTTCCGTATCGCTTACCGGAGTTGCCTTTTTCTCAAAAACTGTTTTGGTTAAATTATTTTGTAAGAGGATAAAGCCCTCTGCTTTTTTCAATTTTTCGTCAAACATGATAGAATAGACCTCGATAAATATTTTTATTTGTTACTTATCGCCATCGGATGTGTCAGATCCGGTGGCTTTTTTGTTTGGGTTATCTGGATCACCGAGCGCCCCTAAGATCTGCCAGAAAAGAACAAATCCAAAGACTAAGCATAGTCCTGATCCGTAAAACAATGAGATTAACATTGCGGCAGTTAAGCCCGTACAAATTAAAGCTGGTTCATTCATTCGATCGCCTCTTTAATGTTTCTTTCTGTACTTTTCTTTCAGCACATTCAGCTTTTCACCTTCGATAACGTTGACGATTGCTCCAATTAAGAAGCAAGCCATAATCACGAGCCAAGGAATTGCTAGTCCTAACATCAACTCACCTCCTTAGAACGTGCTTCGTAGATCATTTCAACGATTACATCGCTTAAATCCTTGGGAATTGTTTTCTTTGAAAGATCAGGAATAATGTTCCCGTCCTTGTCTACGTTGATTATCTCCATCAAATCAACTCCTTTCTTTTGCTATAATCTCCATGAAAGGTGGTGATTTTTTATGCAAACTGTTCGCAAAGAACGAATTATTTTGAAAAAACTCATAAAATACTCCAATAAAAAGCAGGACACCATTAGTTTTGAAGCCCTAAATATTAAAGATGATTTCTATCCAAAAGAATTGGAGAAAAAACGCCTTGTTAATATTGTTGGCACTGGTCACGAAGACGATTACGGACATTTTGAACACTACAATCATCTTCGCCTCACCGAGCAAGGTAAACATTATTTTGAAAAACGATTTGAAATTAACAAAGAACTCATGCTTAAAAGTTTTTGGTTACCTATTGGTGTTGCCTTTGTCACTAGTCTTTTGACTAACGGAGTATTATACGGAATAAAATTGTTGTTAAAATAGCTGTTACTGCACTTACAGAAATTGATGTTACCCATCCAAAAGCTGATTCGTTCATTCGTTTCAGCTTTTTCTTTTCTTCTTCATTCATTTGATCATCCCCCTACATATTCAAGACACGGTAAATCTTCTTGCGAATTTCAATTGCTTTGGGTGAATTGTCGCCTTTAATAGCTCGATTAACTTGTTGCCGATTAATGTTTAGCAAGCGTGATAGTTCGGCTTGCGTCATGTCACGCTCAAGAAGCTTCATTTTGATGTTACGTTCAACATCTGCTGTTGCCTTTTCAAGTTCATTTTCTACTGGCATAAGTGCTTTTCTCCCCTCTTATTTTGTTTATCAACTTGTTGCCAATCATTAGCACATGTGCTAATATGATGTTAAAAAATAAAGCAACAAACGTTATTATCCTTAGCTTTTTTGCCTGTTGCTTAACTTGTTGACAACTATATTATTACGCACATGTGCTAAATATGCAAGGATAAATTACGCATTTTTGCTAATTAATTTTAAAAAGAAAAGAGAATACTTGCTATGACAACATTTGAGCGTATTAAGGAACTTGCAAAAAAGCGTGGATATACATTATCTGCGCTCAATGATAAAGCTGGTTTAGGAACTAATTCAATTTACCATTGGAAAAATAAAACTCCTAGTACACAGTCTTTAAATAAAGTTGCTAAAGTGTTAGGAGTGTCAGCTGACTATCTATTAGGTGAAACCGAAAAGAAAAAGACTGCTGATCTTGCAGACAAAGATACCGTCTTTACATATGAAGGACGAGAAATCCCACCAGAGGATTTAGAATATATGAAACGTTTATTGCGTGGTGATGATGAATGATATATCAACAAACAGAAGAAGCTTGCGATTATTTGCTAGAAAAAGCTAAAGAATATCATATTGATGTTAAGTGGAAACATTTTTCGCCTACTACCCCACCGGGTAGCAGCTATGAATATCGTAGAGTGATAATGAACCTTGACTGGCATAGACCCGAAGAACTAATTTTTCAATTAGCACATGAGCTTGCCCACGTTATTCATGGAGATACTGGAGATGTGGTCTTTTATCATGCAAGCTTTACAGGGAAAGAATCAGTTGAATATAAAGCGAACGTTGGAGCAGTCGAATTATTAGTCCCCTTCTATTGCCAAGGAACCGAAATTCAATGTGTCAACAGCGCTAATTTTATGCAATCTTTTCATGTGCCACACTATCTTGCGAGTGTCGTAGGTGAAAAGATCCGAGAATATTATAAAAATTAACCTACGTCCAAGCGTGATCGACGTTAAAAGCTATATTAGGGAGTAACTAAAATGAAAAAGATAGGTTTAATATGTGCCACATTGCTAGCTAGTATTTCATTAACAGCATGCAGTAACTCTGCATCACAGAAATCAAATGAAAAAAGTAGTAGCTCATCAGTAACTACTACTAAGGCTGTTAAGCATCACAAGGTACGTAAGGAAAGCAAGAAAGATACACAAAGTTCGTCTAGCTCTTCCTCTAGTCAATCTAATAGCCAAGCCAGCCAAACTTTCACTCAACAAAGCGGTCAAAATAGTTCTCAGCAACAAGCTGTGCAATCAACTCAGCAAAGCAATTCACAGCAAGCTAATAATGGTCAAATTAATAATGCACAAGATGCATTAAATGCTGCCAAAGCAAAATATGGTGATGGTAACGGTAACTACCACTGGACTGTTATGTATGATGCCGACACTGGTCAACCAATGAAAAATGCTGATGGATCTTATTTTGTAAAAGCAATTGATCCAACCCAAGGAACCATGACTGGAACAGCTCAAAGCGTCAATGTTTATCCAGACGGTTCTATGACTAATAATTAAAAAGCCCTCTCCGAAGAAAGGACGTGATGGTAATAGAAGCTAATATTTGATTATGTGTGAAATTACATTTAATTCTATATGCTTATTTACGCTTATATATTGACATACTTGCTTTGATATATGATAATATAGTTAATCAATTAATTGGTCAGCTTAAGACCGACTAAGGCAAGTACTAATTGTACTTGCCTTTTTTATTTTGGAGGATAGAAAATGACTATCGAAAAACCATTCAAAACGGTTGATGAGCAAATAAGTCTCCTAAAAGAAAGAAGACTCAATTTTATTAATCTACCAGCTGCAAGACAACTTCTTAAAGAATATGGATATTATGAAATTGTTAATGGCTATAAAAAACCTTTTCTGAAGAATCCTAATAATGATGATGAAGGGTACAAAGACAATGAAAATTTTGAACATATTTTTTCATTATACAGATTAGATGGCCAAATAAGAATTGCGGTAATGAGTTCCACTGAAGTATTTGAACAAACATTTAAGCAAAGTATTGCATATGTAATAGCTGAAAATATATCTGCTGAATATTCAACGTATATTTCCCAAGATTTTTACATACCAGGTGAAATACATCGAGGCACATCAGACCGTGATAGATTACTTCATACGATGAACAAAATACATAATTCAAGTTTAAATCCATATAAGCATTACAGAGATTCACATGGTAATGTTCCCCCTTGGATACTAATTAAAGGCCTAAGTTTAGGGCAAGCAATATATTGGTTTACACTCCTAAAAAACAAAAGATTTAAGGATGAGATTATCTCACGTATGACTGGATTAAATATTAATCTGATAGATGGTTTAGATGAGCAATTCAAAATACGAAATACTTTTAGCGATGCGTTAATGCTTATTTTGAGTTACAGAAATTTGGCAGCACATGGTGGAAGAATCTACAATTATAGATCCGCTCTGCATCAATTAACCGTGTATTCAAAATGGCTTTATAATCCTAATAATCTTAATTGTTCACACCGTAAATTTTTAGATGGTAAATTAAGGAGTAGCTTAGGGACGTTGCTTGGCATTATGAAATTATTTGAAAACGAAGATTGCTTTGAAGAACTGCAAATTTGGCTTGGTCTAAGAATTAAATCTTATCTTTCAAATTATCCAAATGATGAAAAGTACATTTTTGATTCGACAGAATTAACTAAAGAGACATTAGATTGGGATGGCTTAGCAGATTTTAAACCTCAATAACATACAATAACCGGTCGCACTGGCCGGTTTAAAAAGACACTATAAAGAACATATGTACGAAAGGAGATATTATGAAAGTAGCATTATATGTAAGAGTTTCAACACTTGAGCAAGCAGAAGAAGGCTACTCAATTAATGAACAAAAAGATAAGCTTAAAAAGTATTGCGAAATCAAGGATTGGACGATTGTTAAAGAGTACGTAGATCCTGGTCGCTCTGGATCAAATATCAATCGCCCTAGCATGCAACAGCTTATCAAAGATGCAGATACAGGATTATACGATGCTGTGCTTGTCTATAAACTTGACAGATTGAGCCGAAGTCAAAAGGACACTCTTTACCTTATCGAAGATGTCTTTCAAAAGAATAATATCCATTTCATTAGCTTATCAGAGAATTTCGATACTTCAACCGCATTTGGTAAGGCAATGATCGGAATACTAAGTGTGTTCGCTCAATTAGAACGTGAGCAAATCAAAGAGCGCATGTCAATGGGAAGAGTTGGTCGTGCTAAGTCTGGTAAGATCATGGAATTCAATAATCCTGCATTTGGCTATGAAATTGATGGTGACAATTATAAAGTAGACCCGTTAAGGGCTGAAATAGTGAAACGAATTTACAAGATGTATCTTAGTGGCACGTCAATTAATAAGATAAAAGAAACACTTAATTCAGAAGGGCATATCGGAAATAAAAAGAACTGGTCTGATACCAGAATAAGGTATATTCTTAGCAATCCAACCTACCTTGGCAAAATAAGATATGATGGAAAAACATATGATGGTAAATTTTCTCCAATTATTGACGAGGAAACGTTCAACAAGACACAGAATGAATTAAAAGAACGCCAAACGGCCACATATAAGCGGTTTAATATGAAACTTAGACCCTTCCAGTCAAAATACATGCTATCAGGATTGCTACGTTGTGGCTATTGTGGCGCTACTCTCTTCGTTAACTCTTACGTATATAACGGCAAGCGAAAACTTCGTTATAACTGTCCTAGCACATACAAATCAAAGCAAAAGACAAGGACGTATAAAATAATGGATCCTAATTGTCCTTTCAAGCTCGTATATGCTAAAGCCTTAGAGCCTGCTGTGATAAATGAAATTAAGAATTTAGCATTAAATCCTCAATCGATACAGAAACCGGTTAAGAAGAAACCTGATATTGATGTGGAAGCAATTCAAAAAGAATTAGCGAAAGTCAGAAAACAGCAGCAAAGGTTGATTGACCTCTACGTTATTTCTGACGATGTCAATATTGATAATATCAGCAAGAAAAGTGCTGATTTAAAGCTTCAAGAAGAAACGCTAAAAAAACAACTCGCACCGCTTGAAGATCCAGATGATGACGATAAAATTGTAGCTTTTAACGAAATATTAGATCAAATAAAGGACATTGATAGTCTTGACTATGATAAACAGAAATTTATCGTAAAAAAGTTAATTAAAAAGATAGACGTATGGAACAACAATAAAATTAAGATCCACTGGAATATTTAATTTTTAGGCGCTTTACGCCTTTTTTCGTATATTAGGTATTTCCAATTGAAACTGGGATCGGGGGCCAATTAGGACACTTAGCTATCATCTTCGGTTTCGGTTCAATGCTTGGTAAATTAGTTTCTGATGCTGGTGGTGGCTATCAGATTGCAACAACCCTGATTAATAAGTTTGGTCGGCGCTGGATTCAAGTTGCTGTTATCCTTGCCTCCTTTATCATTGGGTTAGCATTATTCTTTGAAGTTGGGCTTGTGGTTGTGTTACCAATTATCTTTATCATTGCCCGAGAACTTGATATGCCATTGATGTACCTCGGTATTCCAATGGCGGCTACCTTAAACGTTACTCACGCTTTCTTACCACCACATCCCGCTCCAACTGCTATCACGGACATTCTTGGTGCAAACCTTGGACACGTCTTGCTGCTTGGTATTTTAGCTGCAATCCCAACAATCATTATTGCTGGTCCAGTTTATAACTGGGTATTACAAAAAGTTTATCCGCGTGTTTACCGTAAAAATATTGATATTTCAGTTCTTGGCGAATATAAAGAATTCAAGCTTGAAGAAACGCCTAAATTCGGTATCTCCGTTTTAACTGCAATGATGCCAGTTATCTTAATTGCTGTCGCTACTATTTGTTCATTTATTTTCCCTAAGAACAATCCAGTTAATGAATTCATTCAATTTATTGGTGCTCCTGACCTTGCAATGCTTCTTTCATTAATCTTCGCAATCTTTACAATGGGATTATGGCGAAACAAGAAAATGGAAGAAATTTCAACCGCCCTTGCCGACTCAATCAAGCAAATTTCTGTAATGCTTTTGATCATCGGTGGTGGTGGTGCCTTCAAGCAAGTCCTTGTTGATGGTGGAATTTCAAAATATATTTCTGGTTTATTCGCTCAAACTAACATTTCACCAATTCTAGCTGCTTGGTTAATTACTGCTTTATTACGGATGTCACTTGGATCCTCAACAGTTGCTGCGATGACCGCTGCCGGCCTTGTGGTTCCAATGGCTCACCAATTTGGCGGTAACTCAATTATGGCAACATTGATGGTTCTTGCCATCGGTGCCGGTTCTGTCTTTTGTGGACACGTTAATGATGCCGGTTTCTGGATGATCAAAGAATACTTTGGCCTTTCATTAAAGGAAACTTTACTTTCGTGGACAACTTTAACTTCCGTCTTAGCACTCGCTGGGTTGGGAGCCGTCTACGCCATTTCATTATTTGTCTAAGTCAATTTAAGCGTCCTAGTGAATTAGCTAGTGACGCTTTTTGTATGGTTTGGTATTCTTAATAATAGTAGAACTATTAAGGATGATGAATAAACAAATGACGCAACATACTACTATCGCTGACGTTGCTAAAGCAGCTGGTGTTTCAGCGACTACCGTTTCACGTATTATTAATGGTCGTTATGATAAAATGCGCCCAGCAACGCGGAAACGGGTGGAAAAAGCAATTAAAGACCTTCAATTTGTTCCAACCGCTTCTGCACGACAGCTTCGCCAAACTCATAGTCACGTTGTTGGAATCCTCGTTGGAGATATTTCTAACCCCTTTTCATCTTTACTTGCCAAAGGGATCGATGATGTTTTGCAACAAGCGGGCTATGATATCCTCCTCATGAATACGAATAACTCGCGGGAAACTGAAAGTCGTGCTCTTCAGCGTCTATATCAGCAACGAGTTGACGGAATTATTGTCCAGCCTAATTCCCGCCACTTTAGTCAATTTGCCCCTACTATTCACAATGATATTCCCCTCGTGATTGTTGACCGTGAAGTTGATGACCAGCCTTCTACAGTTGGGAAGGTCACTTCTGCTAATCGTGATGCTTGTTATAACCTCGGTAAGATTCTTTATCAAAATGGTTATCAGAATATTTTAACTGTCAGCGCGCATTTTGCGGAGGCATCGGGTCAAATCCCTCGAATTGCCGGTTTAAAGGTTGCTGCTGCTGATAATGGGCTAAGCTATCACAATATTGAAACTCGGGGACATGATCGGCAGTGGCTTGCTAAAATGTTTTTGCAACAGTTAAATGAACTCAAAGGCAAAACTGCTGTCGTTTCATTAATGGGGCCCATTTTATTTGATCTTTTAGCGATTTTTAAGGAACTAAACCTTTCCTTCCCTGACGATCTTGGCTTAGTTAGCTTTGATGATTGGGAATGGTCGCAATATGTCGCTAATGGAATCTTTCTGTTGAAGCAAGATATGGAGCTAATGGGTAATTTAGCAGCTAATAAGCTTTTAACGCAAATTAATCAACAAAGTACCATCAGTTCCACTACCCTTTTACCAGTTGAAATCATTGCACACCAGTCACTTTAGCATATAATATTACAAAGAGAATTAAATTGAGTTTTAAAGGAGAACAATAAATGAACTACTTAATTGGTGTTGACGTTGGAACCTCTAGCACAAAGGCCGTTTTATATGGTCAAGATGCACAGGTGATCACACAAGCTAACTATGGCTACGAGTTGCACCGTAATGCCGCGGGAATGGCAGAACAAGAGCCAGAAGAAGTAATCAATGCTGCTGAACAAGCTATCCATGATGTGGCTACGGCAGCTGATCTCAGTACGGGGAAACTACTAGCAGTTTCAATCTCAAGTGCAAACCAAAGCCTCCTCTTATTAGATAAAGATAAGAAGCCCTTTTCACGGTTAATCACCTGGGCTGATAGTCGAGCTCAGCGCGCGGCAGATAACCTCAAGATGATGACTGAAGGACAACAATTATATATGAAGACGGGGGTTCCTGTTCATCCCATGTCAACATTGACAAAGCTCCTTTGGTTAAGGGAAGACGAACCAGATTTATTTAGTCGCACAGCATATTTTGCTGATATTAAGGCTTACCTTTTCTACCGATTATTTAATGAATTTAAGGTTGATATGTCAATCGCTTCCTCAACTGGCTTGATGAACCTTAAAACTTGTGATTGGGATGACCAGGCTCTTCGGGTTGCAGGAATAACCAAAGATCAACTGCCTGAAATTGTCGATGGAACAACTCAAGCAACTGGTTTAGTGCCCGAAGCCCAAGAAAAACTAGGAGTACCAGCTGATACGCCATTTGTTTATGGTGCTTACGATGGTGCCCTTTCAAATATTGGTGTTGGTGCAACCAAGCAAAATACAGTAGCAATTACAATCGGTACTTCCGCAGCTGTACGAGTCGTAACTGATCATCCTGTTATTGACCCAGAACGTCGCCTCTTCTGCTATGCTATTAATAAAGGATTGTGGGTCGTTGGTGGTCCGCTTAATAACGGTGGCGATGTCTATGAATGGGCAGTAAAACACCTTGTCGATAGTAGTGCAGTTAAAAACGAACAGGTCGATCCTTATACTTTGGCAAATCACGTTATTGAAGGAGTACCAGCAGGCGCGCATGGGCTTCTCTTTCATCCCTTCTTGGGCGGTGAACGGGCACCATTGTGGAATGCTAAAGCGCGTGGTAGTTTCTTTGGGCTTTCTCATATCCATACACGGGCTGATATGCTACGAGCAGTTATGGAAGGAATTAGCATGAACATTGCAACAGTCTTCCAAGCAGTACGAGCGTTAGTCGGTGAACCAGCGAGCGTTACTGCAACAGGTGGCTTTGCTCGCTCAAAAGTATGGCGCCAAATGCTTGCTGATATCTTAAACTGTCCGGTTAACGTTCCTGACTCATTTGAATCTGGCTGCCTCGGGTCAGTAGTTATGGCTATGCAAAGCCTGGGAATGATCGATAGTCTTGATACACCACAGAAGTTCATTGGTAAGGTTAGTTCTTACCAACCAGATCCAGCCGCAGTAAAAGTATATCAACGCTATACTCCACTCTTCCAACAAATTGAAGATATGCTTGCTCCGGCTTATTCTGAAATCGCTAAACTACAAGAACGCCAAAACAATTAAAGAATCAAAAAATCGATCTTACAATCATTTTCCGATGTGAGATCGATTTTTTAATTATGACTATTCTGTTAACAGGTTCTTAATATTACCTTTAGCATTTCAAAAAGTAATGTAAAACGCTTCCGAACATGTTACTATTAGCTTGTACTAAAAAATTATTTATAGAAAGGAAGTGGTACTAATGGCCGCATGGAAAAAATGGTGGGTTTCATTTGTAATGATGCTTCAAGTAATCGTTGGAATTGTTGTCGTATCATTATGGTTTTATCGTGACCAAACTTGGACAATTCCAGTTAATGATTGGCTTTATAGCCCCATCGGTCAAAGTTTCTCAGCAGGAGTCGCAGTATTTTTAATCATTGTTGCTTTAACCGTAATAGCAATTGCTGTTTTTCGTCCCACAACAACTAAACAAATGACAATCGCTAGAGATGGTGCTAATAAAGTTCAAATTGATCAGCATGCAGTTGAACACAGCTTAACTACTTCAATTGCCAAATTTGACCTTTATAACCCAGTGATTAACCTCAAGATGCACCGTAACAATCACAACGCAGACGTCACCGTTCATGGAATGCTCTCTAAGAGGACCAATCCAAAACTAATTCATACAGTACTACTCCAGACAATTAAAGAAAACCTTAAACGGGACTTCGACATTGATCTTAATAAATTACACATTAAGCTAAGTCCCTACTCAAACAAAGAATCAGTCAACATTGTCTAAAAAGGAGGTACTATATGAAACTTGCTACAATTGGCGTTATCTTAGGACTGCTTATCAGCATTAGTTGGATTATGTGGGGCTTTTTCCCAATGATTGGCATTCTGTTAGCTGTCACTATCTTAGGCGGAATTGGCTATGTTCTTGATGCAAGAGGCTATTCATTAAATAAACTTGCGATAAAAATGTTAGATAAATTTGCCAACTAATTCAAGGAGGAATTAATATGACAACCACTACAAATAATAAAACAATTGATGAGCAATTAACATTCGATGATCAAGTAATTGAAAAAATCGCTGGGATCACCGCTAGCAAAGTTCCTGGAATCCTTTCCCTTGATGGAAATATGTTTAGTGAATTAGCAGATAAAGTAACTTCCGGAAGCAATCCAACCAAGGGTATTAATGCCGATGTTGGTGAAAAGCAAGTCGCATTAAAAATGGAAGCTACCATCGAATATGGCAAAAGCGCTCCAGAAATTTTTAAGGCAGTTTGTTCTGAGGTACAACACGCAATCAATAAAATGACTGGCTTGAATTTAGTTAAGTTTGAGCTACATATCAATGATGTTAAAACAAGAGAAGAAGTAGAAAAAGATACAAAATAAGGGAACGAGCCAAGTATCACGGGCACTTTCGTTTTCAACATGAAGCCCCTATATGCAACATAGGCCTCCAGCGTTCGGCTTTACTGGGCGTTGGGGGCCTATTTCCGTTTGCTTCCTCTGAAATGTGACTGAACTTTTATCACACTCTTTTACATAATAATCATTTAAAATGGCGGCCTAAAATAACTAAATCACGTTTAATCCCATCAAGCTCTGCTACTTGTGGTAAAAGGCCCCATTGAGTAAAACCAAACGATTTAAATAACTTTAGGCTTGGAATATTATGGCCAAAAATATAAGCCACGATTGTATCAACTGCTAAATTAGGCAATTGACCAATAATGAATTCCATGGTTTTTGTACCAACTCCTTGTTTCCGCAACCGTTGATCAAGGTAAATAGCAATTTCACTAGTATGATTATATGCTGGACGACCATAAAAATGTTCAAGGGCCACCCACCCGAGAACCTCATTTTGATGTTCAATTACCCAGATTGGATGATTTTCGTCAAATGCTTCAAACCATTCTTTGCGTTCGTCAACCGTTATCGGGGTGAGATCTGCAGTCGCTAACCGTGATGGAATAATTTGATTATAAATTTCAACAATTTTGGGTAAATCTTCAAGTGTCGCTTTGCGGTATTGTAACTCCACTATACTTTCCTCTAAAAAATTTCCTGAACTAATTTTTCTGAACCATTCGAACTAACCCAATCATCATACTTAATAAAATTCCGATTGATGCTAGCAAGGTATATCGCCGTAATTGTTGATTTTCTTCAGTTAATAATTTTATTTCTCGTCGCATAGCTTTTTTCTTCACTGTAAGCACCGCCTTCATTAATTCTAACAAGATCATCATATCATATTATTTGCGATTGCTTCTTAATATTTTATCTTTATCCTGTTAATGACTATAATAAAAATCATAAGGAAGTATGTAGAGGGTATGATTTTTAACGATATTATTAGCATTTTATTATTTTGCGCGTTTGCTTATCTTTTTAATTTTAACTTTCACCGCGATAATTATGCCTATGCTATTGTGATGTTTATCGGCATGATGGTATTTTATGGCGATTTTTACCATCATCTCCCAATCAACTGGAAATTGTATATTTTGCTTATTGCTACTTTTTTATGGGCTTTATTCACAATCTTCATGGGGAGACAAGCATTAATTAAACCAGCTCAACGTAAACATTTTTCCTATGCAACGATTATTGGAATTTTTGCAATTATTATCACTTTTATCTTCAGGATTATTCTTTAAAAACAATAAGGGAGCATGATCATGAAGTCGTATCTGGCTTCTATCACGCTCCCTTATTATATTGCTAGCAATCGTGTGCTCGATCAATTTGAGAATTTAAGTCTGTATTACTAAGATCCAGAACTTCAAGATTATCTGTTAAAACGCGTTTAGGACTGACAAGTGGCATTGTAAAGTAACGCGGGTTAAACCTTACTTCCATTTCATCATCAAATTGAACTGCTGTATGGTCTTTAATAAAAACATCCCCTAAATTAGAGGTAATCTTTTCATTATAATCGGGGGTATCTAAATCCTCTTTGACAAGGATTAGTCGATAATCACCATCTAAACTGCAACCCCCAACGGCAGAAAATGGACCAACCCCATCATCAAAATCTAGGAGTATCTTCTTAGATGACAGTTCATAACGCTGTAAACGTTCGATAGCTTGATCAGTAAATGTGATATTCATTAATATCAACCCCATTTCTTAAAATCTGTACTTATATTTTAACTAATTAAGAATAAGCTTTGAAATTTAAAGCTCAAAAAAACTGAGAAAAATCGCAAAATCTTTCTCAGTTTTTTAAATTAATTTATTTATTAACCTTCGAATGCATCAGTCAAAGGAGGAACAACTTGCTTCTTCCGTGATACAACACCCGGTAAATTCATCCGCTTGTTTTCGTTAAGCTTCTTACCAAAGGCTGCTTCAACCTTTTCAGCAGGATCACCAATAACTAATAACTCTGAGTCACTGTTTAAGATGTTAGTAGCGATTAATAAGAATAAATCATAATCGTTATCATCCATCATACTTTGCATTTGACTTTCAAGATCAGCTTGACGAGCAAAAACATCATCTAAATCAACGGTGTTAACTTGACCAATACGAACTTTCTTGCCGCCAAGTTCAAAGGTCTTAGCATCACCATCAACGATATCAGCATCAGACTTAGCACCAAGGTTAGTACCAGCCTTAAGCATTTCAATGCCGTACTTTTCGTAATCTTCAACACCAGCGATCTTTGCTAAGTACTTAACAGCTTCACGATCGTGGTCAGTTGTAGTTGGTGACTTCAAAAGCAAGGTATCAGAAATGATAGCAGAAAGCATCATCCCAGCCAAGTTAGCGGGAATATTAATGTGCTTTTCTTGGAACAATTCTGTAATGATTGTACTTACACAACCGTAAGGACGAACAGTTGCCCAGAGTGGTTGAGCCGTTTCAAAGCCGGCAATTCGGTGGTGGTCAACTAAGTGCGTTACAGTGACCTTGTCGATATCATTAACACTTTGTTGTGGTTCGTTGTGGTCTACAAGCATTACCTTATCTACTTCGTTTGCAGCGGTTTCGATTACGCGTGGTGCTTCCATACCGAAAGTCTTCAATGCAAACTTAGTCTCATCATTTGGTTCACCTAAAGCAACTGCTTCAGTTTCGTATCCCAATTGATTTTGGAAGTATGAAAATGCCATTGCAGCGGTAATCGCATCTGTATCAGGCTTTTGGTGTCCAAATACTAATTCTTTGCTCATATAAATTCCTCCTGTTTGTTCACTACTTTAATCTTAGTTATTTCTAGTAGGTGAAACAATCTACATTTTCTATTCTATCATGGAAGTTAATAGATTAAAGAACAATTATTAAATATCTTTCCTATTATGAATAAAATCTTTTAAGATCTGCCACATTTGTTCATGCTGACTGTTAAAAAAACGTGGTGGTTCTTTATCTAACGAAAAATATTCAGTAGTTGTCGTTTCTGTAATTTTGGGCTGATAATGCTTAGCGCTACTTTCTTCAACTAAGTAAAAAGCATTAACTGGTTGAACGCGGTCACCATTAGGATAAGTGTAAAAATTCTGATCAAAAATTGCTAGTCGTTTGACAGGCACGACTTCAATTCCCGCATCTTCTTTAAATTCCCGCTTTACAGTTTGCTCAAAAGATTCGCCAAATTCCATGTAGCCGCCTGGGAAACCCCAATCACCAGTGTCCGCCCGTTCTTGAAGTAAAACAGCCTTCTGCTTGTTTAAGAGTGCCCCAGAAGCACTGGTCATTATTAAGGGACGATTCCCAACTAAATCACGAATTTCTTTAATATACGCCAAACTTTTCGCCTTCTTTTAATTTTGGCTAACAGGTTCTTCGGATAAAACATTCGTTTGTTTCATTCGAAGTTTTATTGGTTCCCCTTGCGTATCGGTATCAATTACAAAAGTTCCATTTGACTTAATCGAACTTAGATGATGGTCAGTAGCCATTATATCTTGGAATGCTGGCCGGTTAGTAATAGTCTCAAAAGCACCTTGATAATCATGGTCGTAAGCAAGGAAGTCTGCAATTTCATGAGGATGTGATTTCAACCGCCGAAGGACAAGTTCGCCCCGCCGTGCTCGTGCCCCAACTTCAATCTCATCAATTGGCATTTCCTTAAATGCACCTCGTTGAGTAATTACAGCAATATCTTGACCATCCTTAACCAAGATTTGATCTGCTACTTGGTCATCATCTTTCAAATTAATGGCCCGTACACCAGCTGTCCGGATTCCTGTTACAGGAACATCTGCAACATCATACCGCACTGCATATCCTTGGCGACTAATCGTCAATAGTGAACGGTTCTCATTTGTTGGTTCATAGTAATCAACATTTACAACTTGCGCATTATCCCTAAGCTTAATTGCGACACTTGCATGGCTCTTGTAACGTGAACCAGGCTTATAGTCATTAAAGGCCGTTTGCTTTACTTGACCATCGCTAGTTCCCATGATGATTGTTCCTGGCTGATCTAGTTTATCAAAAATCATTGCTTTAATGATCTCTTCATTATCCGCTAAACCGATTGTTTGTGAGATATGTTCGCCGGTATCTTTCCACCGCGCATCTGCAATTTCATGAATTGGGCGGTAAATAATATGCCCAAGATTGGTAAACATAAATAAATGCGATAATGTATTTGTTTGTTGAATCAATAATGGGTAATCGTCTTCTCGGAGACCGTTTTCTTCTGCCTCCGATGCCTTGAAGGAACGAATGCTGCTTCGTTTGATATAGCCCGCATGCGAAACTAAGACCACAACATCTTCGTTGGCAACCGTAACTTTAGTATCAATCTCAAGTTTTTCAACAAGATTTTCAATCTTGGTCCGTCGTGGATTGCCAAATTCCTTCTTAATGGCCCTAATTTCCTTAGTAAGAACTTTTGCTAGCTCATTTTCGTTAGTCAAGATTAACTGATATTCATTAATCCGTGAATTTAATTGTTCTTGTTCTTTTTTCAGCTCAGTTACATCCGTATTTGTTAAGCGATAAAGTTGCAAGGTAACAATTGCTTCAGCCTGTTCAGGTGTAAAGTTGTATTCTTTTACTAAGTTTTCCTTTGCATCCTTACGATTCTTACTTGCTCGAATCGTTTTAATGACCTTATCTAAAATTGAGAGTGCTTTGATTAACCCTTCGACAATATGCAAACGTTGTTGAGCCTTCGTTAGGTTATATTGTGTCCGTCGACGAATAATCTCTTTCTGGAATTCGAGATAGGAAGTCAAAATTCGCTTCAATCCAACACGCATTGGTCGCTGGTCATCAATCGCAACCATATTGAAGTTATAGTTAATCTGTAAATCAGTGTTCTTTAATAAGTAATTAAGAATACCGTTCGCATTAGCTCCCCGCTTTAGTTCGATTGCAATTCGTAATCCACTACGATCAGTTTCATCGCGAGCTTCCGCGATTCCCTCAACTTTTTTGGCAAGGCGCAGATCGTTAATTCGCTTAACCAGTTGCGCCTTATTTACTTCATAAGGAATCTCCGTCACATTAATTTGTTGACGATCACCCCGCAAGGTTTCAATCTCCGTTTTTGCTCGCACTACAACCCGACCGCGACCAGTCTGGTATGCCTTACGAATGCCATCAATCCCCTGAATGATTCCACCAGTTGGGAAATCAGGGCCAGGAATAAATTCCATTAACTTATCCAAAGAAGCAGTTGGATGCTTGATAAGATAAATCAGTGCATCAAGAACTTCGCTTAAATTATGTGTTGGAATCTCAGTAGCATATCCAGCAGAAATTCCAGTTGCTCCATTAACGAGTAAGTTAGGAATACGTGCTGGTAAAACTGTCGGTTCTTTTTCAGTATCATCAAAGTTTAAGGCCATTTCAACTGTATCTTTGTCGATATCTTGAAGCATTAAACCTGCTATTTTACTAAGCCGCGCTTCAGTATAACGCATGGCCGCTGGTGGATCACCATCCATTGATCCATTGTTACCATGCATTTCAATTAGGGGTTCACGTAATTTCCAATCCTGACTTAGCCGAACTAATGCTTCATAAATTGAACTATCACCGTGGGGGTGGAAGTTACCCATTACGTTCCCGACTGATTTAGCAGACTTACGAAACCCTTTATCATAAGTATTTCCATCTTTATTCATGGCAAATAAGATCCGGCGCTGGACCGGTTTTAATCCGTCACGAATGTCAGGTAAAGCTCGTTCTTGAATAATTGATTTTGAATAACGCCCAAAACGATCACCCATGATCTGTTCGAGCGTCATATGTTCAATTTTTCCGTTTCTCACAAAACTTGATTCCCTTCTCTATTTATTCCATGTATTAATTGTAGGCTCTTTAGTTTGAGGTAATTGTCCTTTATTCTCAACTAATTTATCAGATTCTTGATCATCGGCTAACGTAAATTGGACATTTTCTTCAATCCATTCCCGCCGTGGTTCCACCTTATTACCCATTAAGGTAGTTACACGACGCTCAGCTAATTCAGCATCCTCGATCCGAACTTGGATTAGTGTCCGAGTTTCTGGATTCATCGTCGTTTCCCACAACTGATCAGCATTCATTTCACCAAGCCCTTTGAACCGTTGTAATTGTGCTCCCTTGCCCATCTTTTTAGTCAATTTTGTTAATTCTTCATTAGTCCACGCATACGTGATATTAGTCTTAGCTCCACGTCCGCGTTGCAAGCGATAAAGTGGTGGAAGAGCAATATAGATCTTTCCAGCTTCGATCATTGGCCGCATATACTTGTAGAAAAAGGTAAGAAGAAGAATCTGAATATGAGCACCATCATCATCGGCATCAGTCATAATAATAATCTTATCGTAGTTTGAATCTTCAACGTTAAATTCAGAACCAGCACCAGCACCAACAGTATAGATAATTGTGTTCAATTCTTCGTTTTTTAATACATCATCTAACTTCGCCTTTTCTGTATTTAGCACTTTCCCTCGTAATGGTAAAATTGCTTGGAATTTACGGTCACGCCCCTGCTTGGCTGAACCACCGGCCGAATCCCCTTCGACTAGGAATAATTCATTTTTCTTAGCATTTTTTGATTGGGCCGGAGTCAATTTTCCAGAAAGATTGCGTTCTTTTTTGCCCTTTCGTTTACCACCACGAGCTTGATTACGGGCTTTACGGGCAGCTTCTCGAGCTTCACGCGCCTTTAATGCCTTACGAATTAACATCTGAGCAAAGTCGCCATTTTCCATTAGGGCATAGTTAAGCTGCTCACTGACAATCGCATCAACAATCTTCCGTGCTTCAGGAGTTCCCAGTTTATCCTTTGTCTGACCCTCAAATTGAAGTAGACGTTCAGGAATCCGGACAGAAATAACGGCTGTTAACCCTTCTCGAACATCACTACCTTCTAGATTTTTATCATTAGCCTTTAACAGCCCAACCTTTTTTGCGTATTCATTGAAAGTTTTCGTCCAGGCACTCCGGAATCCGGCTTCATGAGTACCACCATCTGGAGTTCGGACATTATTGACAAATGATAACAAGCTCTCAGAGTAACCATCATTATATTGAGCCGCTACTTCAACTTCGACCCCATCTTGCTTTCCGTCAAAGTAGAGCGTCTTTCCTAAAACGTCCTTACCCTCGTTAAGATAAGAAACGAATTCTTGAATTCCATTGTCAAATTGGAATACATCTTGTTTTTCTTGACCAGCTCGCTTATCGGTAAGGGTAATCTTAATCCCTTTCAATAAAAAGGCCGACTCACGGAGCCGATTAGCTAAGGTATTGTAGTCATAAACAGTAGTTGAAAAAATCTTCGGGTCCGGCTTGAATGAGACGGTCGTTCCGTTCTCAGCTTTAGTTTTTCCTAATTTTTTCAACGTTCCAACTGGTTGACCGCCATCCTTAAAAATTTCTTGGTAACGGACGTGATCACGGACAATTGTCAGCGTCAAATGTGATGATAAGGCATTTACTACGGAAGCTCCAACACCATGAAGCCCTCCTGAAGTTTTATAACCATCTGACTGACCAAATTTTCCTCCAGCATGGAGAACCGTCATAATAACTTCAGGTGTCGGCTTACCGGAAGCATGCATCCCAACCGGCATCCCCCGACCATGATCTTGAACTGTAATCGCATTGTCTGCTTCAATGGTGACGTTAATCTCATCACCATAACCGGATAATGCTTCATCAACGGCATTATCTACTATTTCATATACCAGGTGGTGCAATCCACGTGAGTCAGTAGACCCAATATACATCCCTGGTCTTTTTCGTACTGCCTCAAGCCCTTTTAATACTTGTATGGATGAGGCATCATATTTTACTTCTTCTTTGGCCACAAAATGACCTCCCATTGCCAATATTATACCTAAACGTATGTTCGGAAAGTTATTTTACCATTTACATTTGTTAATTGTAAAGCTAAACCGGCCACAATTTCAATTCATAATTAAAATGATACTGAAAACTTAGTAGATTGGCAAATTGTGTCTTCCTAGTGGTTAAAATTAAATATTCATGCTATGCTTAAAAGCTGTATAAGCTATTATTAAGGAGCTATTTATATGATTTTTGAAATTATTGGGATGATTATTATTGCTTACCTCTTAGGTTCAATCCCAACTGGCCTCTGGATCGGTAAGTATATTTATCATAAAGATATTCGCAAGTTAGGTAGCGGTAATATCGGAACAACAAATACCTTTCGAACATTGGGATTTAAGGCGGGCGTCGTTGTTTTGGTTATCGATATTCTAAAGGGAACACTCGCTGCCAGTCAGCCATACTTTTTAGGGATATCTGGAACCGTTAACCCCCTATTGATCGGACTCTTTGCTAGTCTTGGTCACACTGTATCAATATTCGATAATTTTCATGGCGGGAAAGCGGTGGCAACTAGCGCGGGGATTCTCTTAGCTTATAACCCCCTCCTCTTTGTTGTTGCCTGTTTGATTTTTATCTTTGTCTTATGCTTGACAAGTATGGTTAGTACCGCCAGTATGGTAGGGATTAGTGCAATTTTCATTATCGCCCTCTTCATTCATGCTTGGATTTTAGCAATCGTGGCAGGAATATTAACAGGAGTGGTCTTTTACCGCCACCGATCAAACATTCACCGAATTTTATCAGGAAAAGAATCAATGGTAAGTTTTGGCCTTGGCTATTATTTACGAGAAAAGAAGCTAAATAAATAGGAGACTGGAAATGGAAAGTTTCACAGTCTCCTATTTTTTCGTTAAAATGGCTTAATACTAAAATGATAATTATCTGTTTCATTTGGTGCTAGACGGTGCATCCCTTGCTTATGGAGGAGGAGCCCATCAGCCTTGACATTATCTGCTATTCCCCACCATGGTTCCACACATACAAATGGAGCTGTACTTGGATATTGCGACCAAACTCCCACGTATTCTGTATTAAAAGTATCAACTACGACCCCGTGATTAGCAACAGTATCCGTTAATTTGGCTGTAAAATGGCCGCCATCTGTTTTGAAAATAATAGCATCCTTATTAAAAAGATCATGATTAAGTGATAATGAATCCTGCATATTAATCAATTGTGGATGAGCTGAATCGTTATAGGCGCCATCTAAAACGATCCGTGAATATTCTGTTGCCGGTTTAACGCTTAATTCTGTTTGTTCAAAACTCCCAGTACTAGTTAACGGCATATTAAAACCAGGATGTGCTCCAATGGCATAGATTAAGGTTTCATCTCCGCTCGGGTTCTTCACCACATAGCTAATTTCAACTTTATCAATAACTAATTCAAATTTTACTTGAAGACTAAATGAAAAAGGGAATGCCTTCTTAGTTTCACTATCATCATGCTGTTCCATCACAACCATCGATGGTGTTTGCTCAATAACTTGGAATTTTCGATCACGTGCAAAACCATGTTGTGTTTGATGATAAGTTTGGTTGCCATATTGATATTGATCATCTTTTAAGCGGCCAACGAACGGAAAGAGGATTGGTGCTTGGCGATTCCATGAAGCGGGGTCCCCCTGCCATAAGTATTCGATTCCGTTATCCTGCCGTTTAATACTATGTAGTTGAGCACCTAATTCATCAATTTTTACGGTTAATTGTTGGTTTTGTAAAGTAATCATTGTTATCGATCCCTTCAATTGATAATCGTTTAACATTAAGTATATAAAAAAGGTTCCAAACGCACAATAGCAGATTTTGGAACCCTTTTCAATAAATATTTAAGTAAAATTCAGTAAAAATGAAGTAGAGCTTTTACTTCTGAACTTCTTCTTGGTAGTCTCCATTTGGACAGACAACCTGTTTACCACCCTTGACTTTCTTTTCAACAAGGAAGTGCCCATCCTTAGGACAATTACGTCCAATCGGTTTATCCCATGAAACGAAGTCACAATCTGGATAACGGGAACAACCATAGAAAGTTCGGTTCTTCTTTGATTTTCGTTCAACAACCGTTCCTTGCCCACACTTTGGACATGTAATTCCGGTATCTTTTACAATCGCCTTGGTATTCCGACAATTTGGGAAACGAGAACATGCATAGAACTTACCATAACGACCCATTTTAATAACCATTGGGGCCCCGCAAATTTCACAATCTGTGCCAGCAAGCTCATCTTTCATCTCAATCTTATCAACCTCTTCTTCAGCTGCATCAACTTCTTTTGAGAATGGTTGATAGAATTTATCAACAACATTAATCCAGTTCTGCTTACCCTCTTCAATCTCATCAAGTTTGCCTTCAATATCGGCAGTAAATTGGACATTGACAATATCAGGGAATTGCTTTTCGATAATTCGGTTGACAATTTCACCCAATTCAGTTGGCTCAAAGTGGCGTGATACAAGGCGAACATAGTACCGTCGTTGAATCGTATCAAGGGTTGGCGCATAGGTTGATGGCCGACCGACGCCATTTTCTTCCAAGGTTTTAATAAGAGTCGCTTCTGTATAACGAGCAGGTGGCTGGGTAAAGTGCTGAGCTGGATCGTCCTTTATCATTTTTGCCTTGTCACCTTCAGTTAATTCTGGCAACAAGTTATCTTTTTCAGTTCCTCGCTTATATACTTTCGTAAACCCAGGGAACTTAACTTTTGATCCATTTGCACGGAAATCGACCCCATTTTGCTGGAGGTTAACGCTCATCGTATCAATTACTTCCGCAGTCATTTGACTAGCCACAAACCGCGACCAAATCAAATTATAAAGTTTATACTGGTCGGAGGTTAAATATTGCTTCATTTTAGCTGGTGTCCGATAGACTGAAGTTGGCCGAATAGCTTCGTGAGCATCCTGGGCCCCTTCAGGTAATTTTCCCTTAACCGGCTTTATTGCCGCATATTCTGCTCCATAGTTTTCATGAATATAGTTAGACGCTTCATGCTTAGCAATTGACGCCACCCGAGTCGAGTCCGTCCGCATATAGGTAATTAACCCAACCGGTGCTCCTTCTTTAATGTCGATCCCTTCATATAACATTTGTGCTGCCATCATTGTCTTTCGTGTTCGGAAGTTCAAACGACGATTAGCATCCTGTTGCATGGTCGAGGTCGTATATGGTGGCTGTGGTTGCCGCCGACGTTCTTTTTTAGTCACCTTAGTAATATCGAAATCTTTCTTTTTATCGATTTTAGAAAGGACTGCCTGAACATCATCATTATTCTTCAAGGAAACCTTCTTACCATTTTCACCGTAAAAACTAGCCTTGAATTCTTCTTTGCCCTTCTTGAAATCAGCATCAATTGTCCAGTATTCCTCTGGTTTGAAGTTTTTAATTTCATTTTCACGTTGAATAATCAGATAAAGGGCAACTGATTGAACACGACCAGCACTTAAGCCCTTTTTGACTTTCTTCCATAAAATTGGGCTAATTGAATATCCAACTAATCGATCTAATACCCGTCGTGCTTGCTGGGCATCCACGAGATCCATATTAATCTCTCGGGGTTCCTTAAAAGCTTCTTTAACAGCATCTTTAGTAATTTCATTAAAGGTAACCCGGTTCTTTTGATCATCGTCAAGCTTTAAAATATTTGAAACGTGCCAGGCAATTGCTTCCCCTTCACGGTCCGGGTCAGATGCAAGATATACGGCTTTTGCATTTTTAACGTCCTTCCGTAGTTCCTTAATTACATCACCCTTCCCCCGAATTGAAATGTAATCAGGGGTGTAGTCATTTTCAATATCTACCCCCATCCGGCTTTTTGGCAAGTCCCGAATATGACCTAAACTAGCCACAACCTTATAGGACCGGCCTAAAAATTTACCGATTGTTTTTGCCTTTGATGGTGACTCCACGATCACCAGATTTTTTTTAATTTTTGAACGGCGACGAGTTGTCTTTTTCGCCGTTGATTTGGTTGTTTTGGTTGCCATTCTGGTAGGCTCCTAACATTTTTAATATTTCATTCAATAATATTATTAATCCATTTGACTACCATCTGTCAAATATAATCTCTAACTGAACAAAACATTTTAATCAACTTCTCACCAGAAATCAAGCCCTTGAATCGTACAGCCGAAACTCATCTAGCAGATCTTGGGCGCTGAGAATTGGTTTCGCGCCAGCTGCGATTAAACTGTTACATCCTACTGATAAGGGAGCATCAATCCTTCCAGGAATAGCGCATACAGACCGATTTTCATCTAAACCGATATTCGCGGTGATTAAACTCCCACTCCTTTTCTTTGCCTCGACAACCAAAACCACTTCGCTTAAACCTGCAATAATTCGGTTCCTTTCTGGGAAGTGATAAGCCACAGGTGATTCACCCCGCCCATACTCAGAAATTACTAATCCTTGTCTGGCAACCTCATCTTGAAGGACTTGGTGATTTCGGGGGTAAGCTTGATCTAAACCCGTCCCAATCACTCCGATAGTAAGGCCACCATGTTTTAACGCCAGTTCATGGCTAAAACCATCTACTCCTTGAGCTAAACCACTGATTACTACTATCTGCCGCTTAATTACTGGTGGCAGCAATCCTCGTAAAGCGCTCTGTCCATAATTAGTTATCTGCCTAGTGCCAACAACACCAATTGAAGGCTGATGGAGCAAGCTCAGATTACCACGATAAAACAATACCAAGGGCGGACAGTACGTTTCTTTCAAGGTGATCGGGTATAACGGATCCGCAATTGTAATAAATTTTTCCTGACTGTTTAAGGCCACTGCTTGATCAAGCTCTGGACTTGTCCAATTATTTTTCAATGACGACGCACTTCGTAAGCTAACATTTGCATGGTCAATCAAATAGTCAATATTATTAAAGCAGCGCGCCTGTTGAGCACACTCCCATAGACGATACTTTGAAACTAAGCCAATTCCGCGACATAAACTTAACCGTAATAGAAAATCGTTTACTTGTAACATAAAAAAGCCTCCCTATATTTATATACGAAAGCTTTTTGAAAATGCATTTTTTAATTTAAATATTTTGGAACGGGATTAAAAGAACGCCGATGAATAGGAGTTGCCCCCATTTTTTCTAAGCCGGCTAAATGTTCTTTGGTTCCATAACCCATATTTTGTGCAAAACCATACCCTGGATAAACATAATCATAGTCCCGCATTAGGTGATCACGGTATTCTTTTGCGACAATACTGGCTGCAGCAACGCTAATACTCTTTTGATCCCCCTTGATCAAAGTCGTCTGAGGAATATCAATTGCTAACGGGACAGCATCAACAATCAGATGATCTGGTCGATGGTGAAGGTGATTAACTGCCCGAATCATTGCATCCTGGGTAGCAGCATAAATATTCATTTGATCAATCACTGGCGCATCATTTACCGCAATGCTAACTTCAACCGCCTCATCAACAATTCGTAAATACAAATTTTCTCGTTCATGCCTAGTTAACTGTTTGGAATCTGTTACCCCTATCAGGTCAAAATCTGCATTTAAAATTACTACACAAGTAACCACCGGCCCAGCCAATGGTCCTCTTCCTACTTCATCCATTCCTGCAACATACTGACATCCCTTTTCCCAGTAGTACTTTTCATATTTAAACCGGTTATTGAACGCCTCTTCAGCTTCCTTCTGCCGTGCAAGCCGCCGCTCAAATTGCTGAATTGCTGCTTGAACACCTTTTCGCGAATCATCACGAATAGTTTGCAAGTAAGGATCAGTTGTATCTGTGATAGTTTGTAAACGGGCCTTAATTTGACTAATGGTTTCCTTATTCATTTAGTCCATCCTCATTTAGGTCAGCGGGTACTTCCAAAGTGATTGGTCCTAATTTTCCCTTTCGCAAGTCAAAAATCAAGCGTTCACTAGCCCGGTCATAATCATCACGAAAGCCCATTTTAGCAGTAATCGTTAATAGTAAATCTGGATTGGCAACCGATTCGTCCAGATCTGCATCAGTTAAGTGGTAACGTTGCTTTAACATCTCTGGCTGATGTTGCCGCAAGTAATCAAGGGCAAACAACGCTACATCATCCTTTGCGTATAAGCTATCTTTAATTGCTCCTGTTAAAGCAAGCATTATCCCCTGCTTAGGAGTAGCAAATTTATGCCAAAGGACACCAGGAGTATCAAGTAATTCCAATTCTGCTGATGACCGCAACCATTGCTGTCCAGTAGTGACTCCGGGACGGTTTCCAGTAGCCGCAACGTTCTTTTTTACCAGGTGATTTAAAAGAGTTGATTTCCCTACATTGGGAACACCAACACACATTGCCCGAATTGGCCTCTTTTTCATTCCCTTGGCTTTTTCTTCTGCCAATTTATCTTTTAATATCTCTTTACTTTTAGCCGTTACAACTTTTGCCACGTTATTTTGGCGTGAATCGAGAGCAAGAACTGGTTGATTATGTTGCTCAAAGTATTTAATCCATTCATTTAATCGTTTCTGGTCTGCTAGGTCCGTTTTTGTCATAATTAAAAGTTTGGGCTTTTCTCCTGCAGCTAGTGCCACTTCTGGATTTTGTGACGAATAGGGGACACGAGCATCTACTAGCTCAAACAAAATATCTACTAGTAGCATTTGTTCACGAATTTGGCGTAATGCTTTTGCCATGTGTCCTGGGAACCATTGAATTGTTGCCATTTGACTTTCTCCCTTCTTTTCTAATTCATTGCATCAATATACCGTTGCCAAGCTTCATCAAAAATTGTCATTGATGGCAAATAGTCAGCATTTTCTTCTAAATAATGCGAAATTTCATCAAAATCCTCGGAATGCTTAGGAAAAGTAGTATCCAAAAAAGCGTTGTTTGCAAACTGTTGAACTTCATCTGCACTATTCGGATTTCGTTGAGTCATTAAAAACTGATAAAAACTCATTCTCATTTTGATTTCCTCCAATATTTATTCATTACTTGTTGGGACCGTGATTAAAAACTTAAACCGTCCTTCTTGCATGTTAATTTCTTGAGCCGAGTACTTAAGAGAACGGTGCTTGCTATAACGGCTAAGGTCTAATAAAACTGTCTTCTTTTGTGGGTTAATTGTTACCCATTTAGGAATATTATAATTCTTTGCAATGTAACCCATCACAAATTTGATCGGGATATTTAACCGTCCAACTGAAAGTCCCTTAGCCCGCAACAAGATATTTCCGTTACTTAGTCGTTCAGGAATAAAGTTAATGGCAAATCGCACCTTAGCCCCTAGAAACTTAGTATTTCCTGTCAAGGTAGCATACTGATCGCCAACAATAAAATCATAACGGATCTTTTGCCCTTTTAAAAACTGATTCAGGTAATTAGCAGCTAAAGCATTCACCTGTTTTTTATTCAATTCAACCGTTACTGATGAATCGCTTGGCTTTACTGCTTTGCTAGTTGTAGTAGCAGGAGTCGGTGCAGTCGCCTTGTTTAACACAACCCCACAGCTAATTACAATCAAGGCTACTAAGCAAAAAAAGGCCCATTTCCACCAATTAGTCTTTTTTTCTTCAGAATTTTTCATTTTTACCTCCGTGTGAATTCCCAGCTATCATGTTTTTGCATTACCTTAAATAATTGGTCAGCAATTTTGACGTATCCCGTATGATTAGGATGGAAATTATCTTCTGTTGAAATGTATTTATTAAGGTTCTTATCCTTATGATTCATAATTTCAATAACCCGCTTTTGACTGACTTGCCCTTGATTAGCCTTTTCTTCTTCCTTGACCAGCTGTTGTTGCTGACTCTTAGTCTGATATTGACCGTATGACATCAACTTATTAATGTTCACAAAATACATTGACTTATAATTATTCATTGTATCTTGCGTAGTTTGGTTCCATTGATTAATTGACTTGTTAATAATCGTTACATCTGGGAAATAGGTATAGAAGGGATTATAAATACTCATCACAAAAATAGGAGCCTTAGGATTTTCCTTTCGAACTGCATCAAATAGCTTAATTAATTTTTTTTGATAAGTCTTTTCGCCACTTTCAACACTACTGGTAACTTGCCGTTCAGAGCCCATTACGTTTTTTTCCAAGATCTGCATCAAGTCGTTCCCACCAACAGTCATCGTAATCACATCCGCGCTCTGTAAGTCACTACGTAATTGAGATTGCTGATTTAACCGGTCAAGAATCTGGTCGGATCGGTCCCCTGTTACCCCGTAATTGACTGTTGTCACCTTAGTTTGGTGGTAACGGTGTTCGATTTTCCTCTTAATTACCCCAACGTATCCACCATTATTACTCTCATCCCCTTGACCGTGAGTAAGGGAATCGCCTAATGCAACCAGCTTTACATTTTTCTTTTCAACATACTTTGGTGTAACAACTTTTGAACTATTACTAGTTAAATTTGTAAAGTGGTTAACAGTATACCATCCCCCACCAATAATCATAATAGCCAAAAGCGATAATAATAGCCATTTAATCCACTTTTTCATCTATTCTATAGTCCTTTATTTTAAAATTTTAAGAAGATAGAGGCTGGGAGAAAACTTTTTGCTTTCTCTCAGCCTCAACCGCTTTTATGAACAATAGTGAGATAACGTGGAACTAGCTTCGCGTCGCCACAAAGCGGTTATTTTCCACTCTCTCCACTTATTTTTATCAAAGATTATTCTGTATAGTATAGCAAACAACAAGCACCCATTCCAGTGTGAGTTGCAATAATTGGCACTGTCTCTCGAACAGTAACCTCGATTTCTGGATAAAGTTCTTTTATTTTTGCTAATAAGCGTTCTACTTCTTTGCCAGCATCGACATGAGAAATTCCAATTCGCTTAACTTTTGGTCCCCGTGCCATTTCATCTAAAATCTTATCCCATTCCTTATGCATTGATTTAATGCCACGGCCTTTTGATTCAATATGAATCTGACCGTCATACACATGGAGCATAACCTTAATGTTTAATAGGTTAGAAATAGCACCAGCAAATTTACTAATTCGGCCACCAGCAACTAAATTATCAAGATTATCAATTGCCAAGTAAAGTTCAGATTTACTAAGTACCTCTTTCATCTTAGCAATTGCATCTTCAACGCTACCACCAGCTTCAATTACTTGGGCTGCTTCAATTATTTCGAAGCCCATTACTTGGTCGGTTGACTGGGAATCGTAGACTGTAACTTTTGTCTTTGTCATTCCAGCCGCTTGTTCAGCCGCATGGACGGTCCCACTAATTGATTCCATCATTGTAACGCATAATACTTCGCTACCATCTTCACCTAGCTTATCAAAGGCATCTACAAACTTCCCAATTGGTGGCTGGGAAGTCTTTGGTAGTGACTTAGCATTCTTCATCATTTCAGGGAACTGTTCGTTTGTAATTGTTTCACGCTCAACGTATACCGTCCCATCAATCATTACACTTAATGGTATAATTGTAATGTCATATTTTTTAATTTCTTCATCAGTTAATCCTGCTGATGAGTCACAAACAATTTTTATCTTTGCCATGAAACTTACCACTCTTCCTGAACAATTTGTGCTATAATTATCTAGTATTGAGAACTAGATAATTTATTTCAAGTACTATTATACTCAATTTTATCTAATTTTGTAGGATCAATTACTATTTATTTAGTATAACAAAAATATTTTAAAAATTCATTGGTCTTTGGAAAGGGGTTTTTTGATGGATAGACAAAAAGAGACAAGAGATCGGCGTACTTTGCTGATAGAAATAGGTAATGCGGTTACTCATGGGATTGGGGCAGGACTATCGATTGCTGGCTTGATCTTGTTAATTATCAGAGCTGTTCATACTGGTAGTCCCATGCGAATTGTTACCTTTACTATTTACGGAAGTGCTTTAATTCTTTTTTACCTTTCGTCAACCTTATTTCATGCTTTGATCTTTACACGAGCTAAACGAGTCTTTCAAATTCTCGACCATTCAATGATCTTTGTGCTTATTGCCGCGACTTATACCCCCTATTGTTTAGTTAGTATCCGCGGCTGGTTAGGCTGGACAATTTTCGGCGTGATTTGGGGCTTATCTGTTATTGGAATCGTGTATAAATGTATTTGGTTAAAACATAAAAGTAAATATTCAACCATTATTTACATTCTAATGGGCTGGCTATGTCTAGTTGCCTTCATGCCTCTCTGGCATGCGCTTGGTCCAGTTGGCTTCGGATTGCTTTTACTAGGAGGACTTTCCTTTACTCTTGGCGCCCTCTTTTACAGCCGGCCAACGGCATATACCCATTTGATTTGGCATATTTTTGTCCTCATCGGCACGATATTAATGTACTTTTCAATTCTTTTATACGTTTAGTTCCCATTCTTCAAAACGACAAATTAGCTGGTCATCTTTTTCATAATTATTGTGGTTTACTAAGTGCCAACGGTCATAATCGATCGTTGGCATTTTTGTATCTCCAACAATTTGCTTATTTATCACCGTTCGTGTTAGCTTTGTCGCCATTGGGAGTAATTGCTGATAGATCGTTGCCCCACCGATTACAAAATATTCGTTTGGATTTGCTTTAAGATATTCTTTAAGGGCAGCTAAAGAATGAACGACTTTCACTCCTTCAGCATCTATGTTCTGACTGGTAAGCACAATATTTTCTCGCTTAGGCAACGGTTTATTGCCAAGAGAAGCAAAAGTTTTTCGCCCCATTATAATTGGGTGACCAGTAGTTTTTGTCTTAAAATGCTTCATATCAGCAGAAACATGCCACGGAATTGTATTATCTTTGCCAATCCAACCATTCAAATCTTCCGCCCAGATTAAATTCAGTTCACTCATTTTGAACCACTCCTTTTAAACTGCTACGGGAGCCTTGATTGCCGGCTCATAAGTATAGCCTTCTAATTTAATATCAGTCATTTCATATTGATCGATTGGTTTTGGTTCAACAGGTAAAATCAATTTAGGAGCTTCATGAGGTGTTCTTGTCAGCTGTTCTTTAACTTGATCAAGGTGGTTCAGATAAATGTGAGCATCCCCTAATGTATGAACAAACTCGCCAGGTTCTAGACCACATTGATGAGCAATCATATGCGTCAATAATGCATAACTAGCGATATTGAATGGAACTCCTAAAAAGATGTCGGCGCTCCGTTGATAGAGCTGACAACTAAGCTTTCCATCATTAACATAAAATTGGAACATTGTGTGACATGGAGGGAGAGCCATGGAAGGAACATCTTCTGGATTCCAAGCTGAAACAATCATCCGCCGTGAATCTGGAGTAGTTTTAATCTGCTGGATAACATTAGCAATTTGATCAATTGTGTCGCCTTGACTCGTCTTCCATTTTCGCCACTGACTTCCATAAACAAGCCCTAAATCGCCATACTTTTGGGCAAAATCATCATCTTCAAGAATTCGCTGACAAAATGCCTTCTTTTCTTGGAGATAGACCTGCTTAAACTCTGGATCTTTAAGCCAGCGGTGACCAAAGTCTGTCATATCTGGGCCTTGATATTCAGCACTTTCCACCCACTTCTTAAATGCCCATTCATCCCAAATATGATTCTTGTGTTGAAGTAAGAAGCGAATGTTAGTGTCACCTCGTAAAAACCATAGTAATTCACTCTTAATCAAGCCAAATGGGACTTTCTTGGTAGTTAAAATAGGAAAACCTTTGCTTAAGTCAAACCGCATCTGATATCCGAAAACAGACTTAGTACCAGTTCCTGTCCGATCACCCTTTTGATGTCCATTCGTCAAAACATAACGAATTAAGTCTAAGTATTGCTCTTCATTTATATTTGTTGCCATCCTTATGTTCCCTTCCTTTACTCGTCAACGTATGTGCTTAAATACTCCCAACGAGCTGTCTTTTCATCAATTTTTTCTTGTATTTCATTTAGCTGCTTCTGTAACTTAGCAATTTTCGTATAATCGCTTGCTGCTTCAGCCATTTCATTTTCTAATTGCTGATGCTGTTGATCAAGGGCGTCTAATTCTTCATCAATATGATCCCACTCGAGTTGTTCAGCATAAGTAAGTTTTGTTTTTTCTTTTTTGGCTGGTTCTTGCCTACTTGCCTGCTTTTTATCAAGGGCTTTTTGATCATTTTTAAGCTCTTTATCCTTATCTGATTCTTCTTTTTTAGCAGTTAAATAATCAGTAAAGCGTCCCGTATAACGCTCAATATCACCATTTCCATTGAAGACTAGCAAATTGTCGGCCACTTTATCTAAGAAATAACGATCATGAGAAACCGTAATAACAGTTCCCGCAAAATTATCTAGGTAATCTTCAAGAACTGTCAGTGTTCCAATATCAAGGTCGTTAGTTGGTTCATCTAGTAATAAGACGTTAGGCTGCTGCATTAAGATTTTTAAGAGGTATAATCGTCGCTTTTCACCCCCAGAAAGCTTTCGGATCAAAGTACCATGCATAAAGCGAGGGAATAGGAAACGTTCTAATAATTGGGTAACGCTAAGCTTATTACCATCTTTATCAGTAACATTATCTGCAATTTCAGACAAGAAACTAATCATCCGCTTATCATTGTCAATTCCTTCTGTTTGCTGGGTATAATATCCTAACTTAACGGTTTCACCAATCTTAAGGACACCATTATCTAGAGGGACACGTTGGGCAATTACGTTTAATAAACTCGTCTTACCTGCCCCGTTTTCACCAGTAATTCCAATTCGATCACCTGCCTGAACAAGCCAATTGAAGTCATGGAGGATTTGATGATTATCAAATTTTAAGTTAGCATCCTTAAATTGAATAACATCTTTTCCTAGACGTTGTGATCCAAGATTAATAGCAATATCTTCATCGGTTTTAAGATTACCGATTTTTCCCTCTAATTCGTGGAACCGATTGATTCGCCCCTTTTGTTTTGTGGAACGGGCTTTTGCACCTGTCCGCATCCAGGCTAATTCTTTTTTATACAGCTGTTGATTCTTTTTCTCAGTATCTTTAGCTAATTCTACTCGTTCCGCCTTTTTTGCTACAAAGTCCTGATAATTTCCCTCGTAGTGATAAAGTTTACCAAAAGATAGTTCCCAGATATAATTTGTAATTTGATCAAGGAAGTACCGATCGTGGGTAACAACAAGGACGGCACCCTTATAACTACGAAGAAAATCTTGGAGCCAAACTACCGAATCGAGGTCTAAGTGGTTAGTCGGTTCATCCAGTAATAAGAGATCTGGCTGTTGAATTAAGACTTGTGCTAGCCCAACCCGTTTCTTTTGTCCTCCAGAAAGTTGAGCAATCTTTTGACTTACATCTTTTATCTTTAACTGGGTCAGAATCGTCTTCACCCGACTATCTGCTTCCCATGCATCTTCTTGATCCATTCGTGCCTGCATTTTTGTGTAACGGTCGATTGCTTGTGGATCTTCCGGGTGCTGTGTAAAGCGTTCAAGCGCCAGCTCATATTGGCGAATCGTTTCAAACACTGGTTGTTTACCTTCAAAAACAGCTTCCATGATTGTTTTATTTTCATCAAGCTCTGGTTGCTGCTTTAAATAACCGATCGTATAATCATTGGGTTTAGTGATCTGACCGCCACCTTCTGGGTTTACTTCCCCACTAATTACGTTAAGAAGACTTGTTTTCCCGCTTCCATTAACACCAATCAGTCCAATTCGATCATTTTCATTGATAATAAACGAAATATCATCAAATAAGGTCTTTTCACCGTATGTGCTGGTTAGGCCCTCTGCACGCATTGTTTGCATATTATCCCTCTTTCGTTATCTCTTCTACTTTTTCTAATAAGGTTGTTGCATCGTTAGCTATTTCGCCATTTACTACTGCCAACATTAATTGCTGAAGAATCTTCCCCATCAATGGTCCCGGTTTTACCCCCGCTTTAGTAATTAATATTCGACCATCAATTGCTAATTCTTTAGCGTTTTTAATTGGTAATTTTTGATAAGCTTTTTGTAATTCCTCATCATTAATTGCCCATCCATATAACTTAGCTACTTGGTTAGCATCATGGAGGGCTGTTTCACCGGTATTAAACATTAGTGTTGGCGTAAGCGTACGTTGACGAATTGCTTGGACTGCTGGAACTACTTTTTTGACCTGCGCAATTAAATCATTTGCTGTCTTCCACTTCTTTAAGAATTTACCAATTTCTTTTTGATCAAGCTGGAGCTGTAAGCTCAAAACTGACCACAATTGGACCTCATTTTCCAAATGCCATTGGTTAAGGATTAATAAAGCCGATAAAGCAGCTTGCGCATTTTCCAACCCTGGACAATATTGGTACAATCCAGTCGCAATAAAATCTTTTAAACCCGCTACTGGATTTTGACCCAGCAATAGTTTTTCTAGTTCAACCCGGATTCGTTCAACTGCAATTTTTTCTAATAATGGTGCATTTCCTTTAATCCCTTTTAATGTTGCAGTATCAATGACAAAATCAAGCTTACTTGCAAAACGCACGGCCCGCATCATCCGTAAAGCATCTTCATGAAAACGTTCATTAGGGTTGCCAACTGCTTTAATAAGATGTTTTTGCAAGTCTTCTAGTCCGTCAAATAGATCAATAACTTCCCCATCTTCCCGTAAGGCGAGGGCATTAATTGTGAAGTCTCGACGCTGGAGATCTTCACTTAATGAACGAACAAAAGTCACTTTATCAGGACGGCGGTAGTCTTGGTAACCTGACTCGGTTCTAAAAGTAGTTGTTTCATATCCCGTTCCATGGTCGAGAATCATAACTGTACCATGTTCAATTCCGGTATCGACAGTATGGTTAAAAATCGCCTTTATTTCACTAGGGTAAGCACTCGTCGCTATATCTATATCATGAATCTCATCATGCAAAATAGTGTCACGGACACAACCGCCAACAAAATATGCTTCGTAGCCGGCCTCCTCTATTTTTTGTAAAACAGGGCGTGCTGGTTCAAATATAGCTGGTAATTGTTTTATTTTCATTTAATCATGTCCTCATTTTGATAATCAAAGTTGATTATAACAAATTAAGTTACTACTAAAAAGAGACAGGAAGCGTAAAGAACGGCTAAAAGCGTTAACGTTTCCTGTCTCATTTAAATTAAAAATTATTTGTAATCTTCATATTGGTCATAAAGATCTTGCATTTCAGTGTCTGTTGGGACTAACCGGAGATAGCGTTCCAATTCATCCATTAACTTATCAGTTTCACCAGTTTCGCGGTAGTAATTAATTAATTCTTTTAAGAATGTTGGATTTTCACTGTATGCCGGCAAAGCAGCTTCATAATATTTTCCGGCTAATTCAAGCTGATCAGTTCGTTGATATGACCGCGCTAGATTCCAATATAATTGTGGATCTGTTTCATCTTCTTTTACCAATGGACTCAGGAGCTTAATATTTGCCTCATCATCGTGTTGGTGAAGCAAGAAATTACTATATTGTAAAGTAATCGTCATATTCTCTGGAGCAAGTTCATGCGCTTTTACCAAGTATTTCTTCATTAACTTTTGGTCGCCAAGGTAGCTGGTAATTTCAGCTGCTAATGAATAAAGGTATTCATTGTATTGATCAACACTGAGCCCTTCTTGGACAACTCGTAATGCCTGCTGATACTTATTTTCCTTTTCATATGCCTTTGCTAGTTCAGGATAAGCAGACGCATATTGGTTATCATCATTGATAAGATCCTCTAAGGTTTTTATTGCCTTTTCAGTATCTCCTAATTGAAGTCGGGTCAACCCCTTTTGGAAACGAATATCACTAGTCTGGTATTCCGGTTTAACCTGATTGAAGTACCCTAAAGCCTTCTTAAACTGACCGCTCTGAGCGTAACAAATCCCTAGACGTCCAGCGATATCAACTTTTGCAAAGTCAGTATACCCATTTTTAATTAGTTGGAAGTAATATTGGATTGCTTCAGAATATTGGCCAACCATAAAGTAAAATTCACCAAGCGCAAATTCAACAGCTGGTTCATCGGGAGCCAACGCGTAAGCTCCTTTTAACTTTTCCTCCGTCACTTCAAATTCTTCTTCGGTTTGATATAAGTCCGCGGCAACCAGTAATGATTGAACATAAGCTGGCGAGTCTGGTTTAATCTGGGCTAAGTATGATAAAGCTTCGTCATTATGTCCTTCATCAATTGCAATCGTCGCTAAATTAGTCTTTAATTCATCTTCATCTGGATAACAATCTAATAATTTTAAGTAAATCGTTCGTGCCTGTTGAAGAAAGCCCAATGCGTACAATTCCTCCGCAAGGCTAAATAACATATCATCATCATCATTAATTAGTGCGAGTTTAAATGAGTTTTGGGCTTCTTTTAATTTTCCTGCTTCTAATTGATCAAGCATTTGTTCTGAGTAGGTCATATTATGCCCTCCTTTTACTATCACTTTTAAATATATCACAATCGATGATTTTAAGCATTGAACAAGTCTTTAAAAAGAAAAGAGACTGGGAAGAGTAAATTCTTTCCTAGTCTCTTTTTAACATTTAACTGTTAATTACTTAACAGCGTCCTTTAAAGCTTTACCAGGCTTGAATGCTGGTACCTTGCTTGCAGGAATGTTGATTTCTTCTCCAGTTTGTGGGTTGCGGCCCTTACGTGCAGCACGTTGACGTACTTCGAAGTTACCGAAGCCGATCAATTGAACCTTTTCACCCTTAGCTAAAGATGCTTGAATTGAACTGAAAACAGCATCTACAGCTGCAGTAGCATCCTTCTTGGTTAAGCCAGTTGCAGTAGCAACATTGCTTACTAATTCTGCTTTGTTTGCCATGTTGTTTCACCTCCCACAAATAACGAGAGTGTTAAACTCACGTCTGTGAATGTTAATTTTGAGTGGTCCAAAATTAACGAAATAACTACGAGAAGTTCGTATCATTTCATTGTTAAGATTAGCATAGTGAAAGCCTGCTGACAAGCGGTTTTCTCAACTTCTAGCCGCATTTTTAATGTTTTTTCATTTTACAATGAATTCTTTAACTTTTACTGCCGTTGACGCTTGATTAAATGGATCGGTGTACCAGAAAAGTCAAATGCCTTCCGAATTTGATTTTCCAAATAACGCTCATAGGAGAAGTGCATTAACTCTGGATCATTAACAAAGATAACAAATGTTGGTGGTTCGGTTGCAACCTGTGTCCCATAGTATACTCGCAAACGCCGACCATTTTGTGTTGGAGTCGGATTGGCAGCAATTGCATCCATTAAAACATCATTTAAGACTGCCGATTGGATCCGTTGACGGTGATGTTGATATACTTCCTCGATCAATCCCGGTAATTGATTTAACCGTTGCTTTGTCTTCGCCGAAACGAAAATAATTGGTGCATAACTGAGGTACTGGAATTCTTGCCGAATCAGATTAGTAAAATCTGTCATCGTTCGGTGGTCTTTTTCTTTTAATGTATCCCACTTATTAACGACGATAATAACCCCACATCCTGCTTCATGAGCATATCCAGCAATGTGCTTATCTAATTCACGAATACCTTCTTCTGCATTTAGGACAACAAGTACAACATCACTATCATCAATTGCTCGCATGGACCGCATCAATGAATAACGCTCAGTGTTCTCATAAATTTTTCCTTTTTTGCGGATTCCAGCAGTATCAACCATTGTGAATTTTTGTCCATCTGCTGTTTCAAATTGAGTATTAATGGCATCACGGGTAGTTCCGGCAACGTTAGATACAATTACCCGGTTCTCACCTAGAATTGCATTAACTAGTGATGATTTCCCCACATTAGGACGCCCGATAAAGCTAAAGTGAATGGAGTCATCTTCATCATTAGCAGCGTTATCAGGAAACTCTTTAATAACAGCATCCAAAAGATCACCCATTCCAATACCGTGAACACTTGAAACTGCATACGGTTCACCCAGACCAAGGGAATAGTAATCATAAATATCACTCCGCCGTTCTGGATTATCGACTTTATTAACAGCTAAGACCACTGGTTTATTGGAGCGATATAAAATTCGTGCTACTTGTTCATCAGCATCAGTTACACCATTTTCTACATCGGCAACGAAGATTATTACATCCGCTTCATCAATAGCAACTTCTGCTTGTTGGCGAATCTGTGTCAATAATGGTTGATCTGATATTTCGATCCCGCCAGTATCAATCATGCTAAAATGTTTTCCTAACCATTCAGCATGAGCATAAATACGATCTCGAGTAACTCCAGGAGTATCTTCAACAATTGAAATCCGTTCTCCCGCAATACGATTGAATAATGTTGATTTTCCAACGTTTGGACGACCAACAACTGCTACGATTGGATTTGCCAATCTTTCCACCTTCTTTCATTTTATTTTAAATGATTAAAGAGGGAGTGGGAAAGAAGTCGCTTGCGACTTCGTTTTCCCACCCTCGCGAGGATGGCTAGGCATTCCGGACGTTGATTTATCAACGTTCGGAATCCAGCCAGCTACTGCGCTACTGTATAAATACCTTTAAAAAAGTAAAGAGACTGAGTTAATTCCCAGCCTCCCCTTAAAAGATAATTAATTTAAGAAACTAGTTCCGTAGGTCCTTAAGCTTGTCACCAATTAAGTCACCCATTGAGAAGCCACTTTCTTCTTCTGGAGCGTTGTTCATGAAGCTCCGGTTGTTATTGTTACGACGTGAACGACGACGACCACGGTAGTTTTCACCGTTGTTATTGTTGTTTTCGTCTTCCTTTGGACGTTCTTCAAGAGCCTTCATTGATAAACCAAGACGTTGGTGTTCAGGATCAACATTGATTACCTTAACTTGAACTTCTTGACCTGGCTTAAGAACATCTGCAGGTGTAGCAATGTGCTTGTGTGAGATTTGTGAAATGTGAACTAAACCTTCAACACCAGGGAATACTTCAACGAAAGCACCAAAGCTAGTCAAACGCTTAACAGTACCAGTTAATACGCTGTCTACTGGAGCCTTTTCTTCAATATCATCCCATGGTCCTGGTAAAGTTTGCTTAATGGATAATGAAATCCGTTCACGTTCAGGGTCAACGCTTAATACCTTAACCTTAACATCTTGACCAGCAGTCAATACATCAGAAGGCTTGTCAACGTGATCGTATGAAATTTCAGAAACGTGAACCAATCCATCAACGCCGCCAAGGTCAATAAATGCACCGAAGTTAGTCATCCGTGCAACTTTACCTTCAACAACATCGCCTGGTTGTAATTCAGCAAATACCTTTTCAGCAGCCTTTTCGTGTTGAGCTTGAATGATTTCCTTGTGTGAAAGAATCAAACGGTTTTCGCTTGGTTCGATTTCAACAATCTTGAATTCAAGTTCTTGACCCTTAAATTGATTAAGGTCTTCAACATAGTGATCAGTAATCATTGAAGCAGGGACGAAGCCACGAACTCCAGCATCAACGACTAATCCACCCTTAACAGCTTGAGTGACCTTGGCGGTAATGTGTTCACCTTCATCAAATTTCTTTTGAATGTCATCCCATACCTTACGGGCTTCAAGACGACGGTGAGAAAGAAGGTAGCTACCATTTTCCTTATCGTTACCGATCTTAGAAATGACAACTAAGTCTAATTCGTCACCTACTTTTACAGCATCATTGATGTCTTCAACTGGCTTGGTTGATAATTCCTTAGCAGGGACGACACCTTCAACCCCTGCATCTTTAATACCAACGATAGCTTGACGATCGTCATCGATTGCCAAAACTTCACCCTTGACAACATCGCCCACCTTAACTTGTTCAATGCTATCAAGCGCTTCTAACATATCGTTTTTATTTTCGTTGTTTTCAGCCATTAAAAAAAATCCTCCTTGCAACAATCAACTCTAAAAGATATTTTACTAAAATTTGTTTCACATTTCCAGTATTTAGGCTAATTCATCTTGTGTTTTTTTTATTATTTTACTGATTTCACTCACAACTTCATCAATTGTCATATTTGTTGTATCCAATTTGATTGCATCAGGTGCTTGTGTAAGAGGTGAAACTTTTCGCGTTGAGTCTTTTTTATCCCTTAATTCAATTGCTTTTTGTAATTCTTCAAGCGATGTTGTATTAATCCCTTTTGCTTGGTTTTCAGCGTATCGCCGTCGCGCCCGTTCATAGGCACTCGCTACCATGAATATCTTTACGGGTGCTTGTGGTAAAACAGTTGTACCAATATCCCGTCCATCCATTACAATTCCACCATTTTCAGCAATTTGCCGCTGTTGCTTAGTCATCTCTTCGCGAACAGCTGGAACTGCCGCCACAGCAGATACATTTGCTGCTACTTTCGGCAACCGAATATCATGAGTCACCTCTTTGCCATCCAAGAAAACTCTTTGTTCAGTTTCACCAGGTTCAAAATCTATTTTTATTTGCCGAGCAATTTCAGCAACCTTTTTATCATCTTTTGGATCAATGCCCTGGTTTAATGCTGCTAATGTAATAGCTCGGTACATTGCGCCGGTATCACAATAGACATAATTAAACTTTTTTGCTACTAATTTAGCGACCGTACTCTTTCCTGCTGAGGCCGGACCATCAATTGCTACTTGCAATCCCTTACACATTATTAGTTATTCACTCCTCTATTTTCAATCCAATACACTACTTTATCAAAAAATTGCTGCTAATACTCTATTTTTAACGATAACGGTTTGTATTTTCTGTATTATTATTGTAGCGATTATAGGTTTGGTTATTGTTATAACGCTGCTGATAACTACTGTAGCGATTAGGAGTAGTCCGGTTTTGATACCCATTACCATAACGATAACTACTACTATATCGATAATAACTACTACTGCTTTGCGGAGCACTATAACTTTGGCTGGTTTGTGTCGAACTTGATTCCTCAATACTTGAAGAAGAGGATTCACTACTGCTTACACTAGATTCCTTCTTTGAATGCTCACTAGAGGTACTCGAACTGTGAGATTCTTTTTTTTTACTATTTTCAGAACTAGCAGCTACTTGTTCAGTTCTCACCGGATGATTAAAGGACTGTTTATTATTAATCCAATAAATAAGTGGTGTAGCGGCGAGAACGATAATTAATACGATTAAGATCGTAGTAATCATTGAATTATGTGATCGTTGCTTACGGTGTTCTGTTCGTGATAAATGGCCATCACTATCAAGGTCTTCGTTATCTGTAAACTTTTTATCCCATAATTCATCATTAGCTCGTCGGCTCTCTTTCCGTTCCTCACTCAAAGTAATCATGCCTCCTTATTTTGAGAATTAACATTCTGATTGTATCGCAAACTTTTGATGATTGTCTAGCAACAACACGAAACTTTAATTTTCAGTAATATTTAACAGACCCTTTAAGCGGTCTTCCCATCCTACTTTATTGTTTTCAGAAAGTGGCTGACTGACCGGCAAAATCAGTTTAGTTGCCCAATCTGAAAGCTCATAATCACAACAAAATTCATTCGAACCGGCAAATTGCTCACCAAAATATGTTAAAAGATATTCTCTTTTACAACCGTCCTCTTTGATATAAGCAACCATTTCTTGCAATTCTTTTTCTGTTTGAATTTTGCGCCGCTCAAACATCGTAATTATTTGCTGCGGCGTAAAAGAATGTTCAAGATAAAACGCAAATAAAGACGCTTGCTCCCCCAAAACACTTGCTGACAACTTGCCATTCTTAATCTGCTCTAAAATTGTAACTGGCGGAAGATCAACGCTTGTTAATTGTCGTTGAATCATTTCATCGCCATTTGCATATAGAAGAACTGCCAAACTCTGCTTACCATCACGCCCAGCTCGACCGATTTCCTGTAAATAATTCTCTAAATTACTTGGCAAATGATAATGAATAACGTAACGAATATCATTTTTGTCAATTCCCATCCCAAACGCACTCGTTGCACAAATTACCTGTAATTCATTATTCATAAATTGATTTTGAATTCGAAATCGTTCAATTGGAGCAACGCCAGCATGATAAGCCGCCACATTTAAATCAGTTTGGTTTTCAAGCCATTCTGCCATCTGAGAAGCCAGCTTACGACTTGCAAAGTAAATAATCCCGGGACCAGTGAATTTTTGAACTAGTTTCAGAAGTTCACCATCCTTTTCCTTTTGAGTAGCGATGGACTTAACAGCTAAAAAAATGTTAGGACGGTCAACAGATTTAATTACCTGGTAGGCAGTCGTCATCCCCATTTTTTTCAAAATGTCCTGTCGAATACGAGGAGTAGCAGTTGCCGTTAACAGCAATGTTGTCGGCGATCCTAATTGCTGCCGCACTTCCTTTAGTAATAAATATTCAGGACGAAAATCAGGGCCCCACTGTGAGATACAATGGGCCTCATCAATAACCATTAACGCAATCTTATTTTTCTTAAGCGCGGTTAAAACTTGCTGGTTATCAAGCATTTCCGGAGAAGTAAATATAAATTTAAATGATTTCAAATTGTGGAGGACGCTTGCTCGCTCTTTTCCGACAAGCTGGCCGCTTAACATAATGACTCGTTTTTCTCCCTGCCGATGAAGACGGTCAACCTGATCCTGCATTAGTGAAATCAACGGTGAAACAATGAGGATCGTTCCTGACAATAAATAAGCTGGCAATTGATATAAAAGGGATTTCCCGGCACCAGTGGGAAGAATCGATAAAGTGTCTTTCCCTTCCAGTAAGGCGTTAATTGTCTCTTCTTGGCCTGGACGAAAATCCTCAAAGCCAAAATGATTTTGTAAAACATCTAGAATTTCTTGCTTATTTTTCATTTGTTATTCCTTGAAATATTTGATATAGGCGGTATTCATAAAAACTGGCAATTTGCTCGTCAAATTTCCATGCGGTCGGTTCGCCCTTATAGAATCGACTAAGTTCGTCACGCTTACTCTCTGGCAAAAGGATATCCCAATCTAGCTTGTCAGGAATAAGGATTGCCGCTTCCAAGAGATGCTCCCTAATTGTATTTTCTTTCAACCGTCGCTCTTGAGCAATCAGTTCAATTGGCTCTCCCTGGGTATATAAGTCAAACGTTACTTGGGCACTCCGGTTTAGTGGACTCTCATTGATCAGCGGAAGGAGCAATTGTTGCAGTGGACCAGGAAAATTACGAGCATAAGCGCTAACCGCTAACATCTCGTCATGACGTAAGTACTGAATATCATCGATTTTTATTTTCAATTCTTGAGCTGCTTGATTAATTGTCCATCCTGATCGCTGATAACCAATCATGATATTAAAAAGGTCCGTTGTCATTCGTGGATCTTCACTTTCCAAAGCGCTGCCAAACCGATGGAGATCAGTATAGAGATTTTTAACCAGATCGTGATGATAATTTTGTCGAAACCACTGCTTCACCGCAACCATTTCACCATATGAAATCGCCAATGGAACATACTTTCTTTGATGATAAGAGAATTCTGATACGACTTGAATAGCTAAAAAAAGTCGTTGGATTATTCGTTGCGTATTGGTTAACCAGTACCAGTCGTAAAACGATGGGATGTAGAAAGTTTCTTCTTCGTTTTTTAAAACTTTCGCGCCCTCTTCTGTAAGAATTGCTTGGGATTGATCATCAATCGCTAATAGTTTATCAGCAACAAGTTGATTAATAAGCTGATCATATTCTTGTCGATTCAGTGTTCGATCTGCCCCTAACCACTCTAAGATTCCATACTGTCGAGCCCAAAAGAGAGTTGCGACTGTTCGCCGACTTCGCAGAGTGTTTTCAATTACACGAATTCGCCGTGGCTGGTGATAGCTAAAAAAGCGCAATAATTTATTCACGGATTTCACCCCCCTATATATTTATATACGTAATTTATTTAAAAATTTTACCATAAAAATAAAAGGCCAAGAAAAATCTCAGCCTCTTAATCTATCTTTTAAATCATTCTATGCTGGTCTAGCCATGGACTCAACCGACCCGCGATAATTACATATACAATTGTAACAACCAAACCCTTAATAAGGTTAAAAGGCAACACACCGATCGCTACTAATTGAGATACGGGCAAAGTTGACTTCCAGTTCCAAACTGCCATATATAAAGGGGTAAGGATCCACAAATTAAGCAGAGACATTAAAACAGTCAACGTTACGGTTCCTAAAGCAATTCCGATAATAGCTTGTCTTTTATTACTCCAGTTATGATGACACCATACCCAGCAGAACGGAAGCAGAAGAGCGAGGGATGAAATAAAGTCGCTGGTAACCCCGATTAATTCAGCTGGCGAAAAGCCATGAATCATTCCGTGAATTAAGCATTTAATTGCAGCGATAATAATTCCGCCAACTGGCCCATAGATATAGCCCCCTAGCAAAACAGGGACATCAGAAAAGTCCAGTTTAAGATAGGGCGCCATCGGCAAAACCGGAAACTCAAAAAACATTAAAATAAATGCTAAGGCACCTAAACAGGCTATGCCTACCAATCGTTGAATACGTTGATGCGTTACTGTCATTAATAACAACCTCCATCTGAGATTGTCTCCATTTGGCATCCTGTATTAAAAAAGCGTTGCCGACTTACCATTTGTTTGTCAGCAACGCAAATAAACTATTTAAAGATTATTTAATACAGAAATCTTCTTTATACCAGACTGTACTGTCGGCTCTGGAATTACACCAGATCAACCATTAACAATGGGTTGCGGGCTGTCACCGCCGGTCGGGAATTTCACCACGCCTTGAAGACAAACGTTTTATATTTTTACAAGTCCTATTCTAATAGGCTTTTACTGTCATGTCAACGTTTATAACTTGGCTTATTTTCCGTACTATTCCGTAGTTTTCCGTAAAACCAGGTATCTTCTGCCCCCTCAGTGCGCCTTCGGATTATTTCACAAATTCAATTTTACTTTTTCTTTAATAACTGCACTTCTTCAGGCTTTAATGCACGGAATTCACCCGGCTGAAGACCATATAAATTTAATGGTCCATATGTTTCACGATGAAGTTTAGTCACCGGATGTCCTACTGCCTTAAACATATTCTTAACTTGGTGGTTTCGTCCTTCGTGGATTGTTAATTGAACAAGGCTTGTCTTCTTGGCACGGTCAACATTCAAGAGCTTCGATTTAGCCGGTTTTGTCTTTCGACCATCGATGACTACCCCTAAACGTAATTGTTTTAACTCATCATTTTTGACGATTCCTTCAACCTTAGCAACATAGGTTTTTTCAACTTCATATTTAGGATGCATCAGTTTATTTGCCAAAGCACCATCATTTGTTAGAAGAAGAATTCCAGTTGTATCATAGTCCAATCGGCCAACTGGATAAATGCGTTCATCAATCTCAGCATCATGAATAATATCAACCACTGTTCGACGGCCTTTATCATCATGAGCACTTGAGATAACTCCCCGCGGCTTATTTAACAAGTAGTAAACGTGCTGTTCGTGATGGATTGGAACACCATTTACTACAATCTCATCGTGAACGCCAACTTTAGTGCCAAGTTCAGTCACAATCTTGCCATTAACTGCAACTTTCCCTTGAAGGATAAGTTTTTCTGATGCCCGACGAGAAGCTACTCCCGCTTCCGCCATTGCCTTTTGTAATCGTTCCATTAATTATCGTCCTTTCGTTCTTCTCGCGCCTGTAATGCTTCAAGGAAAATATCTCCATTAATATTGCTCATTTCTAATTCGTCTTGATCGGGTAACGGTGGGAGTTCATCTAAATCGCTTAAACCGAAATAGTTTAAGAAAGCCGGGGTTGTTGAATATAAAAATGGACGGCCTGGTGCATCCAAACGTCCATGAGTGTCAACTAAACCACGAACCATTAATTTTTGTAATGATCCTGAACTTTGTACTCCCCGAATATCATCAATTTCTAGCCGCGTAATTGGTTGCCGATAAGCAACAATGGCCAATACTTCTAATAATGCTTTAGTCAATGGTACCGTTAACGGGACTTCAAAGTAATGTTTAATGACCTCTGCTAACTGAGGCTTGGTTGCTAAACGATAGGTCTGATCACTTTCAAGCAAGATAAAAGCAGATGTGGGATCATCTTCATACTTCTTTTTTAGCTCTTGTAATATTGTTAGAACAGCCGGTTTCATAAAACCAGAAATTTTTGCTAAATCGCCTAGGGTAATTCCTTCATCCCCACTAATAAAAAGTAATCCTTCAATCTGCGCTTGGTTGGTTAGTTTCGTATTCGTCACTCTTAGATCCCTCCGCTAAAATTATTGGTTCAAACAAGCCACCTTGGTTAATAACAATCGCTTGATGCTTTGCCAGTTCAAGAATTGCTAAAAAAGTTGTAACTAAGCCATCGCGAGTATGTAAATCTTCAAACAAGTCTTCAAACCTAACTGGACCATCATGAATTATTTCAATCACGTGGTTCATTTGTTGACCAACGCTTACTTTTTCAGCTGCTACAGTTTCAACTAATGGAGTAGCTAATTGTTGGCGGCGAAGAACGGCTGCAAAAGCTTGTTGCAAATCTGTTAATTTGATGCCCGGCTCCACGTGAGATTTTACCATTTCACGTGGAACTTGCATTGCTGGTCGAGTATACTCCTGTTGACGCAGATTTTCTTTATCTTTTAGTCGATCTGCCGCTTTTTTATAACGCTGATATTCCAAAAGCTGTTCCACTAATTCTTGTCGGGGATCAAGCTCCTCTACTTCTAGTTTATCATCCAATACTGGCGGCGAAGGTAACAGCATCTGACTTTTAATGTCCATCAGAGTCGCAGCCATTACAAAATATTCACCTGCGACTTCTAATTGGTGGCTTTGCATCTGGTGAAGGTAATCAAGGTATTGGCTTGTAATTTGCGAAATCTGAATATCATAAATATCCATTTCAGATTGCTTTATTAAATGGAGCAATAAATCTAGTGGTCCTTCAAAGTCATGAACTTTTATGACCGGTTGAAATGGATTTTGTGGTTGCACTTGCTTATTCATTATTTCTCTCCCACATGCTAATTATTGGTTGGGTTGCTAAGGTTCCCATGAGGCGTTTATGAGGATATTGATCGTGAACGCCATCTAATAAGGAAAAAATATTATACCCCGTTCGTTCGCTTGGCGTAAACGATAAGCGGCGAACCAGCACGTAACAATCCCCTATTTCTATCATCACAATTCCAATAAAGTGACTATCATCCATGTCTTTCCACAAAAAGATTGGCCAATCATTAGCCAGTGCCCAGTCCATCTCTTCCATAAAACGATTATCTTTTCGAAGGTCTTTTACTAAGGACAATAAACCTAGGGCGATTTTTTGGTAATCTTTTCGATAACGAACTAACATCGTATTTTCCTTTCTATGCACGAGGATGATATTTCATATAGTTAGCGGATAACTGTTGCGGCGAGACCTGTAAATATGGTTGGAGAGCCTTCATCGCGTTATAACCAAGGATTTCTTGGATTAATTGAACATCGGCGCCATTTTCTATTAAATGAACAGCAAAAGAATAACGCATAGTTTGAGGAGTAACTTCTTTTTTGATTTTAGCCTCACTGACCCATTCCTTCATTTTTTTCCAAATTCCTTGCCGCGTCAAAGGATAACCATGAGCATTTAAGAACACCCGCGTTTCGTGATCATCTCTGAGCAAACGTGGTCGACCACGGTCTAGGTAACCGGTAAGCCACTTGACTGCTGGTTGACTTAAGGGAATCATCCGCTCACGTTCATTCTTTCCCGTTAGTTGTAGAAGCTTAACGTCGAGATGAAGTGCTGTCAGATCCAAGGCAATTACTTCACTAACCCTCATTCCCGTTGCATCCATAATCTCTAACAACGCTCGATCACGAAGACCAATTGGGGTTGAAACATCCGGGACTGCCAGCAGTTGTTCAATTTCTTTTTCAGTTAAAATTACCGGTGCAGGTGGTTGGTTAAAGGTATACTGGTGATCAATCATTTCCATTGGATTAATGATTAGGTTATGGTGACGAATCATGTATTTATAAAATTGCCGTAAACTTGAAATCACACGGTTAATTGTTGAATTAGCTTTTCCCTGCTGACGAAGATTATTAAGGAGGTCAATTAGCAAATAGTGGTCCACCTGTTGCCAATCATCAATTCCTCGATCTTCTAAATAAGTCACAGTTTGTCCTAAGTCCCGTTGATAACTCATCAAGGTATTATCGCTTAATTGTCGTTTATCTTTTAAAAAAGCTAAAAACGCAGCCACTTCATTATTCATTAATCTTGATTCTCTTTTACTAGGATTAATTGACCGTTTTCTTGTTTTACTAATTTCTCTTTAAGCAAATGCCCAATAGCACGTTTAAACTGCCCCTTGCTTATGCCAAAGACATCGCGAATGATCGATGGGTCCGTCTTATCAGTGTATGGCAAGCGGTGATTTATATCATGTTCTAACATTGTCAAAATCATTTGTGCATCTTCACCAATAGCTTGGTAGGCACGAGGCTTAAGGGAGAGATTGAGACTACCATGTGACGAAATTCCAATAACCCGTGCTTTAACTCGTTGACCTAATCGCGGTTCTTGGTCTCGTTCACTTGGATGGATGAATCCTAAACGATAATCATCAGTAATCACAAAGGTTCCACTCATCTTAAGGCGGTAAACTGTGGCATAAGTATCATGGTTGAGCAAGCGTTTATCTGGAGCTGCTGAAATAGTTTGATAGATTTGGTCATCTGCTAATTTACCCCATAGACGGTCCTTATCATCAACTTGAAGGGACATTAATAAACGGTCACCTGGTTGTGGCCATAAGTGTTTCAAGCTTGGTAAATCATCTAAAGAGACGACAATATCCTTATTAGGAAGACCGATATCAACAAAAACCCCTAAATCACGACGAACATTAACTACTGTACCATAATCGTAATGGTCAACCTGGATCGTTGGAATGTGTTTACAGGTCATCTGTAGTTGGTGGTCCTCATTTTCATAAACAAAGCCGCGTACCTGTCCACCAATATGTAATTCTTGAGGACTTTCGCTTTTCGGTAATCGATACGTTTGCCCATTACGATCTGGTTGAACAAAATAATCGGTATCATTTTCATCAATCATTACCGCTGTAACAACTTTTCCTAACGCTGAATTCATTTTTATCACTTATCCTTTTTTATTCTATATCGATTTTACACGGTAAAGGCTTATTTTGCTAGTAAGATCAATGATTATCATTGGTATAAAAAAAGACCGGTTACTAATGACCGATCTTTTCGCAGACAATATTATAAAATATTAGTCGATAGTCTTAACACGCATCATGTTAGTTGCACCTGGTACACCCAAAGGAACACCAGCAACGATGATGATCCTGTCGCCCTTCTTAGCAAAGCCAAGTTCAACAGCCTTCTTAGCAGCTAAGTCGAACATTGTATCAGTGTTCTTCATTTCATCAACAACGTATGGTTGAACACCCCAGTTGATCATAAGTCCACGTTCTACACGTTCGTTTGGAGTTAATGCAACGATATCAGCATTAGGACGGTACTTAGAAATCATCTTAGCAGTGTAGCCTGAAGCAGTGTAAGCAACAATTGTGTGAATGTCTAAGTCTTTAGCTGCGTTAGCAACAGCAGAACCGATAGTTTCAGTTACGTCAGACTTGTCCCAATCGAACTTTTCAGTACCGAATTCCCAAAGGTGGTTTTCAGCCTTGATGTCAATGTCGTTCATCATTGCAACAGATTCAACTGGGTAGTCACCGTTAGCACTTTCACCAGAAAGCATAGTAGCATCAGTACCGTCAAATACGGCGTTAGCAACGTCTGATACTTCGGCACGGGTTGGACGTGGGTTTTCTTGCATTGAGTCAAGCATTTGGGTAGCAGTAATAACTGGCTTACCTAATTCGTTACAACGCTTGATCATGTGCTTTTGAACAATTGGCACATTTTGGGCAGGAATTTCAACACCCATGTCACCACGAGGTACCATTAAACCGTCAGAAACAGCAATGATTTCTTCAAAGTTGTCGATACCTTCTTGAGATTCAATCTTAGGGAAAATTTGAACATCTTCCATGTTCTTTTCCTTAAGTAATTCGCGAATGTCAAGAACATCTTGAGCCTTACGAACGAAGGATGCAGCAATGTAGTTGATCTTGTTTTCCAAACCAAAACGAATATCGCTACTGTCCTTTTCAGTAATACCTGGTAAGTTGATTGATACACCAGGGGCGTTAACACCCTTCCGAGAACCAAGAACACCATGGTTTAAGACGTGACATACAAGTTCCTTGTTTGCATCGTCTTTTTCATCAATAACCATGTCAATTAAACCATCATCAAAAAGAACATGGCCACCAACATGAGTATCATCGTATAAGCCTGGGTAGGTAACAGCAATCTTGTCATGAGTACCTTCAATTGAAGGATCCATTGAAATGCGAACCTTGTCGCCAATTTCAAAGTTGATCTTACCTTCTTTTTGAACAGTAGTCCGAATTTCGGCACCCTTAGTATCAAGCATAAGACCAACGTGCTTGCCAGTAATTTCTTCAGCCTTGTGTACGTTTTCGATCCGACCCAAGTGTTCTGGGTGGTCACCGTGTGAGAAGTTGAAACGGAAAATGTTAGCTCCCGCATTGATCAACTTAACGATCGTATCAACATCAGTACTTGCAGGACCAAGTGTACTTACAATCTTGGTTTTCTTCATAAATGAATCTCTCCTTTTGCATCTATAGCATCAATCACAATCTGTAATTGTATGCCTCATTTGCACACTGTTATGATAGCACTTTTCAAATAACGTGTCTTTATTTTTTATGCAAAAGGTTTTAAAAAAGCGCTATCATTCTAAAATTAGTTATTTTTTCTAACTGTTATTTAATTTTATAGCTTTCAGTGATTACTATTAAGCTGTTGTAAGACAACGTTTTCTTGGCCGAGAACGGCGACAAGCGCCTTTTTTGCTTTCTGAGAATTTTTTAACCATCGTTTTTGGTCAAGCAGGATCTTCTTATCGTTTGCTGGATAAAACAACAAGACAGGAATTGAACCATGGTATTCATTAAAAATATTATTTAACTCTCGATGCACCATCTCAGTGTCTAATGACGGTAAGATTCGTAAAACCCATCGTTGCTTGCGGCGTTTCTGTTGAACTTTTTTAACATCCTGCAATTGATTAGCAACTAATTGTAGACCCCGTCCCTCACGATATTCTGCTCGACCTCTGACAATTAAAATCTTATTTGTTTCTAGTTGTTCTTTGAACTGCTGATATTGTTTGGGAAAGACGGTAATATCAATTGCTCCGGTCTCATCCGTTCCATTAACAAAGGCCATTTCCCGATGTTCACGTTTAGTATAAATAGTCTTAACGTGATTTGTAAGGACAATTATTGTCGCTTCTGAATGCGGATATAAATCAGCAATTTTAGTTGCATGGAGCTGCTGTCCTAATTGGTAATATTGGGTAACCGGGTGGCCGGAAAGATACACTCCTAAGTATTCATTCTCCTTCGTTAAACGGTTCAACAGAGGGAATTCATTTCGTTGGTCAATTGCCGTTTGGAGAGCCGGATCGTCAAAATTAGCAAAACCAGCAAACAACTCAATCCCGGAAATTAATTTAGGAAGGGCGTCAATCATCTCCGCTCGGTTATATTCCATCTTATCAAAGGCCCCACTATAGATTAACGGTTCGATTAATTCTTGCTTTTGCCAACGTTCTGGAATACGCGCAATAAAATTACGAAGATCTGTAAACTTGCCATTTTCCTGCCGTTCTTCAAGAATTGCGGCGACAAAATCACGACGTACTCCTTTAATAGCAGAAAAGCCAAAGTAAACTGTCCCATCATGTAATAGAAAACTACTCTCACTTATATTGATTCGCGGCCCACTAACCTTGACGCCAAATTGCTTTGCATCCCCCACGTGCCGTTTCAATTTCTCAATATTAGTTTCTGCATTCATTAGGGCTGTAAAAAAAGCTGCAGGGTAATAAACTTTCAAATATGCCATCTCAAACGCCATCATAGAATAGGCAACTGCATGCGAACGATTGAACCCATAATTAGCAAAGCGATCGATATATTCAAATACTTGGTGAGCAACTTGTGCTGAATAGCCGCGTTCTGTTGCGCCGGCAATAAATTTTGTCCGCATATCCTCCATTGTGGCCTTTTTCTTCTTACTCATTGCCCGGCGTAAAAGATCCGCCTCTCCTAAGGTAAAGCCAGCCATTACAGAAGCCAACTGCATTACCTGCTCTTGATAGACCAAAATACCGTAAGTTGGTCCCAGAATTTTTTCAAGTGAAGGAGCAGGATAAGTAATTTTCTCTTTTCCAGCTTTGCGGGCGGTAAAATGAGAAATATTTTCCATTGGGCCCGGACGATAAAGTGCATTCACTGCCACAATATCTTCAAAATTCGTTGGATGAAGATTGACCAATACATTTCTGATCCCACTTGATTCAAATTGAAAAATCCCTTCAGTTTTTCCTCGCTGGAACAGTTGAAGAGTCAACGGATCATTAAAGTTAATTTTTTGCAAATCAAAATTAGGGTCTTCTTGCCGAATCATTTGAAGGGTGTTATCCATGATTGAAAGGTTCTTCAATCCCAAGAAATCCATTTTTAATAGCCCCAGCGCTTCTACTGTGTCTTTGGCAAACTGCGTCATTAATAAGCCATCACTACCATCTTGTAACGGCACAATTTCATGTAATGGCTGCTCAGAAAGGACAATGCCTGCCGCGTGAATTGAATAATGACGCGGCAATCCCTCTAATTGCTGTGCAACTTGAATCAGCAAACGAAATTTAGGATTATCGTCAAGAAGATTTTTTAGTTGTTGTGACTCCTTTAATGCATCTTTGAGTGTCACGTGAAGGCCATGTGGTAATGCATCGATTAACCTTTGCATATCGTAACGGGGCAAGTTAAAGACCCGACTCACATCACGAACGACTTGTTTAGCGGCTAATGTCCCAAAAGTAATAATTTGGGCTACGCGTTGGTGACCATATTTTTGATGTACATACTGCAAAACTTCATCACGCCGATTATCAGGAATATCTAAGTCAATATCGGGCATTTGAGCTCGTTCTGGATTCAGAAAGCGTTCAAATAATAAGTCGTATTGCAAAGGATCAACTTCTGTAATTGCTAAAGCATAGGCAACTAATGATCCCGCAGCTGATCCTCGTCCAGGGTCGGTCGTAATCTTTTGCTGGTGAGCAAAATTCATTACGTCCCATACAATTAAGAAATAATCATCAAAGCCCATTTCATGGATTACTTTTAATTCCATCGCTAAACGTTCTCGGTACTGTTGAATAGTTTTTCCTGGTGCTACTCGTCTTTTTTTCAATCCTTGAATACATAGAGAACGTAAATATTGTTGAGATGGTATCCCTGCTTGATTTTTAAAATGAGGAAGGACCGGGGCCCTAAATTGAAGTTCAACGTTGCACAGGACTGCTACTTCAACTGTCTTTTGCGCGGCTGCACTAAGCCCCCTTGCATTGTAATCTTGGACAATCTGTTCTTTCGAATGAAGATAATGTTGTCCTTTTCGTCCCGCTTCTATTGTCGGATCTTTTAACTCAACTCCGGCATCAATTGCTTGTAAAACCCGACTAGCAAAAAGGTCATTAGCATTTAAATAATCAACTGGAGACGTCCCTACTAATGGCAAAGATAATTGTTTTGATAATTGTTGCAAGGTATCTATTTGAACGTCATCTAACCGCGAATTGACTCCTAACAGAACGCTATCATCATCCCCCAGATTAGCAAGCTCAGTTAAAATTGATGTTGGCTGAGCAAGTATACTAAAAACTGTACTTTGTGGGGGGATAATTATAAACAATTCACCCAATAAAGAACTAATTTGCGCAATCGTTAAAGGTATTTTTTTATCTTTTCGTGTTTGCTGAAGCGTCGATATGTCCATCAGATGCTGATACCCTCGTTGATTCTTAGCTAGAAATACTAAATCTAGCTTGGTACCATCCGTCTCATTTAATGCAACTACCAGCCGCAAGCCGAGAATGGGTTTAATTCCTGCTTTTTTTGCTGCATTATAAAATTCGACAGCCCCATATAAAACATTTTCGTCTGTTAACGCTAATGCCTTATACCCTCGTTCCTTAGCCGTTGTAACTAGGTCAGAAATCCGGGTGGGACTTTTTAGCAAACTATAACTACTCTTAACATCTAAGGGCGTAAAATCCACTTCATTTCACCTCTCAATAAAATTATATCAAATCAAACTAAATAGAGAAATTAACCCAACCCTTTCAAAAGCATTAATAAATATGCTAGAATATGGTATGACTTCAAAGGGGATGACCAACATGAACTTTTTATTAAAGAATATCGTGGCTGGTATTTGGGCACTTATTCTGGGTGAGGTCCTAGCTTACATCACAAGTCAACTAGAATCGATGACACCAGACTACACCCTTGTCGGCTGGTGTTCTGTAATTATGGGATTAGTCGTTATCAATTGTGTGGATAAAATTACCGCAGATGCAAATCCTAGCAAAAATGAAGATTAATTAAAAAGGATTGAGTCCAAAATGGCTCGATCCTTTTTAATTTATTTATCTTCTTCTGCAGTCAACCGCACAATTTCAAGCAGGGTGTCCAATGCGCGTTCCATCGTTTGCAGTGATACATATTCAAAACGCGAATGCAATTAACATGCCAATTGACGCGATAAACGGTAGAAACCCGTTAGATTATTAGTGCTTTGGGCTTTTGATTTCTTAATCAATATCGACAATTTTTTCTTGTTTTTAAAACGTTTGCCCCTTTTGTGCCCCTTTTTAGAGTTATCTTAAAGAGCTTACCTCTTACTGATCTATCAACATTTTCAGTATTATAACATAAAAGAAGGGACCATTACATTAACCGCAACAGTCACCTAACTACATTCGCAAACATATTATATTTTAACATAAAAATCCCTAGTAACCGATATGACTACTGAGGCTTTATTATGAGGAACAACAAACTACTTTTTATTACGATACTTAATTAAATCCTTGACGCTTGGATTGTCTTTTTCATCAATATGACATGCTTGAGGTGTATCAATCATCATAATTTTACTAAGTTTATCTACTAAATTCTCTAAATTATAGTTAGGCATTACTTCTATTAAAGTCACCCCATTTATTTTAGAAATGCGCTTCTTTCTTTCATCGCGTTCTTGGTTAGATTTAAGACAATTTTCACCGCCAAAATAGCTAACAGCCCTAAAATGCTGGTCTCCTTGATATTCACATGCTATTTTGTATTCTGGAAAATATACATCGTAATGCTGTTGCCCCAAGAATTTAGGGCGAGCATGCTGTTGTACTTCTTGATTATTAAATGTTTTTCTTAATTCTTCAAATAGCTGTGATTCATGAATCCATCCTTGACCAATTTCAGGAAGATGATTGCTTTTTCTCCATTCATTTTCTGAATTTTTTATAAACGATTTTACTTTATTGTTATCTTTAGTAAAAATATAGCCATTTACTTGTTCAAAGTCTTTTACATCGTCATAATCAACATTATCTGTTGTAGGAATTATCTTTGTTGTGTCCACAACTTTTGCAAACATTGATATATAGTTGATCCCCTTATCTTTGTAGATTAAATCTAACTTTTGTTCTATAAACTGTCTTATCTCATCTTCAAAGTTTCTTCCGTATGGTGAAAGCTTAGATTTTATTGGAAATAAGTCTACGAAGTATTTACTTGGTATATACTCTTCTTCATCTTTAAATAAGAGGGATCCTAAATCATTTAAATTTTTTCTGTCGTTACATAAATGATCTAAATAATAATTAAGCCAATATTCGCCGATTTCCCGATTACCAATACTCTTTGATAACTGCATCATCCACAACGTTGCATAATAATTAATCTTTGGAAAATCTGCTCCGTAAGATCTTAAAATAGATTTATATTTTTCTGATGCTTCTATTAATGATTCTTGAGAATGCTTAATAAGACATTCGTCGTTGATTTTATAGCAATAGTAATATAGATACGAACTTTGAGTATTATCTATATCTATTCTATTTCCATTTTTCCATTTATTTTCTAAATACGCATAGGCTATTTTCACTTCTTTACTTTCATTCTCTACTTCTGGATAATAACCAACCCATTCAGGTATGAACATTAAATTTCTCTCCCTTAAATCAGTAATACTTAAATAGGATATCCTATTTACTAATTGAAATCTATAAAAAAATAGCCCTAGCAGTCATTGCAATTACAATGACCACTAGGGCTAATATTTTTAGATCTGAATTGTCTGTCCTACATAAATTACGTTAGGATTTGCGATCCCGTTTTTCTGTGCGAGTGCTTGCCAGGCCTTGCCAAACTTAGCCGCGATTCCGCTTAATGTGTCCCCTGCCTGGACGGTGTAAGCATTGGATTGTCCGTTACCAGGTAGAATAATCTTTTGACCCACACCAATGATATTAGGATTGGCAATGTGATTAATCTGAGCTAACGTTTGGTAAGTTGTACCATACTTAGCCGCAATACCAGATAATGTATCGCCGTTTTGAACATAGTAAGTATTCTGTGTTGATGCTTGACCGGAAACCTTGAGGACTTGTCCTGGGAAGATAGCGTTTGGGTCACCAATACTATTAATTGCAGCAAGCTGTTGATAGGTTGTACCATATTTAGCTGCAATTTCCGATAATGTGTCACCCCATTGGACTGTATATGTCCCCGTAGCTGGTTGCCACTTATGTTGAACCGGTTCAGGCTTGGGTACTTCAATAGTTGGAACTTGACCAGTTTCACCTGTCGAGACTGTGAAGCAACCATCAAAATCGTAACTAGCATCTGTTCCAGAGCGATTACCTCCATAGCCCTGGCCATCGTCAAATTGCCAAGCTGCAGCATTACTAATTCCGAGGTCAGTAATCCCATATCCAGCAAGCCAAATCTTGTTATCACCTAGAGCATGGCTATTAAGAATGCCGCTAGTAAAGAATGACTTCATCGAGTAAACACTGGTATGAGGGAATCCTAGAGCCTTGACTTGATTAGTAAAGGCCATTGCTCCAGCGTTATAGTCGGCCATTGTGTGAACTTCAGCATCATCAACCATTAACGTTGAGCTGTCCATTCCTAGCGCTTTAGCGTGAGAAACAAAGAAATTTGCTTCATTACGAGCATCGGCTTCACTAGTGTACCGTGCAAAGTGATACAAGCTAATGAGTAAGCCAGCCTTCGATGCATTGCGAATCTTTTCAGCAGCAGTTGCTGACACCCAATTAGAACCATCAGCAGATCCCTCGGTTACTTTGATGACAATTCCCTTGAATCCGAGATTCTTTAAGAATTGCATAAAGTCAATGTCAGAACGTTGATAGTCAGATACATCAGCAAATAAATTACGAATACTCATTATTGATTATCTCCTTTCGTTAGATCAATAGCTACCGCTTGAGCAACTGGCGTAATGTCGGTGCCTGTTTGCGTAGTTGTAATTGGTGTAGCACTAATAGGATTCTTAGTATCAGGATCAACGGTTGGTGTCAATGCGGACTTTTCATAAGCTGATTGGACAAGGGTCTCAATAGCATTGAGGTCAATGTTATTGATGCCTTGCTTTTGAAGTGCCTGTTGGACAATATCCGTTGCTCGGCGGAACTTCTCATGACCAGCCATATCTTTGTCGACTAAGGAAGCTACCGCATTATCCGCAAGTTGGGCCGCACAAGACCAAGCAGCACGAGAGGTTTCTGTTTTAGCATGGATAACTTTGGCGTGGATGAACACCTGACTCTGTTTTAAGGCAAAATAAAAGGCCGCTGAGATAACGGCCGTCAGAATATAGGTTGGAATTGCATTAATGATTGTGCTCATGTTGTTTCTCTTCTTTCTCTAAATAATCTTTGCTGAGTTTGTAAATATGATCTTTTACCCAAGATGGTAGCGGCAATCCCATCTGTCCCCAATTTTCCACGATAGAGACCAAATAAAATAGGAAAAAGAAAAAGACAAGCGAGTCACCTGCCTGTCCTAATCCGCATAATTCCAACATTGGATAAACGGTTAATGTCAAAATAATTACGGCTGCATGTTTCAAAAGTCCTGCTGTTCCTTTACTAGAAGTTGTACGGTGCGTAATGATACTTTTGAAAAATCCAGTCACAATATCAATCACAATCGCCCAGACTAACCATTCAATCAGCATGTTATCAATCATGCTGGCAAAATATTGAATGTATAGAACGTGTTGGGGCGGTTGTGCGAGTAACGTGTGCATTGTGAGGTAGTCACCTTCTTATTGAAATAAAATTATTTTCTAATAGTTAGTTCTATACAATTCAAATCATAATATTGAAAAATATGAATTAATAAAAGACTCTCATAAACATATGTCCTTGCTTTACTATTGAAAAATTATTTTGATCATCTTTTTTTAGCTTTACCTTAAAATAAACATCTCTAACCTCATCATGGAATTTGATTATACCGTCTTCTATTCCCTCTTTTAATTGAATAGTTGCAGTATCCAGCCTTTCAGTATAAGGGCCAAATTCGTCAAAGTCTTGAATAAATTTTTCTTTAGTTACATTAACTGGTCGTAACCTGATTAATGATTGCGAATTGTATTCTAGAAGCCCCAAACCTTTAACTATTTTGAGTGCTACTTCATGGGTACTTAAATTATTAATCACTAGCATATCATTGTCTATATAAAATCGAACATAATTCTTATTCCAACTTCTAGAAAAATAAAGTGATGTAATAACAGCCAAAATAGTCCCAATCGCACTTAGCCAATCTGCCAAGGACCCTTTTTCCATAGGACCTACAGTTATTATTCTAAGATGCAATAACGTAGCAGCTACAATGCCAACGACAATTCCTACTACTAAAAAGAATATATTAATTTTTTTCATCTATATTCTATCCTTTCATTATAATTAAGCATTTTAATTATAAAGGATACTATAAGTATAAAGAACAGTTTATAGATAAATAGCCGCCCATAATAAAAGCCCCAAGTTTGTCATTTTTAACGCTCCCTTACAAGACAACAAACACGTTACCAGCATCAAGCAAAGTCACGGCAACCTTACCAGTTGACTTGTTGAGAGCGAGCGAGTGCGTGTTTTCACCACTATTCCCCGAATCAAGGAACCAACTTGTCCCAGGGCTCATTGAGGACGATTCCGGCTTGGCATAAATCGTTTTAGTGCCATCGCTCATTGCAACAACTCTGACAAGCCTTCCATAGCGACCGTAATCAAGATTGATAGTCTGATCACCATTTCCATTGAAGATGATAAGTGAGTCATCCTTACCATAATCCCCCGATGCATCTGTAGCAAAATGGGGAACGATCGACTCATGCATAAACTGGCCCCGATTGTTAACGAACCAGTTAGCAGACTTATCTGGATTCTGTGCTCTGAAATAGTAATCTACTTTTGCATCGGGATCAACGTTATAAGCGGTGCCGCCATCCACGTTTACCGCATCATAAGCATTGGAGTAGCTTCCGGTTATCTTAGCTCCATTATTGATAAACTCGCCACCAGAAGTTATCCGCAACCCTACGATGTCTTGTGGAACTGTAGACTTAGAGTAGACCCCTAACTCAAGAGCTGTTCCAGCTGCAGCATCTTCTTGAGGAATGTAGACATTAAAGTTAGCACCCCAGACACCAATCATCGGGTTAACGGTGATTGCCAGTCCATCTGCAGGTGTTCCGGTTACTGTTTCGGCGTTAGGATTGCTCTGAACCTTATACCACAGATTGGTGTTGATCGTCCGCCCTTCAACTGAGACAACACTCGTAACATACCAGTCTTTGTTGATGTTTGCCCGCACAGAGGTATCAATCAGCATACCGGGCTTTACATCTGACAAATCAATTGACTCATCAAGGACCGTAACGGAGTTCTCGGTGAATTTTGTGTCCGTGGTGGTAAAAAGGTACGGGATCCGCGTGTTAGAAGCATAAATAGCAGCACTGTCACGACCGGTGTAATGCTTAGCAATCCAGTCCAGTGAGTTGTTTTGTACTTCTGGATCATCATCGCTGTTAACCATGACACTCATACCAGAAGCGTCTTTGCCTTTACCAAACGTCTTTTTGTACACGGCAATGTGCCCGTTATGCATCAAATCGTGTCCCGCAAAGTCAGCTGTTTCTTTTGCGTAATCGGGAAACTTTCCTTGCAAGGTAGAAATAGCATCGTTAATCTTTTCCCGCTCTTTATCTAGCTGACTTTGGATTGCTGTTTTGAAAGCATCCGCTTCCGCCTGCGTAAACAAGTTATCCTGCTTAATCTTAGCTTCTAATGCATCTAAGCCATTTTGGACCGTGACCCCTAATGCCTTGAGAGTGTTCATTGATTGTGTAAATTGATCAACAAAGTCACTGGCCATCTTAGTGAGCTTATCGGTACTGTCTTGGTACTTAGTTTCGATTTCATTGATTAACTCTTCGACAGGTGAAATATACGTTCGTGGTACCAATCCATCAATGACCTTGTCGGCAAGGACATCGAGGTCGAATTCCAAGGTGGTGATGGAATTGCCATCCTTGACAATACGGAAAAAGGCTTGGCGGTAAGAACCAGCGACTGTAAAGGCATGGCCGGGCATGTCGAAACGGAAACGTCCGGCAGTTGGGTCAAGGGCAACGTAGCCTTTATCATCAATTATCCGGAAGTCGCCGGCGGAATTCTTCGGCAGCAATCCTTCAAACCAGACGTTGCAACCGGTTAAGTCTAAGGGTGTCCCATCTTCGTTTTTAATATTGACAAAGACTTGGCGCATACTTCGCTCATACTGACGCGCTTGGACCCAGTTAGTATTACTGCCATCAAAGTTAACCTTGAAGTCTTGCACATTGTCAACATGCGGACGCCGGTCTTGACCGATCACATAAGTTAAAGTTTGTGACATTAAATCATTCCTTTCTCTTTCAAAATCTGCATGACAGCTTGTTCGACCGTTTCATAGTCGGTCCCTAACGCCACATGCTCAATTTTCTTTTTCCACGCTTCTTGAACATTTTTTAGTTCATCTCGCGTGGCTTTTTCTTGTTCGAGTTGGTTGAGACGAGTGTTATTATCCTTTTGAAATTTCTCAAAAGTGGCATCGTCTTTACTATCCTCTTCTTGAATCTTTTGAAAATTATTGCCGATGATGGCTCGGGTATTACGATCCGAAGCATTTAATTGTGTCTCTAATTCCATTTACTCACCGACTTTCTTCTTATTAATAGTTCCATCGTCTTCAATGGTGATTTCGTAAATTGTGCCATTGGGAGACTTTAATTTAATCGCGTCATGTATAATCTCAGTGACTTGGTTCAAAGTTTCTTGATCGTGACCATCGATATATGCATGAACTTGTTGATAATTTTGTTGTGATTCGTTAGCAACTTTCTTCAATCCTTTTGCTAAATAATCAATCCAATCCCAGACATCCATCATCAGTCACCCCGCATATTCCTCGAGCCAAGTAAAAAGCTTCTTGTCACCGCCGATTTGGTTGGCTTGACTAGAAGCTTCAATACTTTTTTGTGCATCTTGTCGAACAGAATTAATAGCATCAGTCAACGCAACTTGGCGTGAGTGCTGATAATCTAAGATATTTTGCGAATTGCTATTAAGCGTGACAGAAGTTGGATTGGTAGCACTATATGGATACCAGTTAAAGCCAACCACTGCTTCATTAGTACAGATTGATTGTTCTTTAACCATGATATGGATCATGTCACCAGCAATCGGCTTAAAGTTCGAATAAGTCGTAACTTCTAATGATAATGCTGGGTCTGGTTGAATTTTCGTCTTAGCATAATCAGACATCGCATTTTTATCACTAAAACGGTCATCTTCAATTGGTTCAGCCGGATATTCGCCGTACTTCTTAATTGATTCTTCATCACGATACATAAAGGGAGAAAAATAGTAATACTCGCTAGATGTCGATGAAGAACTTTCCGAAGTCGTATCGCCACCACTATCGCTATCACCAGCGACAATTGAAGCCATTTGATCATTACGTTCCCACCAGGTTGGCGGATAAGAATCAATCGATTGAGTCTTACAAGATTGTCCCGGAGCTGGTTCATAAATCATCGTGCTGTTATTTAGAGCCATACAAATATGATATGAACCGCCAGGCGAACCATAAAATCCCATGTCACCAGTTTGCACTTGCGACCGATCAATTTGTTTACCATATGGTTCCATTGCTACCGTGTAAGCAGGGATATTGATCCCCATGTCCTTGTAGACCTGACTGACAAAGGAAGAGCAGTCCATACCGCTATGCGGATCACCACCACGAGCACCACCGGCACCGCCCCACACGTACGGCACTCCGAGGTACTGCTTGGCATCGTTGACGACCCTATCCGCGCCAGCGCCACCAGAACCATGACTATCATCCCCACTAGTTGAGGTATCGACCTCAGTTTCAATGGAGTACTTCCCACCGATACACATAACTTCATTAGTCAAACTAGTGGAATCAAATGTCCACTTCACTTCAGTTGTATTATTCGGATAATCAAGCCGATTGCCGTAGTCCTTATAGAACTGGTCCTGCGCATACACCCGAATATTCCAGTTGTCAGGATAAATCACAGCGTTCGGCCAGGCTTCGGTAATTTTGCTCAGCATATCCGTCCCACTGCCGTCAGCCAATTCTTCGAGCCGAGCAGTAGGAAAGTCCCCAATGACCTGATAAGAAAAGCCAAGCTGATTACCATCTATCCAATGTTTCAAAACATCTTCAATATGGTATTCGACTTGGTTCTCATCAGAATCTTCTTTAGTTTCGTCAGTCTTGGTGACCGTTGTCTTGGTAGTCGTGTTCCCTTCGGTTGTGGTGGTTTCCGTCTTCTGAGCATTTGGATCATCATCGTTGTCGCTATCATCTCCGCTATTATCGTTATCATTCTGAGTACTTCCGTAAACTTTAACATCCGTCTGCTTGTCAGCATCAGCCGGATCAATATACGTCTTATACTTCCGGATCCGTGATAATTCGAAATAAACGTGGGTGGCCACGACTTCAATCGTATTGACTAGCCCGCTGGTATCAGGTTCGGCCTGCTTAATGACGTACTCTTGACCATCAAAGAACAGCGACGCCTGAGCATCCAACATCGAGTAAGCAAATGATCCATCATCACGGGCCGTAAACTGAATGCTCCAAGCAGAATTGGCTTCCCAATCAACATAGAACGAGTCCGGATCAATGCAGTTCAGGGGCTCAGTCTCGGTGCGTCCGACGCCCCTAACTGTGACCTTCTCATCAATATTCATCAGATGTAAACAAACGGAAAGCTGAAAGTAATATCAAAACTGTCCGCACCGTCGACAGTAAAACTATTCCATTCAGTGGCCAGGCGAATTGTCCCATAATCGGAGTTGGCACTGGCCGGGTTTCCATTAAGCGTGGTAAAGATTCCATCTAGAACAATCGTCTCCTGTCCGTTCGAAGGCTTCTTGTAGGTCCATTCGGTATTAGTCGTCGTGTTGGTAATCTTCAGCGACTGACCGCTAAACTTCACAATAATCTTGAGATCAGACTTATATTTCCACGGATCAATTGGCACGTCGCTTGCGTTGAAAACCTTAAATTGCTTCGTGGTGAAATGATAATTGTACTGATCCTCATTATTGTGGAGGTTCATACCGAATTGCACCCCATCGTCATTGTTGCTATACGTTGCATCACTCCGATAAAGCGAGTAACGGAAACCTGTCGGGTTATCAAAGTTCATGCTGAACGTAGCATAGTGAGAGCCATTCTGGTCCGGCTTAATTTCCGGCAAATTGGGGTAAACAAAACGGACGATCGCTGATTCAACGTCCGTCCGCATTCTAATGAGTTCTCGTGATGTAAAAAGCCGGTAAAACTGGTGCTTAGCCAGCTTGTAGTCTTGCCAGTCAGTGAAGAAGAGGCAGAAGTTAGCTGCTACCTGATACCGTGAGAAGGTCGTGTACTGAAGCTTGCTACCATCAATACCAGGAATATCCTGGTAAGTATTAGCAAGAGCTGGCGTCGAGTCATCCCCAAGGAAGGTCAGGCCCTGCACCTTGTCCTCAATATTAAATTCATCCTGGTCACCAATCTTCAGATATAATGCTGGGTTACTTACACTCAAGTTTTATCACCTCCGATAACTCATATAATTGCTTAGCCGCTGGTCTCTGGCCATCACGGTATAAGCCGTCGATCGATTAGCTCGCATCCCCAGCTTATTGCCAGAGTTGATAGTAGCATCGATCTGCTGCTGGCCAACCTGAACAAGCTGTTGAACCCCACTAATCAGCTGATCTAATTTCGATTCTAACGACATGAATTCCTTTCGGCTGATGGACTGGTCATCTCGTGTTGGCTGAGCGGGGCCATCTTCATGCTTAAATTGGGCCATTACTTCAGATAATAGCTGATAAGCACGTCCTCTCTTGGAAGCAGTCAGTGGAATAATCATTTCTGGATGATTACCCTCAGCAACTTCATATAAGCCGTGTTGGAATACCTTTCCACCATTGGCCCAACCCCGGCCAGGAATACCAAAGTTACCCCAGCCACCTTCACCACCGTGTTGTAAGGCGTTGAAGGCGGCCAAAATCTGATCAAACCCGTTCATGATGTTTCCGTGACCGTGCCAGATCCAACTTCTGAAAGTACCTGGCTTAAATTGCAGCAGCCCGGTAGCGTGACCATCAGCCAAGCCATCGGTACCACCAATAGCTTTGGGATCACCCTTGGACTCCGTATTGATCTGGGTAAGCATCTTTTTCATCATTGTAGGCGTTAATGAAATGCCTTCCATCTTGGCGGCCTTTTCAATATAAGGACGCCAGCGTTCAACACCAGATCCTCCTGGGTTATCCAATTCAGCAAATTGCTTCTTAACCCATTCAGCCATCTGTTTGGCGATATAAGTAGGCACGCCGGTAATCAATGCTTGGGCAAATTTAATGCCACTGCTTAAACCGCTGAGCTTCTTTGCAAATTCATGCTCCATGAATTCAACTGGATGTTTCATAATCTTTTCAGCATTATCCATCCAGCTATCTGCATCATCTTTTAGCCCGCTAAAGAAGTCACCAACCCCATCAGCAAACTTAGGCAAGCCAATTGCTGACATCAGCTTATGACTGTCCTCACCGTTTAAGATTGACATCCCTTTCGGCAGGAACGTGATAAAGTTCCGTTTATTCGGGAACGCACCTACTTGGCCTTTATAAGAATACAGCTCACGCCAGTGTGAACCGGCACCATCATTGACCATGCCGATCGTCGACTTCTTCAAACCGTCACGATTACCGGCCGTCCCGGTGGCAAACGTAGGAATAGCAGCGGACCAGGATCCACCAAGTTTACTAGCGCCAATCTTATCTAATACCCAATTAATACCGTTTTGGATATCATCAATCAACGTCTTAAATGGTTTCAAAACACCATTGGCTAAGTCTGCCATTGCTGCACCGGCTTTTTTCTTACCGTTGGAAATAGCATCCCCAATCTGGGACATGTGGTCTTTCCAGGAGTCCACAACCTTGCCGAGCCAGCCGCCAGTCTTCTTGTTGATTGAGCTATACATATCTTCAAAGATATCCTTGTTAGCCCGTGACTGGTCCTTGGCTAGCCGCCCGGTATCGTCCTTCAGTCGGGACCAATGGCCAGTGACCAGATCATGCCAGGTCCGAGTCCGATCTTGGATAACCTTATACATGCTTTGGAAAGTCCGCGGATGTTGCCGATACATATTCTGAACAACTCGTGAAGTTGATCGGTTCATATTGGTATACCAACGGCTTACCCGGTTAGCTCCTGAACGGGCATTCTGCTCAATATTCTTCCAGCCTCTGGCAGCATTACGCTTCATCGCATTCCAGGCTTGCTGATCCTGCTTGCGGCGCTGGGCTTGATATCGGGCTTCTTGTTTCTGCTGAGCGCGTTGCTTGCGTGCCTGCTCTTTCCAGTAGTTACTCCAACCACGAGAGAGCTTCTTGTGCAGATTCCCAACACTTTTAAGAATGTTACGGCCGGTATTAACGAAGCCCTTAGCCATATTCTTTAGGCCACGACCAATCCCGTTCACGAAGGACCGGAACTTCTTGTTGTGCTGGTACAGATGTACCAGCGCAACTACCAAGGCTGCAATCGCAGAAGCTACCAAAATGAAGACATTAGCTTTCATCACTAGGTTTAGCACTTTCTGCGCACCCGCTACCTTCTTAATTGCTCCAGAAAGAGTCTGGAAGGTGGTGACCACAGTTGCCACGCTTCGCAACGCTTTTAACGTACCGACTAAACCGAGGAAAGCAGCACCTACCCCAATAACTACCTTTTGATGCCGGGCTAAGATAGCTAACGCTTTAGCAGCATTGACTGCTAATTTTGCAAAGCCAGAAGCTAAGATAACCAACCCCCGTTGAGTATCTTTGTTTTCCAGCGCTTTACTTAGCTGGTTCAGGCCGGTAGCTTCAACCTTGACCAGCGGCTTAGCCAGTGCCGCTTGAGTACTTGTCCATTCAGCTCGTAGCTTATGCTGAGCACCTGCCGCTGACTTGCCAAACGCCTCTGAGTTCTTGTTGTAGTTTTTGGCAGCCGTTTTTAGATAGCCGTTAAATTGGTCGGTTGTCATTTTACCAGAGTTGACTAACTCTTTGAACTTTTGCTGAGTCATTCCAGAAGCTTTGGCCATCGCCGCTGTTAAACCTGGCGCTTGCTTTTCCAAGCGTCCTAATGAGGAACTTGTGACTTTCCCAGACGATTCAATCCGGCTTAATCCACCAGCAAAAGCATTAGCCTGTTTATCAGAAAGTTTCAGTTGGTCAGCTAAACTTGCTACCCCTTTAGTCAAAACTTGAGTCTGTTTAACACTGTGGGTCATGCCATAAAAGCGTGACTGCAATGCATTAACCGATTGTGCAGTTAAATTGGTGTTTGTTTTTAGCTGAGTAACTTGATCACTTAGCTGTTTAACGCCACTAGCATTAACACCAATGTTCTTCCATCGAGCTTGCATGGCCATTCCAGCTTGAGCAGCTTGCATCCCCACTGATGTTATTTGATGCAATTCGTTTTGCAGACTAGGAAGAATTGACGCGGTAAGATTGCCTAGAAACGCACCACTAAAAACACCTTTAATTCGTTGTGCCTGTCTAGTTGCTTGTTTTTCGGCGCCTTCAACGTCTAAGACTTTCCGCTTAAACAAGTCCCAACCTGAAGTACGTGGTGGATTTAATGAGTGAGACAGTTCTGAGGCTTGTTTTTGTGTCCGCGCCATTGCAGCACTTACCTTATTGTAGTCAGTAATTCGCCGCCGATAAGTTGCAGAGTTTTTCCCCTCAGACTTAGCCGCTTCATCTGCCAGCTTTTTCGTTGCTTCCTGTTGCTTAGCAAGATTAACCAACGATGATTTCAACCCGGCAAGCTTTGCCTTCTGGGCTTCTGCAGTATTGCCTTCTGCTTTAAGCTTTTCAACATGTGAGTCAATCGCACAATTATTGGTATAGTAATCATTGCGCAATTCTTTGAGCCCGGAACTGGTGTACTCATATGAGCGTCTGGCTCGTGCTTGCTGGTTAGTCAGGCTAGTCATCTTATTAGTAGCACTAGTCAGCGCTCTGTCCAGTCGTGAAAGTTCATCCGTCTGGTCCTTAGTGACCGTTGCTGACAATTGAATAAGCCGGCGCTGATCTTCACGCTGTCGATTAAGCTGTTCAACTTTCTGACGCTGAACTTCCAGTGCTTTACTAAGCCCCTCATACCGAGCCTTAGCGGCACCAATCGAATCACCGCTTGCTTTGGCCGTTGCCTGTTCAGCCTTCCACTGCGCCGTCAAGTCTTTGAATTTATTGGTTAGGTTCTCAACCTGATTAGCAGCTTCCTGCTGGTCAACCTTGATCTTAGTCGACATGGTTTGCTGAATATCACTTGCCGCCATTTATTTACCTCCTTCCTTCTTAAAATTGCTTAACTAGTGTGATAGATGTCGCAAACGCTGATGAGCAGTAAAGGATGACAATGGTCGATCCTCACGATTACGGGCCTTAGTAATCCGAAATAGGTCGTAGATATTTTCATTCTCAATCTGCGACGGCAAAACACCGCCGTCCTGTAGTAAGCGTTTCTCCATATAGGCAACATCTTCGATATCGTTGTTTACATCATCGATTGCTTTAAGACAGTCACCGACTATTCTTTTGGGTCCTTTACCTTCTGTGAAGCTGCTTCCTTCTTATCGTCAAGCTCAATCTGTTTGTCAGATTGACCCTTGATCCGACGAATAACATAACTCAAGTAGTTCGCCAGAGTTTCCGTATTAGGAATCGATTCTTCAAGATGTTCAACTTGCTTTTCATTAAGTTTGAACAACTCGGTCAGGAACTTAATACCATCTTCAAGAAGCTTGTCCTCATTCTCAATTGATTCAATAACAAACTTGGTGTAGTTAGGGTTATCCGGTTTAATTGCATCTAGTCGATTAGCGGCTGCGGACATCTTCAGAACCTCGACAAGCATTTTGTTGGCCTTCGTGTAGGTCTTGACCGTTGGCTTAATGTTGAAACCTTTGTTAAAACCGACTTGCTTACCATTAATATGCATAATTTATCTCTCCTTAATCGCCGCGTGACTTCTGGCCATACTGTGTATTTCTGCCGCGACGTTTATTTTCTAGGCATGAGTACCTTTATTTGGGTCTTCGCTAACAGCGATAGTGCTTGAACCAGCACCCTTGATCCGGTTAATGATTTCCTTATCTGTATCAACAAATCCACCAAATACCTCGGCTAACATAGCCGCCGCATCGAAGTTTGCATCCCCAGATGAGTATTCCTTGTAAGATTGCTGAGTCCCAGTAGTTGGGTCTACAAAGACATCGTCCTTAATTGGCGATAAGGACTGGTAAGTATACGTTGAGTTGTAGTCCGATTCGTTCTTGTTGCTAGTAGCGTGGTTGTGTGCCGGCTCAATCATTTCACCATTGGCAAAACAATCGAGGACCGCGTTCCCCCAGTAATCAGATGAGCAAATCATCAAAGCAACGTTTGGCTTACGACCAGCGGTAAGAACATAACCGCCCTTGCCGTCATATACGTAGCCCTTAGTCTTCTGCCCAACATCGAGTGGCATATCCAGCATCGTTAGTGCAACTTGAGGCGTTGGTGTACCGTGAGTGATCCGCTTGACCTTATCATTGGCATATTGTTGCTGACCGGCTTCTTCCAAACCGGTAATGTTAGCGGTGGTGGCACCTTGGCCATCCCCATCAATTAGGACAACTCCAGACTTGGAAAGGCCCTTTTTCTCATCAGCAATGATCAGCCCAGTGCTTGGATCAATCATCCCAAAGGCGACCCAACGGATACCCTTAAATGAAGTACCTTCTGTCATTGATTAATTCCTTCTTTCTAAAATTGGCTCTTGCTTATCGATATAGATTGTCTTGGTCAGCTGGCCAGTATCGGGATCATAATCATGCTCCCGTGAAATTTCCACCTGCCAACCGTTGGTAATAAAAAAACGCTGAAGTTCAATTTCGGCGCTCGCAATATCAAAATCGACACTTTTCTTATAAAAAATCTGAATCTCGCAACCAACCAGCATGAACTTAAATGTCGCATTGGCATAGTGTCCCGGTTGAAAGTCTGATTCAGTAATTAAGACAACTGTTTTACTAGTATCATCAATAAATTCAGGCTCAATGTTGGTGGTGGCCAAATGATCGATCCACTTAAAGCCCTCACTCTCGAGCAGCTCTTTAACTTGCAGTACAGGAAGCTTCATTAGTCATCACCCTTGATACTTTCCCGATACTTATCAGCAATGGCACCAAAGATCTTGTCGGCGTTGTCTTCTCGAGCATGCTCTACAAAGTGATCGCCCCGCATCTTCTTCGTGCCATCATTGATAAAACGCGCTATTCTCGCATGATTAACCCCGGACTCCTTAACACCCTGAAAGCCAACCAGTGAACTACCATCAACCTCACCATTAATGTTCTTGTCATCCGAAGCAATCGAATCGGCAAGGTGTTTAATGTTTCGGCCACGATACTTCTTGGGAACATAGTGCTGTTCGTTGTAATGCTTGCGACGGGTTTCCTGTTGCAAACGATCACGAAGAACATCTGCTCCCTCTTTGGTCATTTTCCGCTGTGTCTCCTTATCAGGGACCAGCTTCTTTACTCAGTGTAAGAAGTCCATGATCTGCTCATCAAAATCAGCCATTAGCATTCAACTCCTTTACATTCCGTAAGGTCAGGAAATCGTAAGTTAAATAGTTGGCCGAATCATCGGAGCTGATATTAATAATTGCGTACTCCTCGCCCTTGTACTTCACATGAAGCTGATCATTGAGCCTGGCGTTATGACGAACCACAAGGGTGATTGCGTTCTGATAGGACGTTCCAAGTGCACGATACTGCATATTCAGTGTTCGCTTCTGAGGGAAGACATGCAGACTAAATGACTTAACAAAGGTCGGCTCATTAACCCCACTATATGGGTTAGTAGTCGTCTTCGTAACACCAAAGTCAGCAATCTCATTAAACAGGTAAGGCGAATACTTAACTGTCTTGGGCATTGCCATTGTCTTCACCTTCCTCAGTATCAATATACTTCGCCTGCAACTGAACCAGCATCATCTGAACGCCCAGTGAGAAGTTATTCTCCAGGGTACGATCATAGAAAAGTTGAGTAGTCAACGCGTCCAACGCTCCCAGGAAGAGGTCATCCCCCATGTACTTATCAAGACTAATTTTCTTATTGATAGCATTAATCAGAATCGCTTGTGCCTGCTTAATGAGGTTGACCAGCGTTGCCTTAGTGCTGTCAACATCGTCCAGATTCAGTTCATCCATCAAGCGCTGCGCAAATTCTTCGTTGGTCATAGACTACTCATCTCCTTAGCTTACTTCGTGATTCCGGTACCTTCACCAGCTGCCTTAGCCGTAGCCTTTGATCCAGTGATAAAGGTAATCAAGTCCTTACGTGCTTGAACAACATCTTGGCGAAGGTAAATACCAAGCAATTGATACCAAACATCGTAAGTATCAATTAACTTACCAGTGATTTCATTGTTCTTGAAGTTAATGATTGCCTTTTGAAGTGGTGCAACAATGATGTTTACATCCCCGTTCTTAGCAGCTGGGAATAAAGTATCATCGACGACAACTACTGACTTACCAACGATCATAGAACCAGTTGACTTAGTAACATCTGGTTGTACAAGTGGACGACCCATCTTATCAGTCATTTGATCTAATTGGTTAAAGGCAGATTGAGAAAGAACAATTGAAGCTGCTTGTGAGTCTTGAGGCTTCAAGTTAACATTCAGAGCAGTCTTAATATCAGAAATTAAATCAGTGGCGGTAGCCGCAGTAACACCATTGGTCAATTGAGTAATGATCTGTTGGTCGTTAGTGTTATCTTCAAGTTCTTTTAGCCGGCCTTGTAGTTCACTGATCCATGGGTAAGTTGAGTCACTAAGCAAGTCTTGAGATACCGCATAGTTTGCAGTGTAGGTCTTCAAATCCCAATTAATTGGAGTAATTTCTGGAACCTTGTGCCGTTGTGTTGGTTCAAATTCATTGTGTTGACTTAATGTATCATCACTTGTTTGGAATACTGGAAGCTTCCCTGTAGTCGTCTTAACTGAAACAGTCCGCACTAGGTTTCCTAAACGTGGGAATTGGTGTTCTTCATGTTCTGGGGTAAGGATCGTGTCAGGAATCAGCACTGAACCATCATTCAGCTTAACGTTATTGTCATCACGGCGAATACTATCCGCCACCACCCCAGTCTTCAGATATTCACCGAAGTCACGGATAACTTGGTTCTTGTTGTCGTTCAACTTAATAGACATTGGTTTTTCATCTCCATTTTCTTGATTATCATTTGCAGCCGACACTGCATCCCGAGTTACATCGTCACCAGAAGCCGGTTGTGCTTCACGAGTTGTACTAGAACTGGATGCACTACTCTTTGGATCGCCAGGGTTGCTACTAGTTCCAGCGGCGCTCTTGGCTGCAGAACTCGTTGGATCTCCCGGGTTGGCCGGTGTAGCAGAACGATCAACGTCATCACTATCTGGCGTTGCATCGCTGTCTGAGTCATCATCCCGTTTAGTACTTGAAGCTGGCACCGCCGCTTTGACCACAGTAGTCAACTGCTTCAAAGCCGCTAAAATATCATCATTGCTTGCTGATGCAGAACTAGAAGCGGAACTGGCCGCACTAGTTGCTGTAGAAGTAGCAGAACTAGCTGAAGTTGGTGCCGCACTATCATTTTTATTCATGCTTTTCAAAGCCTCCTCATAATCTCGCTTAACTTGAACACTTGTTTCCGTATAAGCTGGAATTGGCGTCAAGCTAATCTCGTTCAATTGTCTGAATTGGGTAATGGTGTGAATTACATTACCGTGACCATCCTGACCCCAGGTGTCACCACCATTTGGATCAATCACCGCATTGAAAGATAAGCCCTTGATGTTACCATTCTGAACATTTGTATAGACATCATTACCCAAGGTTGTGTCCGGAATATTGGCAACAAAAAAGAGACCTTTATCATCAACTTTTAGTGATAAGGTCCCTGAGTCCACGCGGGCAAGAATATTGTTGTAATCATGTGCATATAGTAATCGAACCTGTGACATATCAACGTTATCAAATGCACCTGGTCGAATATATTCAATAAATGGCAACGGGTTAGATGGTTGATTGAATGTCACCGCATAGCCCGATAGTTGCCGTGTTCCATTACCCAGATCACGTTTGACTGTTAGATTGGTTGCCTGAATTGTCCGGACGTCCGTTGTTTTCATCTTCTGTTCCACCTCCTTTCATTGCTGTACTGGAGCGCTTATTAAGCAATTCAATATCTTCATCGGTAACTGTTAGCCCTGGAAGAATGTCATTAGCCAGCATCAAGCCAAACGCTTGCCGAGGAGTAAGCATCCCCGACTTGGCCAGATTATTGATATTGTTCAATTCATTCTGGTGATCAACATCAATTGCACTGGTCACATCCAGCTTTACTGGTGCTCCCAGCTTATACGTTAGTTCTGACTCAATGGGCCGGATATACATCGTCAAAGCATTCTGGTAGAGTGACCGGATCATTTCAATTGATGATTGCTGATCACCTTGTCCATTGAGGTAGCTATCTGGGATTCCAAACGCCTTAGCAATTTGTGTCTGAGCAAAGGTCGTATCGTCTAACAGCTTGGCCACGTTGGGCGAAACATCCAAAGTAGACAGTTTTGCGCCAGCATCCATTACCATCAAACGACCAGCATTGGCACCCGTATTTGCCTTCTCAAAAGCTTGACGGATCTTCTCTTTATCCTCTGGATCAGTGATGGCATTAGGAGTCTCATAGACGTTTGTCGGGGCGAGAGCATGGATCAGGCTAGCAAGCGTCAGTTTCTTGGAATTATTTTGAATTCCTAGTTCTTGAGCCAGCGAAATCAGTGGACTAACACCGGTGTATTGTTCTGCATCACTCCCAGGTGCAACCAGTTTGAAGTGCAATATATCCGCACTAGGATAAGTCTTGTCTTCGCGCTCATCCTGAAAGTGAACCTTGTACGTGATATCTTCCGCATTATCAAGCAACGTTAATTCCACATCATCGGTTGGTATTCGCTCTAGCCAGGAGGCTTTATTGTTATTGTCACGATGAATGATGACATAGGCATTTCCATGAAGCAGGAGCTGAATCATTACTCCTTGCCAGCCCGCATAGGGATTCATCAGCTTAAACGGGTTGTTTAATAGTGTTTGATATTGCTGACCGTTAAAAGAACAACTCGCAATATCAGAACTGATCCGGAAGACAATGGCAAAGACATCACTGTTCTTAAATGCTTTATCCGCATCAATAACCTGACTGGTTACAATTTTATTCCCGTTAAACACTAACAGCGGGCTTGCACCATTCGGCAAGGTCCGCTGTCGTAGTATTCTCAATGGGTTAATCATCGCTTATCACCAGCCATTTCCTTCAAGGTGTCGTTGCAAACATAGTAAACAACCACGCCACCGACAATCAGGCCGAACCATTTGGCCAAGAGCCAACAGCCATATACAGCAACACCCAGTGCAATATACCCAAGTGCTGCAATCACAAATACCATTGCCACAGTACAGATTGTTCCAATTTTCTTCATCACGTGAATCACTCCTAAAATGTGAAATTATTCCAATACTCTTTCCGTTCGCGCGGTGTCATGTTAGCAAACGGATCTTTTTGATTCTTGTCGAGATTGACATCATCAAAGTCATACTGAGCACGGAAGAAAGCATCAATTGTCGCATCAACAATATCAATTTTGGCCGTGCGGCTATCCTTGTCAACTTTTACTCCGTTGTTATCGTTTAGTAGCACAGCATTGCTGAAGCTGTACTTCAAAAGCGGATCATCAAGCCAGCGAATCTGATCTGAAGCAATAGCACGCCGGAAAGCCAGTGTTGGCTTGTTCAACGTTAGTGACCCCTGGCGGACTGGAATAGTCAGCCAATCGGTCTTCTGATCGATCCACATAGTAACTGGTTCATCAGCATGCCAGGCATCGAAGCAGAACGCTTTAACGGATAAATGGTGCTGTTCCACAAAATCAAGGATGTAGCTAAACACAACCCCATCGTCAATAAAGCCATAGGCATCCTGGGTAATATCGCAGAAGCCTAGCCGCTCTGCGTTGCGATAATTAATACCATCCTGCTTCTCTTTCAGGTCAATGGACCCTTGGGCAAATGCTAACGGAATAAAGCTATGCTGCAGGATATACCACTTGCCAACCCCACCTTCCATATAAGGAAAGGCAAAGCTTACCGCCGTATCATCGGCATATTGCGACTTATCGAAGCCAATTGTTACCTCGTGGCCATCAATGTTAAATGGCGCCTGCTCAACAACCGACTTCTCAATATCGTTAAGAGTCAAATACGTATTGGACTTCGTTTTAAGCCAGATATTCATATTCTTATTCTGGAATTCCTGAATATTGCCAGCCGCCATGTGAGTATTCCGCTCATTAATCAAGGAACGAATCATCTGTTCCTTTTTCTCCTTGCTCAATGTAATCAGAGGGTTCGACTTCTCCCAGGTATCCGGTTGCTCGGTTTCTTTAACTGAGTCTTGTTCCCAGACCATACAGAGGTAATTATCCAGTGAGCGGCTGGTATCATCCCTCATGACGCGCTCAAGCATTCGCTCATCCTTGTAGAAGTAAGAGGTCGGGTTAGGATAAGCAGTCGAAATTTGAAACATCGAGCCACCGGTCTGCATCATCCCCGAAGAGACCTGGCCGACATTCCGCGCAATCTGAGCAATTGCCGCTGGGCTTCCCTTGGCACCGTCTGAACCTGATTCGTCTAGAACCGCCATAACGAAGTGACGACTATCGAACCGACCTGATTCATGACTAAGCCGAAGAATTACATTCTGCGGTATCTTGCTGATGATCTGGTCATTCTGAACATGGGTATCCAGTTGCTTAAAAAGCTTATTGAATGCCGGCATCGTGGAGAAGTGGTCCATTGTGGTCTTGAGGTATGAGAACCCCTTCTTTGATTGACTAGTTACCGGTGCGATATACGCCATATCTTGGTTAGTCTTGCCGGCCGACTCGATGATAAAAGAATAGGTCAGAATAATTGCTGAAAGATACGTTTTACCATTGGTCCGCGCAACAGAGACAATTACTCGGTCATACCGCTTGTTATCCAGATTGTCCCGCCAGCCAAACATTAAGGCTAGGATGGCTTTTTGCCACAGCATTAACGGAACCGGCTTGCCAGTATCAACATCAGGAACAATTTTGGCAAAGTTCAGGATGATTTTGACGTGTTTTAAGTCGTAAACATACTTGAAGGAACTATCCTCATCAATTCGCCGCAAGTCTTGAAGTTGTCGAAATGCAGCAAGCTTCAGCATGGTTGACGTTTGGAATTTACCTTCTAGGACATCGAAGCAATACCTGGTCCCAGGGTCCGGATACTTTTCTTTGATTTTCCGATAGTTGCCAGCTTTCTTTTCTGCTTGATAGGCACTCAGAAGATCTTTAGCAACATTCTCAGAGCCGTTAAAATCATATGCTTTCACGTTACTCATCATCCCCATTAATTACTTTAGCAATGTCAGCCATCACATCGCCGCTATCGTCGTCATCCCCAAGGTTGAGCAAGGTAACACGCGATTGAGGCGTTAACCCTAGTTCCGCACTCAATTGCTTAATCTTGGCCGTGGAATCACTCAAGGTCGTAACTGCTGGGTTTTTCTTATACCCGACAAAGCAATGCGGATCAATTATGTCACCGTTGGGAGAAATAATTGGCTTGTAGATTGCTGACTGAATACCGTGCTTCCGAATTTCCTTGTAGGCTTGGCGAAAAATATCAACCTGAACGCATAAGGAAGCAACAACCGTTAAATCAGGTTGCTTGACAATCTCGGATTTTAGCAAGGCAGGTAAGATTGCCCTATAGGCATTCTTGGCAATTTTTGAAAGATACCAGGGTGGATCCTTCTGCAAGGACTCCCAAGTATCGGTGCTTTCCTTCAGCTTCTTGGTCCGCTCACGTTGATACTTTTCATCAGTCGGGTCATCAGTAATCTTGTTTTTCCGTGCCATATTATCCCTCCTTTCCTAAGAGTGTGCTTGCTCGTGACCATTCCTGACTTCAGCAGCAGAATGGTGAACTTTTCTGCCGCTTGATACCCCCCTACCCCAAAAGATGAAATATCTCGGATTTTCAAGCAAGTGCATTGTTCTATGTGATGCGCTCATTTTGGTTCCTAGGGGGCGGGGGTATTGTTTGTAATTTATTCAAAATTACTTCGTGGCCAAAAAATATTGTTCGCTTTCTCAGATTAATCATTCTTTATCGACTCGTTTAGCCAACGCTTCCACGTTTTTTTGCTGATATGCCGCAGCTTATTGATACCACTTGGTTTGGCTTCGATGGCTTGCTCAATCTGCGTCTTGCGGTTGTGCTGACGTCGGCTCAGTAGCCAAAGGTTATCTGCATCATAAGGATCACGACAGTAACGGCGTGGAATAATATGGTCCACAATATAATCATGGTCACTCAATGCTCTACCAGTTGATCCGTCAATCATCAGGTCTCGACGTTTAACATAGTCACGAACCTTAGTCCATTGTGGTGAATGGTAGAACTTATTAGCAATAGGATCACGATCATACTTGTTGTACTCACGTTGCCATTGCTTATGGTATTGCTTGTACTGATCTGTCTGATGATACTTGGCAAGGCGCTTAAGCTGTTCCTGCTTATGTAATTGCTCGTGCTTACTGCACCAGTCATGGCCAGGTTTACAAAGTACATGGCATCCCCGTTGATAGCATTCATGAGTACGCAATATCATTCTCTCCTTTTGGTTAATGATCTCTGTAGCAGTGGAGGCGCTTGGCTTGCAAGAGGCAAGAGCCTCCTTGGGGTCGGCTTACTTCTTGACCTCAATTAAAATAAGTAATAAGATTAATAGTGTTAAGTTTAAGTTATTCATTGGGAATCACCTCCTCGCAATTTACTTGGGAGGTGATTCCTATTTTTTGTTGCCTAGCCGACCCCAAATAGTTTTATGGGGATGCTATTCATTTAAATAATCTTTCAAGCATAATATCTTTTAATTCCATAATTGACTCCTTTTAAATAATAATTATGTGCAATCTCGGACTCGAACCGAAACGGCTACCCATACTGGCATTAAGGTTTGACCCGCCGGAAAACTAAACTTGCGCAAAATAAAAGACGGCCATCGAATTGATAGTCGCCTATAATACTCGGTTTAAGTAATCTCGTAGCTTTATTGCATTTTCTTTAGATAATTTGAATACCGTCTGTTGATCGTCTTGTTCCCGTGTTCCTTGACGCATATTAGGGTAATAAAGATTAGTTAATAAAACATCAATACTATCTGGTTGCTTTAAGAAGCTGATCTCAGCCTCCATTCCCAGATGATCGTCAATCTTATCTTTATACATTGCATTAAACCAACCATCATCAATGATCAACGAATGATCTTTTACATTCTTAAATGATTTTCTATGCATTTCTTAACCTCTTATCAATTAATTCTTGTAATTCTTTCAAGTCGTCATCAGTAGCTAAATCACGGATAAACTTACGAGCATATGAACGGTAACGATATATCCGATTCTTATCCTTGTTCTTATCGTCCCACTTTTTCTTGGCTCTTTGTTGTGCTTCACTAACCATAATATCGACCTTCTAACATTAATATGGTATACTGTATATGCAAAAGGACAAGAGCTGCTACCTCTCGTCCCTTTGCGATCCGGAAAACGAGTTTGCTGGCTAACCGCTATTTGCGATTAGCTTTTTTTATTATCGCATATGCAATTGCAAAGTTGATACTTGCAACTGATATTGCTACGAGAGCATTAACGATAACTGCATCCTCATGTTTCCAGATAAACTCTTTCATCCATTGAACTCGCCTCCATCCGGAAGAAAGGCTGTCGCCGGATCGCTGTAGCATATTGATAAGGTCGCGACTCCTTATCTCATCTACATCCATTATTATACCTTATTAATATATAAACAACAATAGAAAATCAAATCTTTTTGAGTATAAATTTAGCCGGCAAGCGTTGACCTGTCGGCTTTTTCTTTGCAAAATAAAAGACGGTAGCCATTTTCTATCGCCTTAACTTAACCTCTCATCAATCATCTTGCGTAGTTCTAATAAATCATCCTGGCTTGCAATATCTCGTACATACTTACGAGCATATGAACGGTAACGGTAAACACGCTGCTTATCTTTATTTTTATCGTTCCATTTCTTGGCTGCCTTTAATTGTGCTTCGCTTGTTTTATTTTCTGCCATGTCACTCACCTACTTTAATATCCAAGTGGCAATACAAATAATAATAGCTAAAATAGAAAGCACAATTGAAATGTTATCCTTAGTTTCTCTTTTCATAACAGGCAAGACTAGAACATGGTATAATTTATATACACCTAAACAAGGGCTTTGTTGGAACCCTTGCTGGTGTCAGATTACTTAAATAAGAACGTCAAGATGGATATTATGAAGCTTGCAATGCTGAGATAAAATTTAATATCTTCTCGACGTTCTTTTTGTAATCTCTTACGTCTATCTGTTCTAATCTTTATCTCTCCCTTCACTTATTATAATACTACGTTAGTAACGTATAGCAAAGCGAATTAGGGATAAAATTCATGTATTTTTATGTTCTTTAAAAGCCGGCAAGCGTTGACCTGTCGGCTTTTTCTTTACTAATCGTTTACGGGTTCGTTCAGCATGAGCTAACATATATAATTCGGCTCTACTATTGGTAAAGCCCCATTTTTTAGTCGTTCTCATAATTATCTCCAAACAAAAAGCCAGCCGTTAAGCTGACTTACTATGTCTCTATTTATTGCTGATATTGTAAAGACTAATACATAAACTAATAATAGCTAATATTGAACCTATTATCGTAAATATCATTAATAATCATATCCCTTATTTATATCATGATTCATATCATCATCTATCAGCTTGTCTATTAGCCCTTGATTTCGTTTATCAAAGGCATTGGCAAAGTTCCTATATTTAGCGTTGTACAAATTCTTGTTTTCTTTAATTAATTTTCGATCTTGGCTCATTACATATTTCAGCTGTGCTAGAGCATGTAGTAACGTGCTACGTTCACCCTCAGACAATGGAATGGGCTCACCGTTCTTAACATGATGTTTAGCTTTTAGACTATTCACATCACTATTTATCTTATATACCGTATCAGACAAATCTTGCCGATAAGTTTGGTAATTCATTGATTGTCTTGTAGGCAAATTAGTTATTTGAACATCCCTAATAACCGATAGATTCTGACGTAAACTATTAACTTGAAATATAAGATTATCGGGTGTTATTGGAACCCTAGGTGCATTGGCAACCTTCCCTATTAACAAATCCAATTGATAATTCGCTAAATCTGTTGAATTTATAATAACCTGGCGAGTACTTTTCTCATAGTTATCCGCTGCTTTGCGTTGAGAATACCAGCCAGCACCTGTAAAGACCAATGAGACTATAGAAATAATCAAAGGATACTTAAGGTTCCAATCTTTCACAAATATTCTATACAAACTTTGCTTTACTTTATCCATTCATTTTCACCTCGCTATTAATATAGCAAAAGCCCAGTCAACGAGACTAGGCTGAGGTAAAAATAAAATGGTCATAGTTTAACGTCATTGCGGACAAAAACTTAGTAGGGCTTTGCACCCATACAGCCTTGAAGCCTAAGTATAATCAGGACCACACAATCACCGCACCCGGTCGTAGTTTTCCGCCTACTCCTGTAACGGTATTGCTGTCCATTCATACGGTAATCCTTTAGCCGCTGAGTTAGATTACGTACTCTTCTGCTGATCACAGCACGGTTGCTACGAGACTATCAGAGTAGCATGTAAATTTAATGATAAAGGAGATCTTCCAATCTTCCAAAACGCACAAACCAAATTTAATCGTTACCGTAAATTTATTTTTGAAGTTAATGATAGTCTCAACGTGGATTATGGGGCTCAGACCCATCAGTCAGTCAAACATCTGATCCACACTCAAGCTTAACAAGAGATCCCGTGTGGTATTAAGCATAAAAATCTCTTTCCTTAAAGCCAGAATCCTAAATTTGAGTAGTTAAAGGCTTGCTCAGGCACAATTGGGGGTCACAAGGCTACATCGCTAACCTTCCGACAATATCATTTTCGCACTTAAAAACGGGCTTGAAGTTCACTCATAGTTCACTGTTTGTTCACTCGTTGTTCACTTTTTTCGTCCTTGTATGCATGAAGGTCTTCTAGTAAGTCAGCATCCCCGAGCAAACTAGTATATCTTTCCAGCGTATCCGCAAACTCACTACAAGCAATTTTCAAGTAATGATAATAGCGTGTTTTCTCATAACCAATCTGATTAGCTACTTCCCAATCTTTTTTATTCTGAATAAACTTAGCAATTAATATTCGCCTACTTCTAAGACTGCATGCGTTGAGTGCTTGGGCAATTGTCTCAACTAAGAGATGGTAATTAGCAACTTTAACCATTTGATTTTCCAACGAATTACCATTGGCACTTGCTCTTGGCATTCCATCAATTTGTGGGGATGTTAGCTTGATCCCTCCACCAGCTAAGCGGCATAAGCGTTGATATTCGTCCTTGAAGAAGTAGCGAACATTGTCAGTAGTTCCGTCAACATCTAATTCTTTCAAAAGCCCCACTTTTAGCACTCTCCCCGTTTTGATATAATAGATTTGTTATTTAAATATTTAAGAAGGGCGCGCTTTTCATAGGGGTGTCTTTTTTGTTTAGGAGGAATAAAGATGGTTATTACAATCGTTATTTCGATCATTTCACTGCTAATTTCCGGACTATCATCTACTGTTGCTTTGCTTTCCTTTGCATCTAACAAGTCTAAACTTATTTTCTTTGGTGATGATGACCCAGTTCCAGAAGCTATAATTGAATCTGAAATAACAGCAGATCGTATAAACGAAAAAGGAAAAACTGAACAACTTCCTTTCCCCAACGGTATTCTTTACTGCATCCAAGTATTCAATCCTTCGCCACAAGATATTTCCTTTTTTAACATGCAATATATTATTGATAGTGAAATACCCAAAAATGTGTGGAGTAAGAAAACTATTGAATGGTTTTCAGACAACGCAAAGGTTATTATGCATGATCCTATACATGGATCAGGTGAGATTTATATTCCGGATACGTCATTTGGAGTTTTCAAAGCTCACTCCTTTACTCCCCTATATCTATTCGTTTCAACAGATGGAAGTCCCTACCCAAAACAATTAAGATTTCAATTTAATTATGCAGTTAGAAGCTTCCCGTACTTTGGAAAGAATCATCACTATAAATCTTTTGTTAAGGATTTGGATATTACTAATACCGAAAAAGAAATGCAATTAAAGACAGAAGCAATGAAACAATTGACACAACCAATGCAAAGATCGCAAAAGCCAAATCAAACACCACCTTATAGTAAAAAACGCCGTAGACGAAACAAAAAATAATTAAAACAACATACTAATTATCCAGTGCCATAAAAAGATATTGGCTAAAATCAAACCGCCTAATATTAAGCCACAAATACAGGCACAGAATATAAGGACAACTACACTGATTAATCCACCAAATGCTTCTTTAACTTTATTAGTCATTCTTTCCCTCACGTTTAACTTTATTATTCTCTCGCCGCTGTCGCTTTTTGCGTCGGCGGTTTTTACTTTTACTTTTTGACTTGGCCATGCTTTTGTACCTCTCTTGGTATAATCACAGCTCTGGGATGACCAGTTGCATATTTTTGAGCATCATGTAAATCCTCAAAGACATGAATTAATTCGAGCTTACCGTAATCATCCAACTTCATGTCTTTAACAACGTAGACGATTCCATAATCGCTTCGCTTGGAAAATTCATCTCTGGCAATTGCTTTAATTGCTGTTACCTGTGCTTCGTTAAATAATATTCTGCTAGTAGCTTTTATCCCACTCCCTGATTCAGAATAGACTACATCGCCATCATATCTAATCATTAGCTGTCCCCCGCATATAGATAATTCTTGCATCTAAGTTTTCTAAATAAGCTTGCATTGACCTTAGTTGAGCATTTAGTAGTGTTAATTCCAACGGGGATGAAAGCTTAGGCCCATCTTTAACAATAAATTGAGCTAATCGGTCGATCTTGCCTAACAGATCCTTTCGCTCCTTTGATAATTGCTGAAGTACTTTTCGTTTACTTGTCATTGTATTTCCTCACTTGATTAGTTCGCCGTTCCTCAAAGTTTGCTTGTTTTATCGATAGGACAGTTCCCAAGATAAAACCAACCGTAAAAATTAGGACGGCGCTGATAATTAATAGTTCTGTCATTGTGCATCCCCTCATTCATCAATAGCAACTAGTTTGGCCATATCATCATATTTAACTCTTAAACGTTCTAAGTGGCCAAGATTAAACCGAGTAACAACAATCTCGTCACCGTAAAGAGACTGATTAATAATCTCCCCGGTAGTTTCCCGTACTGATAATTTGAGACCGTTATGAAAAATAATTCGTGTCTTCATTAAGCAATCACCGGATACTTAATCTCGCCAAACGTTTCTTGCTCTAATTGCTGAATGTACTTCTTAATATTATTCTTTGCTTCTACTTGCCATTGGTTGTTATCAGCCATGAATAATGCTGATTGCATCCCCTCACGCATCCGGAAGATAAACTTGCTTGCTGGCTGATCGACCTCCTGGAATGTCCGGAAAGGAATTAACTTAACGGGATTAGGTACTTTCACCTCATCGACACTAGCAACACCAGAATTGATTTGAACGCTCTGGCTTACACCATCATCAGTTTGTTGATGAATGCTTTCATCACGTAGATTACTAACAACTTTAAGAATAATATTTCGGTCGTCATTCTCCTCAAAGTGAGATTGTAGCATGATAATCATCTTTTCTTGATCTAAATAATTCTCTAGGTTAAGACGATCAACGACTGCCCGAACCTCGGCAAAACAAGGACGTTGACCGTGGCCATTCAACTCACCGACTACCTCGACCTTAGTTGGACTAACAACATGGATTTTGATACTGTCATAAATTTCCTGAGTCTCACTTTCCAGCCATTCAATCAGGCTAGTTAATTGGTTCAGTTGGAGGGGATGAGCAATAATCGGATCATTAAGTAAGGCTGCATCCCCATCATGATCAAGAAGATACTGGCGACCGTTTAAGCCTGTAATGAGCTGATTGCCATTAGCATCAATTACGAGTTGTTCAAATTGGGTTAATTCACCGTTAATCTTTGTTTCCATGGGTTAGTTCTCCTTCTTTTGCAAATCAATGATCTTGCGCTTTTCTTCTTTTTCCACTTCTTCAACTGGTTCGCCAGTATCTGTCTTAGCTTTACCATCATCTGGATCGATGTAAGTTTGACCCTTAACTCCTGACTTTAATTCGTTAACGTGAACCTTGCCGTTAATATCACGACCTAAAAGCATCGTAGTTGGCACTCCCACTTCTGGAGCAAGGGTAGTTTTAACTTCAACGGTGACGTCTGAGGCATCCCGCTTCTCATTAGAGGCTAACGTGATATTAAGTTGCACCTTCCGCTTTTTAGTTGGATCCGTATTGGGATCAAGGATATTGTCTGCAACTTGTTGCAATGCGCGGTTAAGCTTAACTTGCACACCACCATCTGCAATTTCTGATAAATCAAAATTGATTGCTTTCTTCTTACTCATAACTCTTCTCCTCCACGTCAATAAACATTTGACCATCTTCACAGTAATAATTAAGTTCCCAGCCATTGCGTCTCATCAAATGAATTAACTTCTCAGCAATTTTTCGCCCGTCAATGCCAAGATTAAACAAATGATAAAGTTCAGGTTCCATCACAAAGTCATCACATCCTAGGGCTTCCATATCAATGGGGAGATAAAGCCGATTGTAATGACCTTTATCATGTAATTGATGAGCCAAGTTAACTTGCATGATGTCGAATAACTGATCTTCGAACATCTTTTGATCTCCCTGTCGCCGTTTAGCAACATATTCATGTCGTAAGTAGTTCTTTAATTCCATCGTAATCTCCTATTTTCCTTTTTCTTTTATCTTCATCATGACCCTAGCAATTAGCATCCCTGTTTTAGATAAGGCTGTATTGTCAAAATGTAAACCCATATGATTGATATACATTGATTCAGCCCTTGTAACTGCTGCTAGGTTTTCAATCGCAAAATTTTTCTTATTGCCATCGAGGAAGAGAATAACCATCCCCTCCGGTAGTGTTCGCTGGTAATGCTGTTGCCATAAATATTTCTGATAAGGAATCCAACGCTGATACCGTGGTCCTTCATCAGATACCTTGATATAGGTGTAACCATTACGCGCTTCACGGAGCGTACCCAGCGACTTGTATTGCTTTGGAATATGACCTTTCTTAAACCTCGTTTTATGACTATTACCGCCAGCAGACCACCTCATTCCCGTATTCCAGGGACGGTTTCCCTTTCGAAACTGACCTTTACTATTTCGTTTTTGGTTTGTCATCGCCATTAATTCCAATCATATGTGGCAGCGTCATATTGCTATCAACTCGCCGGTCATAGATTTCCGCTGCTTTAAGGACAGTATTAGCGTTGTTAATGATCGTATTCCCCACATCGGCCATCGCCTTAGCACGATCAATTTCGTGGCTTAGCTCCTCGGGCTTGATATCATCACGGTCAAGCCGAGTTAGTTCGTTAAAAAGTAAATCATTCAAATCTTCAAGGCGGTTACTTGCCATTTTTAAAAACATCCCTTCCGCATTTTGGGCACTGCTGCCGAATGCTTTTATTTATTATTCGATTGTAACTAGCAGCAAGGTGATACCCACACTTGCATTTAATAATTGTTTGTTTAATTCTTTGATCTCCGGAAGACAGATAATCGACAATAAAGTTTTTACTTAGAATATTTTTAAGTTTCTTGCGAGGATTTTCTGCTTTTTTTGAATCATGTAGACAGCAATAAGCACAATTGCCAGAAAAAGTTCCTTTAACTATTGACTCAGCACGGCGGATAGTGACCTGACCACACTGCTTACATTTCAAGTCGACTTTTTCATTGATGGTTGATGGAATTGAACTGACCACAAAACTTTTTGCATACTTTTTACGAAAATGGTACTGAAATGACTCACGTACTATTTTTCGTTTATCCTCTCTTGAATCGGCTGGTGCTAGTTTTAAAATCTTCCCTGGATAAAACATTACAGCTCAGCCAGTCCTTTCATAATAATGTCATTATCTTTGCGCTTCTGTTTCCTTAGTAAATGGATATAGGTCTCTTGGGTTGTAATCGTATCAGCATGTCCTAAGCGATCAGCGACACTTTGAATCGATACGCTATTAGAAATCAAGAAGCTTGCGTGGGTATGCCGTAATCCATGAACAGTTATCGGTAAGCCATCAAAGTGCAAATACCTTTCTTGAATACTTTTTAGAACGTCGTTAACTGTGGAATTAAACCGAATACCCGCTTTTCTAAAAATAGGCTCATCATCGTTAACGCCAACTGCATTCCGCTTAAAACACCGCAAAGTATAGTCATCAACTTCAATTGTTCTTACTGATGAAGAATTTTTCGTCGGTTGAAAGCCCTCATCAGTTTTGTAATTCCAAGTCTTATTAATGCTGACAGTATGCTTATCAAAATCAATATCATTCATCGTGACTCCTAAACATTCGGCATATCGAAAACCTGTTCGTAGCAGAATATCAATAAAGTTGGTATAAGTACCATCGTCTTTGCGGCAAAACTCATCTAGCTTTTTCATTTCAGATATTTCTAAATACTTTCGACTGTTCTTGACAACCTTCTTGGTAGTGACAATCTTGATCCGGTAAGTCGGGTCCTTATCAAGCAGTCCGTCATACTTTAGATCGCGAAATGGTTGGTTAATGATATGAACAAAGTCCTCAACCGTCTGTTTCTCATGCTTTTTGCCATAAAGATTAATTAATTGCTGATACAATTCTCGTGTAATATCACTAATTTTAACCTTTGGCCATAGTTCCTTAATAACTTGATTGGCGATGTAATACTTCTGGAGCGTTACTGGCCGAACCTCATTTTGTTTGTAGGTAACAATCCAATCATCAAAGTATTTCCAGAAAAATGTGTCTTTAGTCGTCAAAACGATCAACCCATTCTGTAATATCAAATTCTCTCTTGAATAATTCATGATGAGGGCACTTAATAACCTCACTATAAGCAAGATAGTTATTGCTATCATTACGGATAAAATAAACATCCTTAGCCCGTCGACTAAGTGAGTCACAATGTATAGCCACACCATTCATTCCGCGGATTGCCATGTTGAATAGCAAGAATGGGATTGCCCGATCAGACATCTCCTCCGCTTGATACCAATATGAGCGAGGATCGTACGTAAAAATCGAATTATGGGTCAGATCATTCCACCAGTGTTTAATGAGAATTCCACCTGTGCCAGCTGCCACTTCATAATAGGCGTTGTCGTTGCTTTGTCGCGCTGTTAGCCGATTGAGCAGGGTCGCCACGCTATCGGGGGTAAAGTCCTGCTTCTTACTTTTCCTTTCCGCCTGCTCATCTTCAAAGTATTCATGAAACCAATCAAACTTTAGATCAGTTGATACTGCTAAGAACTGCTTAAATAGTCCTGGTCGTTGCTGATCATCAAGCATTAGCTGGAGTATTTTCTCCGGTGCCTTATAAGATTCTTCAATTCCAAGGAGCTTATTTACTGTCTTTACGTCAAACTGCATATCGTCACTCCCCTAACTTGTAAACGGGAATCTTTGGCTTAATACCAGCGACAATAACTGACTTACCGTTATAAACATCATTATCATGTTGGACTGCTGCAAGATTAGTTAATCCCTGTTGCTGATAACGATTTAAGATCGAACGCAAGTATGCAAATGTTGGACGATCAGCATTCTCAAACATAGAAGTGATGGCAAATGCTACTACATCACGACCAAGTTCATTGACGAAAGTTTTGAATTCGATTTTTGATTTTGGGGCGAGCTTTTCATAATATGAATTAAGAGTAGTACTAGTAGTAGTATTTAAATTATCTTTACTCTTACTTAACTTAACTCTATCCTTACCTAACCTGAGGATCCATTTCGGTTCCATTCTGGTTCCAATTTGGTTCCATGAAGGTAAAGCCTTGTACCTGTTGAGGTTGAGAGTTTTCATTTGAAATTTGGTTTTCATTTTTGGAACCACTTTGGATACATTCTGGTTCCATCTTGTCTCCATTTTGGATCCGTTTTGGTTCCATTTCGGTTCCAACTTGGTTCCGTTCTGGTTCCAAATCGGATACAAATTGGTACCGTTTATTCTTATCAAGACCAATTAATTTCATGTCGTCGGTATAAATTGTCGGGGTGTATCGGTCCTTTTTGACATAGTTGGAAACTAACCAATCTTTGATGACGACTACACCATCATCAAAGACAATCAGATAGTCTTTCTCAACTAGAGCCTTCAAGTCATCTTCACTAGCACCGATCATGCGTTTAATTGACTTAGGATTGCCAACAAAACCGTCATCATCGGCATTCATCCCCAAATGGAAGTAAAGTGATTGAGCAGTAAGTGCCATATCAAGGAACTTATCCGTCTCAGTAACCTTCTGACTAAACATTCTGCGCTGTGCCATTTTGTAACCCCCTAGTTATAAATCTGCTTAACCAATTCATCAAAGTCTTGAGATTCGCTCAGCCGCTTAAGGTGGTAAGCAATATCTTCTGCTAACTTCAGATGATAGCTGTACGTCTCAGCATGCTTGAATTGATCACATAAATTACAAATAAAAATAGCTTGATCAATCACATTGTTAGCAAGTTTTTCAACTTCTGCTGCAGTATCTTTTTCTGACATATGTTATAATCTCCTTGTAGATTTCTTATCCAGTTATTGGATTTTGCCATCGGTGTCTCCAGCACCGGTGGCTTTTTTAGTATTCAAGTCCAATAACAAGAGCAAATAAGTAAATAACAATACCAACACTCCATCGTAATCGCCAGCGCCTGCACAGTAAGCAATCCAAACACCAAGCAACATTGCGATGATCTTGGAATTAACAATCTTTTTTAATGTCATTTGATTACCCCCTAATGCTTCTTCTGATACTTCTTTTTGAATAGTAGTGGTCGATCCCTTTCGTAAAGCAGACTGTACGTCAGTGCATACAACATACACAATGCAATACTTAATATGGGTAATGTAATTAGCCACGCCATCTATTCGCCTTCTTTCAAATGAGGATCAAGCATTCTTTTCCGGTATTGTTCAGACCTATATCGCAAAAAATCCTGAAAACGATTTTCATCAACATAGGTTCGTTGACCACCATCATGAATAATTGCGTTCCGATAATCCGGCAGCAATGAGCATTCTTTACACCGGCTATAGAAAGTTCCTTCTGAATAGCCATAATCTGCCATGATCTCTTTTTTCGTTTTCCAGTTATTTGCCATCATGTTAATCAACTCCTAAGCTTCATCTAAAATGAAATCAATTAGTTTTGATAGTCCCACTGCTAAAACCAATAGCAGCAGGGCTTTTTTCTTTTTCTTCTTCATCCATCATTGCCCTCCTCCTTCTAGAAGTTTTATGCTTCAACTGTCAAAAGTTACTCTCTTTCTTTTATTTTGCTATACTTAATTCATCTCTGTATACGAGGAGGTGAACTTATTGAAAAACTGGACTATATCTGAAGTTGTTGCCGTATGTGCAATTGCATCACCTGTTCTAGTCACCTTTATCAGCGTCATATTCAAATCTCATTCAGAAAAGATCAATCATCGACTGGCAGCCTTAAACGCATCCATCAAGAGCAAGCAAAGTGCTTTAAATCAAATAAGCAAGGCTTACAGTATCTTCGTGATTGAAGGTCATAACAACGATAAAAAGGACCTTGAAAATTTCTTTGCTGAAATCGAAACAAGTATGGCGTTTATTGATCCTAAAGATTGTAAAATACTCCATGACCTTGAGTTATCCGTACGCCAGAATAGTTATCTTAGACATGAGAAAGATTTCTACGATGCTAGGGATGTAATACTCAAATCGATTACATCTGATAAATTGAAAATCTATAAGTTAACAACTTCAAAGATTTATAGGATCTGTTCCTTTAGTAAGAAAGTCGTTATCCATATATGGGCTTGGCTAACTTCAAGAGATGTAAGATCCAAAATACATAAGGAATATAGAGAACCCAAACAATAGGAAACTCAATACCTATTGTTGAGAAAAAAATAGTTGCTAAAATTCCCAAAATAATCATTAATATTAATGGATCCAAAAAATCATCTCCTTTCGAGGTGGCTTTTTCTATTCTTCATTACTGCCATCAAAGTGAATTTGAAAGATCGGATAGATCAACTAGCTGATAAGCTTCATCTAAAATGAAATCGATCAATTTTGATAGTCCCACTGCTAACACCAATAGCAGCAGGGCTTTTTTCTTTTGCTCACTCACCATCGCTACCCTCCTAGTACAGTTTTCTGTACATATTCCTTAAAAAAATAAGTGCTAATTTTAGCATCAGGAATTGATAGAACCGCACTAATTGCCTTAATTTCCTTTTGGGTAAACGAACTATGATTGTTAAGCTTAATATTCAAAGCAGTTCGACTCATACTAATAGCTTCTGCAAGAGCCGCTTGTGACATATTCTTTTCCCGCATACGCTTTTCTAATAATGAATAGTCATATTTACTCATGGACACACTCCCTTCTGTTTTTTTGTTCATTTTTCTGAACAACTATATTATATATCAATCTGTCACGGAGTCAAGATAAGTTGTACATTTTTTTGAACATTAGATAATGCGCGTCCATAAATCTGTGCTAAAATACAATAAAGGGGTGTTAAAAAATATGAACACTTTTCAAAATAGATTAAAAGAAGCATTAGATAGCTCAGGACTATCTCAAGCCGAATTAGCGAGACGAGCTAATATTGGCCGAAATTCAATCAGTGACTATCTAAAAGGAAAATATGAAGCTAAACAAGATAAACTTCATGCCCTAGCACAAGTCTTAAACGTTGATGAAGGTTGGCTAATGGGCTATGACGTTAAACAGGAAAGAAAAGTTACGTCTGAAACTAACTTGCCAACTAACATCGTTTACCCGCTGGGAAATAATTTTGAGCGCATCAGCATCCCCCTCATTGGTGAAATTGCCTGTGGTGATCCGATCACAGCCGAGGAAAATATTGAGGGCTACGTTGAAGAGATTTTTGAAAAGCCTGTTCCAAAAGGCAACCTCTTTGCTCTACGTTGCAAAGGCAAAAGTATGGAACCAACTATTCATGATGGATCAATTGTAACCATTAGAGAACAACCCACAGTGGAAGACGGTGAAATCGCCGCTGTCCTTGTTGATGGTGATAATGAGGCAACTCTGAAACGAGTCAAACATCAAGGAAATCTAATTATGCTAATGCCAGATAATAAAGAATTCGACCCAATTATCTTAGATAAAGATAATCCAGGCCGAATTGTTGGTAAGGCTGTTCACGTTTCATGGAGTATTAAATAATAATTTACGTCCAAATACTGATCGACGTAAAAAGCTGATATTTATATTGGGGAGAATTAATTATGTCATACACACATAAAAAAATAAAAGAAAACGACACCATCAAAGGACTAAACGTGAAAGTAATTAATAATGATCAAACTATTGGCAGATCTCTTGGTCATCATTCCTATAGTTTCAATTAGGAGTAAGTAAAACGAAAAAATTAAAGTTCTACATTTATGATATTTTCATGGCGTTACTTGCTATTATTTCAATTGTTCTGATTGTTTTAGATTACGCCCATGAAATTAATATCATTTCACCACCTTATAGTATTATTGATAATTCAATTTTAATTATTTTTGCGGTTGATTACTTTGTAAGACTATTCTATGCAAAAGATAAGAAAAGATTCTTCAAAGAAAATATCTTTGATTTACTCTCTATCATCCCCGTTAATAACCTTTTCTATGTCTTCCGGATGGCTAGAATTGGACGAGCATTCCGCCTATTAAAACTTTTAAGAATTTTTCGATTAGTTGGATTAACTGGAAGACTACATAAGTTTTTAAAGACTAACGGACTTATTTATTATCTCTATATCAGTTTAACCGTTATCCTTATTGCTTCCTCACTATATTGCATTTCTGAAAAAGTATCATTCAGCACTGCATTATGGTGGTCAATCACTACGGCCACGACTGTTGGATATGGGGATGTCTCCCCTACTACGGGATTAGGAAAAGCTGCAGCAGTTTTATTAATGTTCCTAGGAATTGGTTTCATTGGAATGCTAACAAGTAGTCTTACTAATTTCTTTGATACTTCAACAGATAATGATCTAGAAAAAGAATTAGCTGAACTCAAGCAGCAAAATCAAGAACTTGAAGATCATTTAAGTAGGTTAGAAAAGCTTGTGAAAGAGAATAAGTAAATATGTACGTCCAAACGTGATCGACGTTAAAAGCTACTATTGGAGGAAATTATAATGCACGTGAATTTAGAAAATCCTAATACGCACCAACTTAAACAAGTTAAAGTTGGCTTCTCTTGGACAACGTTTTTCTTTGGCTTCTGGCCAGCACTTTTCCGCGGTGACTGGAAATGGTTTGTCATTCAATTAGCAATCGAAATTGTCTTGGGGTGCTTCACATTTGGAATTGGGGCCGGCATTGTAGGAATTATTTTTTCGTTTTTCTACAATAAATTGTACATTAATGATTTACTTGAAGCTGGATATGTTCCAAATGATAAATCTTCAAAAGACATTCTTTTAAGTAAAGGAATTACTGTGGCAAGCAAATAAGCAATTATATATATAATAATTAGCCGGCTTTATGCCGGATACATAATGACCAAATGCTGATGTCATTAAAAGCTGAACTATTGGGGAGTAAACAAAATGAAAAAGTTAGGTTTAATCTGTGTCACCCTGCTAGCTGGGTTGTCATTGTCAGCCTGCAATAACCTGGCGTCACAGCAGTCAAAATCATCAAAAATGAGTAGTCTTAAGGCTGAACATTCTAGCTTAATTGCAGAATCTAGGAAACAGGCCAAAAAGAATCATAAAAACAAGCATAACCATAAACAGAAGAACGCAAATTCAACTACAAAGGCCTCCAATAAAAAGGATAGTGTAACTAGTTCTAGTTCAAATAATAGTACTAAACAAGCCACCCAGAATGATTCGCGTTCTTCTGATAACGGCTCAGATACTGCTGCTAGTTCTGCAGCGTCGAGCACTAGCAGTAATAACAATTACGATGCCACCGATTCATATAATGGCGACTCAAGTCGTTATCGTAATGGCACGCGAAAGCCAAGTACCTTTAGTAATAATCAAGACTACCAAGCCTATTTGGCTTACTACCAAGGATATAATTACGATAAGTCCACTGGGCAGATGACCCGAATGAATGATCAGCAACTGAATGATATGCGCCAGCAAATGAACCAAGATGGTGGTCAAAGTTTTGGGCAAGGAGGCCAATGATGAAAAGACTAATTCTAATTAGTACCGTATTGCTTGCCGGGCTATCACTCTCTGCTTGTGGAAATAATAATAAGCAAGCTGCTAGTTCTTCAGATAGTAGCAAAGAAAGCAGTCTTAAAGCGGCTAATGCTTCCCTTAAGCACAGGATTAGCCAGCAGAAAAAACAGTCTAAAACGAATAGCTCATCAATTGAGTCTTCCTCTAGTAGTTTCTCAGATCAACAGTCAGCTAATACCAGTGGTTCATCTTCTCAATCTCAGGCATCTTCCACACAAGCAAGCAATAATCAGGGGTCGCAAAACGTTGATAACTTCAATGGTGATATCCATGACTTCATAAATACCTACGGCGAAACTATGGCTGCTTATAAGATAGATCATGGGATGTCCGTTAAAGACGCCCTAAACTCTACGCCTGATGATATGAAAACATCTGGTGAACTGCAAGACCAATACATGATGAATGGTGAGCAGTAACAAAAAAAGCATCCCCCACTGGTGCACGGGATGCAAGAAATTTTTAAGGAAGGAGTAATTAATTCATTATCGTTATGCAAGCAAACGAATACATTAAAAACCGGTTAGATGATCAAATTAACTGGTATGACAAAAAAAGCGCTACTCAAAAGAAATGGTACTATCGTTCAAAATTAGTTACACTAGTTTGCACATCTTCTATTCCTGTTATATCAGTAGCACTCAGACATCAATCTTTTACTGTTATTATTACTGCATCAATTGCCGCAGTAGCAACTGTTACAGAGGGAATCTTAACATTAACAAAGTGGCACGAAAAATGGATAGCCTACCGTTCGAACGCCGAAACATTAAAGCATGAAAAATTCGCCTACTTAACCTCTTCAGGAGCTTATTCTAATATGAGCGACGAAGAAAAGTTTCATAATTTAGTAGATCGCACAGAAAATATTATTTCTAATGAAAACACTAATTGGGCATCTCTCGGTAAAAAGAAAGGAAAGACTATTTAATGAAGCATAAATGTTTTATCTCGTTTAAAACCGAAGATATTTCTTATAAAAAAGCCATTCAAAATGACTTAGACGTCGATATGATTGATAAATCACTCAACGAACCAATTAACTCTCAAAATGAAGATTATATAATGCGCAAAATTCGAGAAGATTATCTAAAAGATTCTACAGTTACAATCTGCTTGATCGGGAAACATAGTGCAGAAAATGATTTATTTGAAAACCAACATTATATTAAACGAGAATTACAGGCAAGTTTATATGATGTTCCAAATGGTATCCTGGGAGTTGTTCTACCGGATATGACAAATCAGATTTATAAAGGTACTTATACTTGTGAGGTGTGTGGTCAAGAGCATAATTATGTAAAGATCGATGATGATACTGTTATCAAGGAATTTAGTGTAAACTACTATATTCCAAATCACTCTGGATGCGCCTGGAGTGCTGATGAAAGATATTGTGTTTTAGTCAAATGGGAAGACTTTGTTAAGGAACCAAACACATACATTGAAGCAGCCTTTGATAAAAGATCTGAACCAGTTAAAAATAAGATTACTGTTTTTCCGAAATAATTCGGTATGTTTTTTCAAAGATTTCTTTTTTTACTGGCCATTGTTCTCCTTCGACTCCAGTAATAATCCAATCGCCGGCATTAGCATGCATTACACCTTCAAGAGTCTTAATATCTACAGGCTTTTCTGTTTGATAAGCTTCAACCGGTATACTTTTTTTAACCACTTTATATAATTTCATATTTTCTACTTCTTTCTACTTTTACAAGTTTACAAATATTATAGCATTAAACAAAATTGATTAATTGTGTTTTGTCCAAACCCTGATAACGTAAAAAGCTGGTAAATGAAAAAAGCCCATCCCCTACTGGCATAGGAGATGGACCGAGGGTTGATAATACATTGGTGTGTGATATCAACCCTTTTATTATAACAAATTTATAATAGGAGGAACAATTATGTGGATAGAAAATCTACCTGACGGACGTTTTAAGTTTAGAGAACGGTATAAGGATCCTTTAACCGGCAAATCATTTAAGGTATCTGTTACTGTAGCAAAAAACACAACTCACACACGTAAAGAAGCACAAATTAAGCTGGACAAAAAAATAACTGAAATACTTAAAAGTATTCAATATGGAAAGATTAAGCATGGTATTCATCTTAAAGAACTTAAAGACGAGTGGCTCCCAACTTATAAATTAGAAGTCAGAGCTAATACTTATAGTAATGCTGAAAGCCGTCTGCGTCGTGTAATGCGAGATATTAAACCTGATACTCTAATCGAAAAAATTACGCCAAACTATTTAACTAATTATTTTAATAACCTATTGTATAAACAAAATCTTAAAAATGGAACAGTAAGCCATATCAAGCAAACATTAAACGTTATGTTTGACTATGCCGTAGTACACGATTACCTAAAAGAAAATCCCATTCAAAAAGTTAAAATCCGCTACCGCAAAGAGGATGGTTCAGCTAAACCAAGAGATAAATTTTTAGAAGATGATGAGCTAAAAAAAATTCTTGAATTTGAATATCAGGCCGGTAACCCATATGGTCGATTTTGTGAATTCCTATATCTCACTGGTCTACGATATGGCGAAGCTGCCGCTTTAACTTTGAAAGATATTCGAGGAAACAAAGCAACTATCTCTGGAACGCTTATTAAGCTCCCTAAACAACCGGCCTATAAGCAAAATTCAACAAAAACACAAGCAGGTACACGAACTATAACTTTGCCTAAAAGAGCTATTAAAATTTTGAAAGATCAAGAACAGGAATTCCCTAATAATGAATTTTTATTTTGTACTAAACAAAAAAACTTTATACCAGAAGTAACTCTTAACTATCAATTAAGACGAGCAAAGAAGAAATTTGATATCGACAAAAAAGTTGACTGCCATATTTTTCGTCATACCCACGTCTCTAAATTAGCTGAACTAGGAATTCCGCTCTATGTAATTCAAGATCATGTTGGACATGCTGACGATCAGACTACTAAGTTGATTTACCTACACGTAACAAAAAAAGCCCAGCAGAAGCTGGACTCTCAATTGGATAAATTATAAAAATTTGCCCCCTAAGTGCCCCTTAGCGGGCATTTTTTATTTATCTTCTTCGGCAGTCAACCGCACAATCTCAAGCAGGGTGTCCAATGCGCGTTCCATTGTTTGCAGTGATACATATTCAAAACGCGAGTGCATGTTTTCTCCACCAGCAAAAAGATTAGGAGTTGGTAAGCCCTTATAAGAAATTGTTGAACCATCCGTCCCGCCACGAACTGGATAGATATCCGGTTTAATGTCTAGATTCTCCATAGCTTTCTTCGCAATTTCAACAACTTCCATGTGATCCTTAAGCGCATCTTTTAAGTTGTAGTATTGGTCATAAAGATTCATCGTTACTAGGTCTGCACCAAGTTCATCATTTAGGCCAGCAACAACCCGGTCGAGTAAATGCTTCCGTTCAATAAACGTTTGCTTATCATGATCACGAATTAAATATGTCATTGAAGCATGATCAACAGTTCCATCAAACTTGTATAAGTGATAGAATCCTTGCCGTCCATCTGTTCGTTCAGCTCGATCATGTGCTGGCAAGCTATTTTGCAAGTCAATTGCAACCTGAATAGCATTGATCATTGTTCCCTTAGCAACCCCAGTGTGAACATCTTTTCCTTGAATCTCAATTTCTGCCTGAGCTGCATTAAATGTTTCATATTCCAATTCGCCAAGTGGACCACCATCAACCGTATAGGCAAAATCGGCCCCAAAATCCTTAACATCAAAATGATCAGCCCCGGTGCCGATTTCCTCATCAGGTCCTAAACCAATCTTAATTGTTCCGTGCTTGATTTCAGGATGAGCCATCAGGTAAGCAGCCATTGTAACAATCTCCGCTACTCCTGACTTGTCATCAGCCCCAAGCAAAGTAGACCCATCAGTAGTAATTAAAGTATTGCCCTGATATTTTTCCAATGATGGAAATTCAGTAGTAGTTAAGGCATATTGGCCATCTTTATCAAGCTTAATATCTGACTTGCCATCGTAATCTTTGACAATCTGTGGATTAACATTATGAGCATTAAAATCTGCAGTGTCGATATGGGCAATGAAGCCAACCGTTGGCACATCCTTGTCAATATTACTTGGAATTGTAGCGACCAAATATGAACTTTGTGGATTAATATGAACATCACTCAACCCTAAAGATATCAATTCATCTTTTAATTCATTTAAAAATGCAGTTTCCTTAGGATCAGAAGGAATTGTTTTTGAATCTGGATTTGACCTTGTTTCAGTTTTAACATACTTCAAAAAACGTGGTAATAACCCCTCATACTTTTCCTCACTCATGATTAGCATCTCCTTATCTAAAACCTATTTAGTAATAAAAGTAAACGGCTCTGTATTAACTCTACTCTCTAGCACCTCAAACTGCCAATTATTTTCATTCTTCCACTGGGTGATTAAGTTAGCAAGCTGGTGGGCAGCTACCACTTCAATATGATGTCCAGGATCAATAACAACAAGGTGATTAGCAATCATATCGTGCGCAAAGTGGTAACTTACATCTCCAGTGACATAAGCATCAGCTCCAGTTTCAAGAGCTTGTTGATAAAAATCTTGACCAGCACCACCAAGTACTGCAACACGTTTAATCTCTCTCTCTTGGTCAAGCGGGTTGACAATTAACCGTAATCCGCGGATGGCAAAAACATCTATACAATAATTTGCAAATTTTCGCGGTGTTAATGGTTCATTCAGCTCACCAACACGCCCCATTCCAACTGGTTCACCGCTTATTGGATCATTTCCTGCTGGCACTAAAGGCACAGTATTAGTTAGGCGAAGTTGATCTGCTAACCAGTCATTCATTCCGCCATTAGCAGTATCTAAATTAGTATGAGCTGCATAAACAGTAATATTATTCGCCAAAAGTTTAGCGTACATTGCATTTTGCGGATCCCGCGTATCTAGATTCTTTGCTGGGTGAAACATAATGGGATGATGAGCAAAAATAAGGTCAACATTTTGCTCAATTGCTTCATCAACCACTTCTGGGCGAACATCAAGGGTGGTCATTAGTCGAGTAATCGGGAGATCTGGATTGCCAATTTGTAGACCGACATGATCCCATTTTTCTGCTAGTTGCGGATTAGCAAATTTTTCAAAACGCGCAATTAATTGGTTACCGGTTGTCATCGGCGATCGCTTCCTTTACTTGTGATAAAAACTCGTTTATCTCATTAATCTTTTTTACTGGTGGCTGTTGAGCCTTTTGCATCTGATCAATAACATGGGCTTCACGTTGAAGATATTCTTGCCATTTTTTCCTAAAAACAGGCCCTTTATTTTCCAATAAAAATGGTCCAAAATCAAGCTCATACTTACTGTATCTAAATGGGACAACTGATGGCTCAGCAACGATAATCTCATAAATATGATTGTCTTCTTCAATTATTTTTTCGTTCATTATTTGGTAATAATTATTCATTAACCATTCACGCAACTGACTTTCCCCTACATTCGGTTGAAGGACAAGTCGCTTAATTCCTGTTAACTTATTCTTGTCTTTCTCTAAAATCGAAGCAATCAAACTCCCGCCCATTCCGGCAATCGTAATTGTATCGACTTTATCTGCTGGTTCAATCGCTGCTAAACCGTCTGCCAAACGTGGGATAACCCGGCCTTCTAATTTGTGGTCTTTTATTTCACGAACGGCATTTTCATAAGGACCCTTTACTACTTCTCCAGCAATTGCAAAATCAATTTTACCATCTAACACTAATGCGGCTGGTAAATACGCATGGTCAGAACCAATATCAGCCACCCGCGCACCTGCTGGAACAAGGGAAGCAACACATGCTAAACGTGCTGACAAGTGCTTTTCATCCACAAAAATCATTCCTTTATCTATTTAATAAATCAATTATAACAAAAAGAGGAAGCAAGATAGCACCCACTTAGGAGTCCTATTCCTACTTCCTTCTAATTTACGCAAGATGGTCTAAAAATTCACCAATTCGTTTAATGGCTTCTGTTAGGTTTTCATCAGAGGAGGCATATGACAGACGAACATAACCATCGCCACCCTTACCAAATGCACTACCTGGTGTTACTCCAACCTTTGCTTCTTTAGCAAGCTGCTTTGCAAAGGCAACATCGTCAGTTCCAAATTGAGCTGGAATCTTAGCAAAAAGGTAAAATGCCCCTTCAGGAGTTAACATTTCAAAGCCTAATTTCTTAAGACCGGCAACAAGTAAATCGCGACGATGCTGGTAAATCTTTCGAAATTCTAATGGATCATTTAAACCATTTGTCAGTGCTTCAGCCGCTGCAACTTGAACGTTATTAGTTACGGTTGTGACTAAGAAGGCATGCATCTTTGAAATATTAGCCATGATCTTAGCCGGAGCTGCAACATATCCTAAACGGTAACCAGTCATTGCGTGAGATTTTGAGAGTCCAGAGATAAAAATTGTCCGCTCTGGAATCATAGTAGCAATTGAATAGTGCTCTACCCCATAGACTAGTTCGCTATAGATTTCATCAGCAATCGCATATAAATGATGCTTCTTAATTACTTCAGCTAATCCTGCTAGAACTTCTTGAGGATATTCACGACCAGTTGGGTTACTTGGGTAGTTAAGGATAACAGCTTTGACGCCTTTTCCCTCTTCTTCAAGAACTTCTTCAAGCTTTTCTGGAGTTAGAACAAAATTATCTGCTGAAGTATCAACCTGAACAACTGTTGCTCCTGTCATTTCAATTAATGGGAAATATAGAGAGAAAATCGGGGTCGGAACCACAACTTTGTCTCCAGTATTAAGGATTGCAAATAAGGTTGCATCGAGGGCTTCGGTTGCTCCCACAGTCGCAATTATTTCCGTTTGCGGATCATAGTGCACATCACGAGTATTCTGAATATAATCACTGATTGCTTCAAGTAATTCTGGTTTTCCCATTTGAGGAGCATAGTGAGAATCATCTTCCTCAATACTTCTAATGGCTGCTTGCTTAACGTGTTCAGGAGTTGCCATGTCTGGTTCTCCCAATGTTAATTTAATAATTCCTGGGATCTTTGAAACTTCTTTATTGAATTCACGGATACCTGATGGCTGTAACGCATCTAACTTGTGACTAACAGTTCCATATAAATCAGCAGATAATTCTGGCATTGTTCGATCTCTCCTCAATTTTTATTTTTAATAGATTTAAAAAACGCTTTATAAAAATTTTACCCGAACAATCAAATGTTTTCAATACAAAAATAAGATTTCTCTCATTTATTTTAAATAAAATTAAAAAGTAGCTTAAGATAATTAATTAACTTAAACTACTTTTTTAGTGTAAATCCATCTTTTTTACGTATATATATTAAATGGAGAATATTTTTATTCTAAGAAATCTTTTAATTGCTTAGAACGTGATGGGTGACGTAATTTCCGAAGCGCCTTAGCTTCAATCTGACGAATCCGTTCCCGGGTTACCCCGAAGACTTTTCCGACTTCTTCAAGGGTCCGTGTCCGACCATCATCTAAACCAAAGCGAAGCCGCAGAACATTTTCTTCACGATCGGTTAACGTATCCAGCACATTTTCAAGTTGCTTCTTCATCATTTCATAAGCAGCATGGTCAGCTGGACTTGTTGCATCTTGATCTTCAATAAAGTCCCCTAAATGAGAATCATCCTCTTCACCAATAGGCGTTTCAAGTGAAACTGGTTCTTGGGCAATTTTAAGAATATTCCGTACTTTTTCAGTTGGCATATCCATTTCTGCACCAATTTCTTCGGGTAACGGCTCACGTCCTAAATCTTGAAGTAATTGCCGTTGAATCCGGATCAATTTGTTAATAGTTTCAACCATATGAACCGGAATCCGAATTGTCCGTGCTTGGTCAGCAATTGCCCGTGTAATAGCCTGACGAATCCACCAGGTAGCATAAGTAGAGAACTTAAATCCTCGCCGGTAATCGAATTTTTCAACGGCTTTCATAAGTCCCATGTTACCTTCCTGGATTAAGTCAAGAAACTGCATTCCACGGCCAACATAACGCTTTGCAATTGAAACAACTAACCGTAAGTTAGCCTCAGCTAATTCTTGTTTAGCTACTTCATCACCTTTTTCAATCCGTAAAGCAAGCTGAACTTCTTCATCAGCCGTCAAAAGATTTACACGACCAATTTCCTTCAAATACATCCGCACAGGATCATTAATTTTAACTCCAGTTGGAGCTGATGTATCCTTCATAGCAGATTGTGAGAATTTTTCAGTAGCCTTTAAAGCACGAGGATCTGGATCCCCATTTTCATCGACAACACTAATTCCGGCATCTTCAATATTTTGAAGTAAATTGTCAATCCCATCAGCGTTCAATTCAAATGGTTTAGCAATTTTAGTAGTTAATTCATCGTACTCAATCTGCTTTTGCTTCTTGTAATTACGAATTAACTTACCAACTGCGGTGTCATATTCTTGTTGGTCAAAATTGGCGCTGTTAGAAATAACAATGTCTTTTTTTTTGCTTTTTGCCATATTAATTAGTCTCCTCCGTTTTTAAGCGTTGCTGCTGCTTTAATAATTTTACCAGTTCAATCGTTAATTGCGTAGCTAATTCTGTATTATGCAATGAATTAGCTTCTTTTAACTGGGCTTGCTTATCTGCAATTTGCGCAGCTAACGGTGTTTGTTCTACGATCATATGGATACAATCATCAATTGCTCGCATATCAACTTCTTGGTCAACATTTAAATTTTCAATTTGCCCAAGAGTACCTTGTAAACTACTTTCATCTAAATAATCAAGAAAGTCAGCAGTTGAATACGAGCCATTTTCAGAAAAATAACTTGCTGCTAATAAATACAAAGTTTGATATTTCTCATGTGCAAAATGAAAATTGTGATCTGCTGTCACATGCATCCATACTTCACGATCATATAGCATGTACCTTAATAAGATCTGTTCCGCTAATTCAGTCCTACTAAGTTTAATTTTTTGCTGTTCTTCTTCACTAGTTTGTTGAAACTGTTGATGACGAGCTAGTGAAGGCTGTTGCTTAATCCATGGCTGATTATGAATTCCTAGTTGTTGTCGCAATTGATCTAACTGCGTTTTTAAGGTTTGTCGATCTAACTTGAACTCACCTGCCAACCGTTGCAAGTACATATCTTCTTCTAAGGGAGCTTGAACCTGAGCAATTACCTTCAGCGCTTGGTTAAGATATTGCATTAGTTCATTCTGATTATCTAAATTTTTCCCATTTCTTAAAAAGCGCAGGTAAAATTCTGTTGTTGTTTCTTCCTTATTCGTAAGATAGGCATTGAATTGCTGTGGTCCATACTTTTGAACATATTCATCTGGATCGATCCCAGCCGGCAATTGGACAACCTTTACCTGCAACTGATTAGGTCGATGATCATTAACGAGGCTAATTGCACGATCAATTGCATTTTGTCCCGGTTGATCTCCATCGTAGCAAATGTCTAATTGCCTAGTTGCTCGACCAATAATCGCTACTTGCTCTTCGGTAAAACTAGTTCCCATTGAAGCAATTCCATTTTCGATCCCTGCAGCAAAGGCCGAGATTACATCCATAAATCCCTCAAATAAGTATAATCGACCATCTTTGCGGGCTGCTTTTCGTGCAACATCAAAATTAAATAATGTTCGCCGTTTATTGAAAATCGGTGTCTCAGGACTATTTAAATATTTGGGTAAATTTGTTTTACTGGTATCAATTAATCGCCCAGAAAAAGCAATTACCTGTCCTTGACCATTTTTTATTGGATATATTATCCGTTCAATAAACCGGTCTCGCAACTCTCCTTGTTGATCTTCACTAAAAAGTCCACTTTTTCTTAGCAATTGGTAATCAACTTTTTGCTGTTGGAAGAAAGGCTTCAAGATTCGCTGATCAGGAGCATAGCCTAAACCAAATTGTTCAATCAGCTCCTCACTCATTCCCCGTTTTTTTAAATAATTAAGTGCAACTTGCCCAGCCGGTGTATTTACCAATATATGGTGATAAAGTTTAGCCGCTTTATCATGAAGATCAAACAGCTGTCGATTCTCGTTATTTAATGGTTTAGCCGGAACGCTAACATATTGTTCAGGAATCTTGATATTACTATCGTTAGCGATCTCCTTAACTGCATCGACAAAATCGATATGCTTTAACTCCATCAAAAATTGAAATACATTTCCGCTCCGGTGACATCCAAAACAATAGAAAAATTGTTTTTCCTCATTCACCGAAAAAGAGGGGGTCTTTTCATCATGAAAGGGACATAACCCAATTAGATTTTTTCCAGCCTGATGCAGTTGGATATAGCGCCCAATTACATCACCAATATCAACTGAATTTCGTATTTCATCAATTACATTACGCGGTATCTTTGCCATTGATCCACCTCACTTAGTAAGCGAACAGCAACGAAATGAAAGGTCGCAACCTAACGGAATGCGACCTCCACCTATTTTTACATTTAACTAGTATCTATAATACCACAAGTTAGCAGCAATACAATTAAAACGTCTTATTTTACAATCAAGTTATCCAAGTTACCAATTAATGATGCTTGATTAGCCAAAATACTTAATTGGGCCAAACGATTATTACGAATATCTTCATTCTTATCCATAATCATATTTTCATCAAAATATTCACTAATTATTGGTGTTAAAGTCCGTAAGGCTGCAAAGTTTTCACTTACTGTCTGTTGATTTTCCTTAATCAATTCTGAAACAGCAGTATGCATCTTAGCCTCAGATGGGTTCTCAAATAAATTAGGATCTACTACAAGCTCACTAACTGGACGTTTATCCTTCTTTGCAATCCGTAATACCCGGGTAAGAGCTTCAATATCTTCTTTAAAGTTATCATCATCCTTATGATCATCAATAGTTTGAATAGCTTCAAGGATATTAGCAATATCATTTTGACGAGTATCGGTAGCTGCATCAATGATATCGTGACGAACCTTTTGACCATGGAATAATTGCTTAATCCGGTCCAAGAAGAACGAACGGACTTCATCACTATTTTTATTCAAATCAAAAGAAACATTGATTTCAGCGTTTTCAAAGGCAGGGGCAATTTCTGATTGAATACTTAATAATGGAAGGTTCCAACCACGATCGGCGATGATCCGGACAATTCCAAATGCCTGCCGACGTAAAGCATAAGGGTCATTTGAACCGCTTGGAATCATATCAACTGCAAAGAAGCTCATGATACTGTCAAGTTTATCGGCAATTGCTAAGACCGCGCCAATCTTAGTTTGTGGCAATTCTCCTTCTGCAGAGATTGGCATATAGTGTTCACGAATAGCTGTGGCAACATCATCTTTTTCACCGAATAGCTTAGCATAAATTTCACCCATAATTCCTTGCAACTCTGCGAATTCACCCACCATTTGCGTAGTAAGGTCAAATTTATAAATATGTGCTGCTCGATCAAGGTCTGCTAGTTCTTCATCTGAAAGATTTAGTTGCTTACCAAGAACATTCGCAATCACTGCGACCCGCTGCATTTTGTCATACATTGAACTAATCTTATCATGGAAGCTAACTTTCTTAAGTCGTTCCACATATTCATCAATTGTCAACTTCTGATCTTCTTGATAGAAGAATTGAGCATCTTCAAGACGAGGAACAAGAACCCGTTCATTTCCTTTAATAACATTATCAAGGTAGTCTGTGTTACCGTTGCGAACAGAAATAAAGTGCGATAAGAGGTTACCATCTTTATCCCGTACACAGAAGAATCGTTGGTTATCCTTCATGGAAGTAATTAGGACCGGGTCAGGTAATGCTAAGTACTTCTCATCAAAAGATCCAGCAAAGGCAGTTGGCCATTCAACTAGGTTATTAACTTCTTCTAGTAAGTCCTCATCCCAATCAACTTGCCAGTTGTTCTCATTAATAATCTTAGTAATTTGATCCTTAATTAAATTCTTTCGCTTTGTTTGATCAGCAATAACGAAATCATTATTTAAGGTTTTCTCATAATCATCAGCCTTAGCAATTTTAACTGGATGGCCTAAGAACCGGTGACCTTGTGTTTCTCGACCAGCTTCAACGTCCAAAATATTAAATGGAACGACTTCATCATTTAATAAGGAAACTAGCCACCGAATCGGACGAATAAATTGCAAGTTATTGTAGCCCCACTTCATCAAGGTTGGGAATGTCATCGAAGTAATAACTGCTGGTAATCCTTGAAGAACTTCAGCAACAGTTTTTCCAGCAATATGCTTTTCAACAAAAACATATTCAACGCCTTTTACTTCTTTGAATTCAATATCTTCAACAGAGGCACCTTGTCCCCGGGTAAAACCAATTGCAGCTTTGGTCCAATTACCATCAGCATCTTGCGCAATCTTTTTTGCAGGGCCCTTAACTGATTCATCAATATCAGGTTGCTTATCACTTAAGCCATGGATTAGTAATGCCATCCGTCGTGGAGTAGCGAATTCTTGAATATCATCAAAAGTAATCCGTTGTTCTTTAAGGTACTTTTCTACTCGTTCGTGTAACTGTTTAATACTTGGTGTTACAACGTGAGCAGGCATTTCTTCAACACCGACTTCTAATAAGTATGTATTTGCCATCTTACTTTTCCCCCTTTTGTGCTTTCTTAGCTGCTTGCTTTGCGGCCCGTTCCTTTGCTTTTTCCGCTTTTTTTGTATATTCTTCAACTGTCTTTTGGCGAACTGCTTCGTCATGAATCAGTGGGAAGCCACGTTTACGCCGCTCTTCAACAAAGGCTTTTGCAATTGATTTTGCCATAATTCGAATACGGTGAAGGTAACCAGCACGTTCGGTAACCGAAACAGCACCACGCGCATCTAACAAGTTAAAGGTATGACTACACTTTAAAACATAATCATAAGCTGGGTGAACTAATCCAAGCTTAATTAAACGTTTAGCTTCTTTTTCGTAATCATTAAAGTCTTGCAGAAGCATATCTTGGTTACTTTCTTCAAACGCATACTTAGAATGTTCATATTCAGGTTCTTGGAAGATATCACCATACAGAACACCATCCGCCCACTCTAAGTCATAAACTGAGTCAACATTTTGAATATATTCAGCCAACCGTTCAAGTCCATAAGTAACTTCGGCGGCCACTGGGCTCATTGGCAACTCTCCAACGACTTGGAAGTAAGTAAATTGAGTAACTTCCATTCCATCAAGCCAAACTTCCCAACCAACACCGGCACAGCCCATTGAAGGGTTTTCCCAGTTATCTTCAACAAACCGGATATCATGCTCTAAAGGATCAATCCCTAATTTTTTCAAACTTCCTAAGTATAATTCTTGAATATTATCAGGAGAAGGCTTCATTAATACCTGGAATTGGTGGTGTTGGTAAAGCCGGTTTGGGTTTTCACCATAACGACCATCAGCTGGCCGCCGTGAAGGTTCAACATAAGCCACATTCCATGGTTCAGGACCAATTGCCCGCAAGAAAGTGTAAGGACTCATTGTCCCCGCACCCTTTTCGTTATCATAAGCCTGCATTAACATACAGCCTTGATCTGCCCAATATTGTTCCAATGTAAAGATAATATCTTGCACGGTTAATTTTTTCGTCATACTTTACTTCTCCTTTCAATGAAAAAGTCCCTACAGTATCAAATAATTGATACTGTAGGGACGAAGTTAATCGCGGTTCCACCCTACTTTTTTACATCTCTGTAAAACAGCTTAGTTTAAGCGGCTGTTAGAGTGCCAAGGATAAATAAACTACAAGGCTTGCACTATCCCCTGATCGCTGATTTGGTTTATCCATAATCTCTGTCATTGCCAATATTCAATTAAACACGCTCTTATAATAGAAAAATATTTTACAAATGTCAATCGTTCATTGATAACTTTCCGATATTTTGTTCCCACTTATTCATTTGTCTAATGAACCGTTTTGCCTTCAAGTTTAGTCCAACCTCGTTATCATAAAGAGTATCCAAGACTTGTTGGAGACGTCGTTTAGTAGCTGGATTAATCCGAATAGAATTCAATTTCTGCAAGTTAATTGTGGCAAACTGTTGGAGATAATAAACAGTTTTACGGTCAAGGTGAAGACGATGTTCATCAAGTGACCAGTGATTCTGACAAAGCATCCCTCCATATTGTTCAGAGAAGTCTAAAGCCAGATCATTGCGGCCACAAACAACACACCGATCCCAAATTGGTGCTACACCAAAAGCAACTAGCAGCTGTGTTTCAATAATATTTGTAATTATTTGCTCATCTAATCCTTTTTCGATTAAGTCTAAGGCTGCAGCAACTTGATTAAACCAGCCACCAATGCTTCGACCGTCATTAAAAGCACTGTCAACTAATGCCAAAATATACGTAACATATGCATTTTTGCTAATGTCACTTGCAATATTCTTGTATTGGCTAGTATCACTTGCTGTATTAATAAAACTTAAGCCATTTTCATCAAGCGAGCCAATGTATGTACCATGGGTGAATGGCAGGATATCAGCAGTCATCCGAAAGCCACGTTTTTTAGCATTTTTTACAAAAAACATTGCCGGCCCAATCTTATCAGTGAGCATTTTTACTAATAGGTCGCGTTCACGATAATCCTGTCGGTACATAATGATCCCAGTAAATTGTGTGGTTACGCGTGCCATGTAACCATCATCCTTTTAATAGTCTTTATTCCGATAACCATAGTCTTTTAGCATTGCAGACTTATCACGCCAGTCAGGAACAACTTTTACCCATAGTTGAAGAAATACTTTGTCACCAAGTAATTTTTCAATATCTTGCCGGGCCATTGTCCCAATCTTTTTCAGCATTTTTCCACCTTTACCAATAATAATTCCCTTTTGGCCAGGACGTTCAACAATAATATTGGCCGAGATATGAATATGGTTTTCATCCTCACGCTTTATCGATGTTACATCAACAGCTACTGAATGCGGCACTTCTTGTCTCGTCAGCAAAAAGACCTTTTCACGGATCATTTCTGCAATCACAAAACGTTCAGGGTGGTCACTTACTTGATCGGCTGGGTAGTATTGCGGACCATTGGGAAGAATCTTAATAATATCATTGATTAAGTTATTCACATTATTTCCCTGCAAAGCCGAAATTGGTACAATCCCCTTAAATGGAAGGGTATCTTTATACTGATCAACAATTTCAGGCAGATCATTCGGATTGATTTGATCGATCTTATTAACAACTAAAAAGATTGGCTGATTAACTTTCTTTAAGCGTTCAATAATAAAGTCATCACCAGGGCCGCGCTTCTCAGTCGCACTAACAACAAATAAGACAGCATCCACTTCATCTAATGCTGACATTGCTGATTTTTCCATGAAATCACCTAATTTAGTAGATGGTTTATGAATTCCTGGCGTATCAATAAAAATAATCTGTGCTTCTGGGCTTGTATAAATTCCTTGAATCTTATTACGCGTTGTCTGTGCAACATTACTCATAATTGCTACCTTTTGCCCGACAACATAATTCAATAAAGTTGATTTTCCAACGTTTGGGCGCCCAATAATTGCCACAAAGCCAGACTTATAATTTGGATTATCCATATTAAAACTTCCTATCTAATAATTGCTAATATACGGGGAATAAAAATAATTAGACCCACCAAAACCGAAAATATCGCTGAAATCAGTACACCACCAGCAGCAACATCTTTAACTTTTTTTACATTTAATTCATAATGGTGATCAACAATCAAATCTGTAACAGCTTCGGTAACCGTATTAAGAAATTCAGATGTAAAAACAACAAAGATTGCTAATAAAATCCATAACCATTCCATTGCTGAAATCTGCAATAAGGCCGACATAATAATGGCCAAGCAGGCAGCTAAAAGATGATACCGCATATTACGCTCTTCACGTAATACTTGGATAATTCCATCGATTGCGTGACGCATTGCTTGAATTAAGTGATGATTTTTCTCAGTTTGATGTTTATCGCGTGAGTCCATAACCGTCTAGTATCTCCCGTTGTAATTTAAACATTTTTTCTTCATCTGCCGGCTCTTCATGATCATATCCATTTAAGTGAAGAAAACCATGAACAGCTAAAAATCCTAACTCTCGATCAACTGAATGGCCCAAAAACTTTGCTTGTTCTGCTACCTTATCGATGGAAATAAATAAGTCACCAAGATTAACAGGGATTTCAGCGGCCATTTGGGGATCCATAATAATTGGTGTTTCATCTCCCGCTTCTTCTGCGGCAAAACTTAAAACATCAGTTGCCCGGTCAACATTACGATACTGGGCATTTAATTTTTTTATCTCTGGATTATTTACAAACGTTAAAGACATTTCTGTATTTTCTGATAAGGAAAGTTCTTTAGCAGCATACTGTAATAAGTCCCTTACCATCGCCAATTGTTCATTTGGAAGCTGTGCTGTTGTTTGATCGAAAATTTCCAAGTCCATCATTTTTCCTCTTTTGTCTCTTTATCTTTATCTTTTTCTGCTAATCGCTTTGATGTTTGGTCCTCATAAGCAGTAATAATCCGTGCTACAACCGGGTGACGAACAACATCTTCTGCACTAAATTTAACAAACTTAATTGACTTAATATTATTCAAAATTCGTTGCGCGTTTACAAGACCACTGCGAGTCCCATGTGGAAGGTCAATTTGTGAAACATCACCATTAATAACCATTTTTGAGCCAAAGCCTAAACGGGTAAGGAACATCTTCATCTGGGCATTAGTCGTATTTTGGGCTTCATCTAAAATTACAAAAGCTCCATCAAGAGTTCGTCCACGCATATAAGCAAGAGGTGCAATTTCGATAATTCCTCGATCGATTAACCGCTGTGTATGATCAGCCCCAAAAATATCATTTAAGGCATCATAAATTGGTCGTAAATAAGGATCTACTTTTTCACGAAGGTCACCAGGTAAGAATCCTAGACTTTCACCAGCTTCAACTGCTGGTCGCGTCAAGATAATCCGTTCCACTTCGCCACGCTTTAAGGATGCCACGGCCATTGCGACTGCTAGGTAAGTTTTCCCTGTTCCGGCAGGGCCAATCCCAAACGTAATATCATTATGCTTCATTGCGTTAACATACTGCCGCTGACCAAAATTTTTTACCCGAATGGCTCTTCCCCGGCGATCTTTAATAATCGTTTCACTGTAGAGGTCAGCAAAATATTCCAATGTTCCACGATGCGCCATCTTCATCGCACTAACAATATCTGTACTGTGGATGCGGATCCCTTGGTTTAGCAACGAAATAAGGGCACGAAATACATCGATCGTAAGTTTAACGTCTTCTTCTTGTCCACTTACTTTAAGATTTTCACCGAATGGTCGGATTTCAACATCCATTCCTTGTTCAATCAGGCTCACAAACTTATCCTGTGTTCCTAGTAAGCCAACTTCTATTTCTGGACTTTCAATTTGAAAAGTTTGTTCAATCGTTTTTTGTTCTCCCACCTATACAATCTCCTTTAATTTAGCAGATTTTATTTAATGATAATTATATCATAGATCACCTTTAACCTCATCACTGCAAGCTTTTCTAAGGGATCTAAGTTATTTTTCAAAATTAACTTTAACTACTTCCCCACTATTAAAAGTTTTCGTTTTTCCGTCTGCCAGGCGAATTGTTAACGCACCATCATTTTCGATTTTTTTAGCAGTTCCAGCAATAACCTCACCATTTACTACCAAGTCCACCTTCTGTCCTAAAATCATTGAGTCTTGGCGATATTGCTCAAGATACTGTGGATTATCATAGTCTAAATAATTATTAGCAATCGTCTCAATAAGACGGCTGACTAAAAGATTACGATCTGCTGGTGCTATTCCTGTCGCTTTATTTTTAAGGCCCAGCGGAAATTCTTTTGTAGTTATATTCAAACCAATTCCTACCACTAAGGATGCCGTTGCTCTTAATTCAAGGTCTACTACTGCCTCGGTCAAAATTCCACCGACTTTTTTATGGTTTAAATAAATATCGTTGACCCATTTGTACCGAAAGTCTTGAGCAGGGAAAAATTGTTTAAGAACTTCCCCAATTAAAACTGCAAAAGTCGTTGTCATTAACCCAGCTTGTAGTGGTCTGTCGGTTGGGCTAGGCAGAATCATACTAAAGTACAAGCCAGTTGCTGCCGGAGAGTAAAAGGACCGTCCCTGTCTTCCATAGCCAGCAGTTTGATGATCAGCGATAAATACCGTTGGCGCACTAACTAGGTGGTGACTCAAAAAAGCTTTCGCGATGCTTTGAGTTGAGCTAACCTGATTTTCAACGTAAAGACGATTCTTAAAGTGATTATGAGTATAAAAATCAATAATATCAGCACTCAACCTTGAATTTCCGGTAAAACGGTATCCAAGGTTTCTACGACTTTCAATATTATTTCCGTTTTTTCGTAAACCGTTGATGGCCTTCCAAACAGATTCACGACTAATATTAAATCGCTTTGCTAAATCATTTCCAGAAATCCATGAATCTGGTGCTGAAAGTAATTGCCATAAAATTTTCTGTGCCGTCGAATGAACCATTCTAACCATCTTCTTAACAAAAAGCCTTAATGTGTCGTAAACGGCGAGTAATTGAGACGGCAATAAGCGCTTTGATTGTATCGCCAAAAACAAATAAAACATTGGAAGCCAAGGCAGAAATAAGCGTGGTATGTAATTGATTAGCTAACCAGATTGCGCCGACTCCTTCCACAAAGATTACACCCCATAGCCAAACAATTAGAAATTCAGTTATCCCCTGTGTCATCCCATAATGCCAACTTAATTTTAGACTAAAACCAATCAACAATGGGACAAATAACCAAGCAAAAATATATCCGCCAGTTGGACCTAATATTGTCACCATTCCACCGCGTCCACCAGAAAGTAGTGGCAATCCAAGCACAACTAAAAACAAGAAGAGCCATACAGCAAATGTTCCTAATCTTGGTCCAAGTAATTCTCCAGCAATTATTATTCCCATGTTTTGTAAAACAATTGGCACCGGAATAACCCCCACCGGAATTCCCGGGACTGCTCCTAAAATAACAATAATTGCAATCATCATGGCAACGACAGTCATTTCATAAATTGATAAACTTATCTTTTCCCTAATCATCAGCGTAAATCCTTTATTTTTGCATTAATTATATTCAATAGTAAACCTCGATTCAATATAAGGGTTACTATTGAGTAAAAAAATTGAGGCTAATCACTTTCGATAGCCTCTTTTTACGAATATTGTTACGATATCGTGGAAATTAATTACCTTCTAAAATTTTCTTAGCATCTCTAATTTGTTGACGAACTTGATCAAAACCAGTTCCACCATAAGAATTCCGCCGTTCAACTGCTACTTTAGGTTGTAAGCAGGTATAAACATCTTCTTCAATTTTGGGCGAAATCTTTTTATATTCGTCTAATGGAATATCAACAAGATTTGTCCCTGTCTTAAGTCCCTTCAGTACTAGCTCACCGACAATCTCATGCGCTTCCCTAAACGGAATTCCTTTAGTAGCGAGATAATCTGCTAATTCAGTGGCATTAGAAAAGTCATGATGAGTTGCATGCTCCATGGCTTCTTTCTTTACTTGAAGGGTGGCAATCATCCCGGTCATGATCTTGATGCTTGGGAGAATCGTCTTTACCGCGTCGAATAATCCTTCTTTATCTTCCTGCATATCCTTGTTATAAGCAAGCGGAAGTCCCTTCATTGTCGTTAATAAGCCGAAAAGATCACCATAAACTCGCCCAACTTTACCACGAATCAATTCTGCCATATCAGGGTTCTTCTTTTGGGGCATAATCGAACTACCAGTAGAATATGAATCTGCCAATTCTAAATAGCCAAATTCATAACTACACCAATAAATCAGTTCTTCACATAATCGTGACAAGTGCATCATCAAAATACTTGCGTTACTTAAAAATTCAAGGGCAAAATCCCGATCAGAAACGGCGTCCAGTGAATTATGGTATGGTTCAGCAAAACCTAAATACTTTGCACTTAATTGTCGATCAATTGGGAAAGTGGTCCCAGCTAAAGCAGCCGCTCCTAGTGGTGATAAATCCGTGTGCTGCTGGTTAAATTCAAAACGTTCAACATCTCGCTGAAACATTTGGAAATAAGCCATGAGATAGTGCCCATACGAAATTGGCTGAGCATGTTGCATATGAGTGTACCCTGGCATAATCGTTTCAACATTTTCTGCTGCTTTATCTACTAATTCTGCCTGTAAGTTTTTCAATTCATTAATGATAATGGGCAAACGCTTCTTTACATATAAATGAAGGTCAGTTGCAACTTGATCATTTCTGCTCCGCCCAGTATGAAGCTTACCAGCAACGGGGCCAATTTCTTCTGTCAGCAATGCCTCAATATTCATATGAATGTCTTCATTGTCAATCGAAAATGGGAGTCCTTCACTAGTTAATCGTTCACGTAACTTCTTAAGTCCAGCAATAATCTTATCAGCATCATCTGCTGATAAAATTTGTGTTTCTTTCAGCATTTTTACATGGGCTAATGAGCCTTCAATGTCTTCTTGAGCCATTTCTTGATCAAAACTGATTGACGCATTAAATTGGTTAACTAGTTGGTCACCGGCTTCTTCAAACCGTCCACCCCACATTCTCTTAATAGGCATCGCTTGTATTCTCCTTTACTTTCTTTTTATTTTTGTTTTGTACTTGAGCATAGACCTTATCTGGTAATTCCCAAAGTTTAATAAAGCCAGTGGCAGCTTCTTGGTCAAATTCATCAGCGGAAGTGTAAGTTGCCAAGTTCTTATCATAAAGTGAATTTGGTGATTTCCGACCTTCACAGATTACATTTCCCTTAAATAATTTAACCCTTACCACTCCATTAACAACTGCTTGTGATTCATCAATAAAAGCAACTAAAGATTTCATTAATGGTGAATACCAAAGCCCATTATAAATAATTTCACTCATTTTTTGTTCAATTAGGGGTTTAAAGTGCGCTACTTCCCGTTCTTGGGTCAGGTCTTCCAAGTCTTTATGGGCTGCCAATAAAACAGTTGCAGCTGGGCATTCATAAATTTCCCGTGACTTAATACCAACAAGCCGGTTTTCAACGTGATCAATCCGACCAATCCCATGACTACCAGCTAATTTGTCCAGTTTCATAATTAACTGGTCAAGCGGCATTTCTTCACCATCAATTGCTGTAGGAACCCCTTCACTAAAGGTAATTTCAATTGTGGTTGGGGTATCAGGGGCTTCTTCAATTGAAACCGTCCGATCATATGCATCAGCAGGTGCCGCAGCCCATGGATCTTCAAGAATTCCACATTCATTTGCCCGGCCCCATAAGTTCTCATCAATGGAATAAGGACTAGCCTTTGTGATTGGAACAGGAATGCCATTATCCTTAGCGTATTGAATTTCTTCTTCCCGTGACCAGTGCCAATCCCGAATTGGATCTTCAATCTTCATATCTGGTGCTAAAGCATGAATACCTGCTTCAAACCGAACCTGATCATTTCCCTTTCCAGTACAACCATGGGCAATAGCAGTCGCACCGTATTGATTAGCAACTGCAACTAGTTTTTGAACGATTAATGGACGAGAAAGTGCTGAAACTAATGGGTACTTTTGCTCATACATTGCATGGGCTTGAAGGGCTGGTAATACAAATTGTTCAGCAAAGTCCCGCTTGGCATCAATCACTACTGACTTCCACGCACCAACTTGAAGACCCTTTTCCTTAATCGCTTCAAGGTCTTTTCCTTCACCCACATCAATACAACATGCAATTACGTCATATCCCTTATTTTTGAGCCATGCAATTGCAACTGAAGTATCTAAACCACCAGAATAAGCTAAAACAATTTTTTCTTTTGACATAATCTTGTCCTCCATCTCATTTGAAATTCGTTGTTTATAAATATACGAGTATTATGAATAAAAATCAATAGTTTTAGCATATTTTTTCAAAAAAGCTCTTTTTATGCATAAAATATAAGTCGTTCATGCATAAAAAGAGTTTAGAGATAGAATAATTATTTAATTTTGTTGGTTAATAATTTGTTTATTTTGAACTGGATAGGTAATTAATTCTGATGCTTCAAGGTCTTCCTTATGCATATCAACTGCATTAATTTGACTGTTTTCGTAAGTCTTGTAGTAAAAAATACCCTTCTTTAGGTTTGAACCATCAGAGTAGATCGTATATTCAAAAGTATCCGGTGCTACTTCATCCAATCCCTTTTGTTGTTCGACAGATTGAAGAATGTGGAAATAGTTGGTAATATTCTCAACTTCAGAATTACCAACTGGGGCATGCATCTTAGTGAATGTAGCCTTAACAAAACGACTTTCAGAATCCATTCCTCCCGGGAGAAAATGGGTCCCTAAGCCCCGGCTATAAACTGGTAGGTCGACATTAGGTGCAAATACGTTAGCCGGATTAGCAGGTGCAACACTACAATAGTTACTAAGATTTAATAATTGACGAGGAAACTCCGGATTATTTGTCAAAACACCAACTGGGTTATCATAAACATTCAATCCTTTTGCGGTGGATTCAACAGTCACAGAAGCCCCCGTTTTATCAGCAATAATCCAGTGCAGCGGTGCAGCTTGGAATTTATCAGAAAAATTGATATTAGCAATGTTTGCATTTGAAAGTAACTTCTTCGCTTCAGCAACCGAGGAAGCAGCCGCAAGAATATAAGGAACTAATTCAAATGATGCAATATTATCTTTTCCTTCTTGAACTGGGAAATAATGAGCTGGACCATCAAAATTAAGGCCTGCCATTCCAACACCCTTCTCATTTACCCCATCAAAATATAATGGATAATCATCACGAACAATCGACATTCCAATAATTGCATAATGGTGTTCAAGGTTTGGCATTTCCCGAAATTCTAAAGTCTTATTACGTGGAGTAATCACTACTTCTTGACCAAGATTAACTTCCAAATCAAGGTTACGGCCAAAGTAATAATCACCTGTTGTATAAATTACTGATGTGCACATATAAATGCCCCTTTTCTTTTGAATATACCTTAATTCTAGTTTAAAAAGTAAAAATGTACAGTAAAAAAGGGACTGTGACATAAGTTAAGTTACTTTCATAAAAAGCAAATACACAGTACAACAATAGGCCTCTAACGTCCGGCAAAACCGATCGTTAGAGGCCTATTGTTGCTTGCGGGGGCTCCCAGAGGCTAGCTTCGCGTCGAAAAACGAAGTCACAAGTGACTTCTGTCTCGCTCCCTTTTTACAGCTGATATTACTTACTCAATTGTTCTTTTACAACCTGGTTAACTAATTTTCCATCTGCTTGACCTTGAACTTTGGGCATAACTGACCCCATTACTTGTCCGAAGTTCTTCATACTAGAAGCATTAAGCTCATCAATTACTTCCTTAACAATCTTAGTAACTTCATCTTTTGATAACTGCTTTGGCATATACTTTTCAACAATTGCTAATTCATTTTTAGCTTGGTTGATCAGATCTTCTCGTCCAGCTTTTTCAAATTCTTCAAGCGATTCTTTACGCTGTTTATATTCACGTGCCATTACCGCAATTTCTTCATTAGCGCTCAAATCGTGGCCAAGTTCAATTTGTTCATTTTGAACTGCTGCTTTAAGCATCCGGACAACGTTTAATGTTTCCTTGTCACGATTCTTCATTGCTGATACCATGTCTGACGTTAATTGTTGTAGTAAGCTCATTATTTATCCTTCTTTCATATAAAAAAGCTCTCACCAGGCAACAGGTGAGAGCACACATTTTTAGTAACGACGACCGCGCTTATTCTTACGCTTCCGTGCCGCTTCAGATTTCAACTTGCGTTTTACACTTGGCTTTTCGTAAAATTCACGTTTACGATATTCTTGCAATGTTCCGTTACGTGAAACTGAACGTTTAAAGCGTCGAAGAGCGTCGTCTAAAGATTCATTCTTACGAACGACTGTTTTTGACATGTTGATCCCTCCCTCCGAGCTTAAAGTTACGTATCGAGGTAGCAGGCATACTGCTTCCTTTTCACTACAAAAATTATTTTACCCAACATGGCCTACCCTGTCAACATTACTTTTAAATAAAAATTTAAATTTCTTATCTACCTATTCTTTGACTACTCCATAAACTAAGTAACCGCTTTTAATTATTATACAAGTATATGAATATTTATTCTTTTATTAGATTTTATATTGCATGAATAAACATTTAAGTGTATATTTAGTAACAATTTAATCTTACTATTCTCAAAGGAGTTATTAACTATGAAAGGTTTTAAACATTTATTACTGCTAATGGTAATTGCGTTTCCGATATTATGTACACCTATTACTGTATTAGCTGCTAACGAGAGCAGTTCAACTAGCTCTTCATCAACCAATAATCCATCGCAAGTCGCTAGCAATGATTCAGTGCAAAAGATTAAACAAAAAGGAACATTGGTTGTGGGAATGAGTGCTGATTATCCACCCTACGAATTCACAACCAAAGAAAATGGAAAAACTAAATATGTCGGTTTTGAAGTTTCCCTTGCTAAACAATTTGCTAAAGACTTAGGAGTAAAACTAGTTATTAAAAACATGGACTTTGACTCACTTCTAGTTGCGCTAGAAACAGGTAAAATTGATGCTATTATTTCGGGAATGAACGTTACAGCTGAACGAAAAAAGAGCGTTGACTTCTCAAATACATATTATTCCGGTGATAGTTACTTTTTAATTAATAAAGGAGATAAAGATAAACTAGTTAATGTCAAAAGTTTTAATGGGAAAAATGTGGGAGCACAAAACGGTACGCTCCAATCAACCCTAATTTCAAAGGAAATGCCTAAAGCAAACGGCAAAGGGCTTGCTAAACTTTCTTCCTTAGTCATTGGGCTTCAATCTCATAAATACGATGGGATTTTAATGGATGCTGCAACTGCTAAAGCCTACGCTGCCAATAATTCAAATCTTTATGCCTTTAATTCGAAATTGCCAAATACTGCTGGCGGAATTGCCATGGCCTTTCCTAAAGGCGATACCTCGTTAGTCAATGCCGCCAACCAGACAATTAAAAAAGTTAATAAAGAACAACTAATTAATAAAAAATGGATTCCTGAAGCCTCACAATATATGAAGAGCTATAAAAAACAAAATACTGTTCTTAGCTATTGGCGTTACTTTGCTAAAGGGATTAAATATACATTAATCATTACAGTTGTCTCTGTTATTTTTGGTTTCCTATTAGGAACTCTCTTTGCACTAATGCGGCTTTCAAAGAACAAATTCTTACATTCAATTGCTGTTTGCTACATTGAATTTCTTCGGGGTACGCCAATGATGGTTCAAATAATGTTTGTTTACTTTGGGATTGGCGCAATTATTCAATCACTTCCGGCTCTCCTCGCTGGGATTATTGCCGTTTCACTAAATTCCGGTGCCTACGTTGCTGAAATTATTCGTTCTGGGATCCAATCCATTCCACTTGGACAAACAGAAGCTGCTCGAAGCTTGGGGATGAGTAAAAGCGAAACATTCAGATACGTGATTATGCCCCAAGCACTTAAAAATATTTGGCCAGCATTAGGAAATGAGCTTATTACTTTATTAAAAGATAGTTCATTAGTTTCTGTGATTGGTGTTTCCGAATTGATGTATCAAACACAATTAGTTCAATCAGCAACTTATAAAGGAGTTTTACCTTTATTCATCACAATGATCATCTACTTTATCCTCACATTTACACTATCCAGGATTTTGCTTTACTTTGAAGGGAGAATGAAACATGCCCACTAAAATGATTGAAATTAAAAACTTACAGAAAAAATTCAAAAATAATATTGTCTTAAAAGATATTTCCGAACATGTTGATAAGGGACAAGTAATTTGTGTGATTGGCCCTTCAGGAGCAGGTAAAAGTACTTTTCTCCGCTGCTTAAATGCACTCGAACAACCAACAAGCGGACAAGTTCTTTTTGAAGGACAGAATCTGATTGGCTTAAGTGATAAAAAACTCGACCAATTGCGAGAAAAGATGGGAATGGTTTTTCAAAGCTTCAATCTTTTTCCTAATATGACAGTCCTTAAAAATATCACAATTGCACCAGTTAAAGTTAAAAATATCAATGAAAAAGAAGCAACTAAAACTGCAATGGAACTACTAGAAAAAGTTGGTTTAAGCGATAAGGCTCAACAATATCCGGATCAACTATCAGGAGGGCAAAAACAACGGGTTGCAATTGCCCGGGCCCTTGCGATGAGTCCAGCAGTAATGCTCTTTGACGAACCAACGAGTGCCCTTGATCCTGAAATGGTTGATGAGGTACTAAAAGTAATGCGCGATTTAGCTGAATCGGGAATGACAATGGTGGTTGTTACTCATGAGATGGGGTTTGCTCGTGAAGTAGCAGACCAAATCTGGTTCATGGCAGATGGGTATATTCAGGAAACTGGAGATCCAGAGGAATTTTTTGCCCACCCTACTAGCCCCCGGGCACAAGACTTTTTGAAGAAGATTTTGAAATAAAATAATCCTCGTGAACAGTACCCTTCAAGTACCTTTTCACGAGGATTATTTTTGTTTTATTTATTGCTCATCTGGATCTTGATCGAGCTTGTAATCAATTTTTTCATCAAATTCAATTTTAAGATCATCAAGTTGTTGTTCACTAACTTTGCCTGGAGCTGCCGTTAATGGTTCAACTGCCTTCGAGTTCTTAGGGAATGGAATAACATCCCGAATACTATCAGCTTGAGCTAGTAACATAACCCATCGGTCCAAACCAAAGGCAAGTCCTCCCTCAGGTGGCATTCCCATTGTTAAGGCCTTAAGTAAGAATCCAAAGCGAGCCTCTGCACGTTCCTTTGTATATCCAAGAGCTTTGAGAACTTTTTCTTGAATCTTTGGATCGTGGATACGAATTGATCCCCCACCGATCTCGTTACCATTCAAGATAATATCGTAACTTTGAGCATGAGCTTTATGAGGATCTTCCCCATCTTCAAGATAATGTAAGTCTTCTTCATTTAGCATTGTAAATGGGTGGTGAGCGGCAATCCACTTTCCAAAGCCTTCATCATATTCAAACATTGGCCAATTAACAACCCATAAGTAGTTCCATTGGTCAGGCTTAATCATATCTAGCTCTTCAGCGATTATACGACGAAGGTAGCCAAGTGAATCTGATACAACGTGGAAACTACCAGCAACAAAGAGGATTAAGTCCCCTTCTTTGGCATCCATTTCTTCATTGATTTGGGCAACTTGATCATTTAAGAACTTAGCAACTGGACCATTGTAACCATCAGCAGTTACCTTAACCCATGCAAGTCCCTTTGCACCAAAACGCTTAATGTATTCTTCATACTTAGAAATATCTTTCCGGGAATACTTATCTGCTCCACCAGGAACGCGAATTGCACGAACATAGTTACCATCAGCAACAGTATTAGCAAAAACCTTAAATGAACTGTCTTTTACAATATCAGAAAGATCATGAATCAACATCCCAAAACGAGTATCCGGCTTATCGGAACCGTACTTGTCCATGGCTTCTTGCCATTCCATCCGTGGGAATGGAGTCTTAACATCTACCCCCACGATTTCCTTCATTACCCGCTTAATTAAACCTTCTGTAACTGTTTGGATGTCTTCAGGAGTTGCAAAACTCATTTCAGTATCGATTTGCGTAAATTCTGGTTGACGGTCACCACGAAGGTCTTCATCCCGGAAACAACGTGCTAATTGATAGTACTTATCAACTCCGGCTGCCATTAACAATTGCTTAAATAATTGTGGTGATTGTGGCAAAGCATAGAAATGACCGGGGTAAACACGTGATGGAACAATGTAGTCACGTGCTCCTTCTGGTGTTGACCGTGTTAAATCAGGGGTTTCAACATCCATAAAGCCTTCATTATCATAGTAATTGTGCACAATCGAAGCAACCTTACTCCGCAACTTCAAATTACGCATCATTTCTGGGCGCCGTAAATCAAGGTAACGGTACTTCATCCGTAAGTCTTCAGAAGCATCAACACCATCAGTAATATCAAATGGCGTTGTTTCTGATTTTGCTAATACCTTAACCTTATCAACGGCTACTTCAACTTTTCCAGTCTTCATATCTGGATTAATTTCTTTTTCTGCCCGTAATTGAACTTTTCCTTGAACCTCAAGAACATATTGGTTACGAACCGCATTTGCGATTTCAAATGCTTCTGGATTTTCTTTTTCGTTGAATACTAGTTGAACAATTCCTTCCCGATCCCATAAATCAATAAAGATAAGTCCACCTAGGTTACGACGCTTAGCTACCCAACCCTTTAAGACAACTTCTTGTCCAACTTGCTGTTCATTTGTATCCCCAGCATAATTTGTTCTCTTCATTCTCCGCTTACCTCTTTCAGTTTTTAATAACAGTTTAAATAAAAAGCACCCTTGAAATTACAAGGGTGCAAATGCACGGTACCACCTTGGTATCACTCAAAAATAACGTCTAAACGACGAAGCATATTGCCCAGCTTCAAAAGTGTCAATCGAGGCCGAAATATTTGGAGCTCTCACCTTTCTCCAATCGCTGATAATTTCAAGTACCCGAGCATTCTTTATCAACAGCTATTAATATCTTTAATTTACATTTTTACCTTACTCGATCCCCTCATAAATGTCAATACTAAGGTTAATTAGTGCCTTATAAATCAACTTTATTTAACAATACTTGCCTAAAAATGGTATAAATAAAGTAATTTAGTAAAGGAGGGACATCAATTGGAAAGTCCAAATACAGCATGGTTTAAGCGCCTTCCATTAAAAAATCTCACTTCTGTTAAACCAGTCAGTGGTGGTGATATTAATTTAGCATATCAAACCACAACTACTGATGGAAATAGGTACTTTATAAAGGTCCAACCTAACCATTCACAAGATTATTTCAGTCATGAAATTAATGGTCTCAAAGCTATCGGTAAGGTCATTAATACCCCAACCCCACTTTACCATGGTGAAATCGATGGGAATGCCTATTTAATTTTAAACTGGCTTGATGAAACTTGGGGTAATCAGGCCGACCTGGGATTAGCAGTTGCCAAAATGCACCAACAGCATAATGAAGAATTCGGCTTTATGGATAATCATCAAACCAAGGCCCTCGTAAAAGATAATTCTTGGAATTCAAGCTGGCTTGATTTTTATATTAATCAGCGCCTAGAACCAGAAGTACAAGTGGCAAGCCAACGTGGCCGATGGAATAAATGGCGACAAGAACATTACCAACAAATGGTTAATAAATTTACTGATTACTACCAACACCATGAAGTCATCCCTAGTCTTCTTCATGGTGATTTATGGGCCGGTAACTTCTTATTTGCTGGCGATCATAAACCATACTTAATCGATCCAGATGCATTATTTGGGGATCGTGAATTTGATTTAGCTATGACAACTGTTTTTGGCGGTTTCGATAATAGTTTTTATCAGGCATATAGCAGCGTCTTTCCCTTTGATGATCATTTAGAGGAACGCCTTTCGTGGTATCGTTTCTATTACCTATGCATGCATTTAATCTTATTCGGCGAGAGCTATGGTGGCGCAGTCGATCAAATTTTAAGTCAATACTAAACTGTGACATAAGTTAAGTTACTTTCATAAAAAGCAAATACGCAGTACAACAATGGCCTCTAATGTCCGGCAAACCGAACGTTAGAGGCCTATTGTTGCTTGCGGGGGCTCCCAGAGGCTAGCTTCGTTTTTCGAGCCCCCTCTTTGCTTTTTTAGCGTTCATAAATAATTGTCGTGGGGCCATCATTTTCCAGATCAATTTTCATCATGGCTCCAAAATGTCCGGTTTCAACAGGAATACCAGTAGCAGCTAGTTTTTGATTAAAAAGATCATATAACGGTTCAGCAATCTCAGGACGAGCAGCCTGTGAAAATCCAGGACGATTTCCATGCTTAGTGTCAGCATAAAGGGTAAATTGGGAGACTGATAAAATTGCACCATTAACATCCCGTAGCCCCTTATTCATCTTACCGTTTTCATCCTCAAAAACACGAAGATTAGTAATCTTATGTACTAAGTAGTCTAATTTTTCTTCGGTATCATCTGGAGCAAAACCGACTAAGAGAAAATAGCCAAGGCCAATTTTACCAACAACTTCATCATCAATTGAAACTGCTGCATGATTTACTTTTTGTAAAACGACTCGCACAAGCATCCTCCTATCGAATAATTCTTTTGACAACGTAAACATCTGGAATGTTTTTTAAACCATCCATGATTAATTGCAACTGTCGTAAATTACGCACTCCGATAATCAAACTAATTGTTACCATCTTGTTATGGTCAACTTTTCCGTTAACTGAATTTAAGAAGCGAGTACTGTTATTTACTGAACGTAAAACATCATTTAACAAGCCATTTCGATTGTATCCCTGAACTTCCAAGTCAGCATTGTAGTTTGTTTTGTCGCCATTAGGATTTGCCCAATATACACTAACAATTCGTTCGCCATTCTTACGGGCAGCTTTAATATTCGGACAATCATCCCGGTGAACCGATACTCCCCGTCCCTTTGTAATGTAGCCAGTAATAGCATCTCCTGGGATTGGACTACAGCAATGACTTAAACGAACAAGAAGATTGTCAACTCCTTCAACAATTACGCCCTCGCTCGATGCCTTAGCCTGTTTTTGCTTTTCACGTTCATTTGGCTTCTCAAGAGTCTGGTGATCTTCTAGTACAGCTTTTTCTGCTGCTTGTTGGCGGTCGCTTTCAACTTGCTGACGGATATCAGCAGTAAAACGATTTCTAATACCAACGGGAGCCAAGTCACCAAATCCTAGGGCCGCAAACATATCATCACTACTATTGTAATGAGTCTCTTGAGCAACTTCCTCACATTTTTCATCAGTCATTAATTCTGCTGGCGAATATCCTGCTTCACGGAGTTCGTTTTCAAGAAGTTGTTTTCCTTCTTCAATGTTCTTTTCTCGATCGTGTGCACGGAAGAATTGGCGAATCTTATTACGAGCTCGCCGCGTTGAAACCAAATCAAACCAATCACGACTCGGACCAGCTGATGATGATGAAGTCAAAATATCAACAATATCACCATTTTTGATCTCATAATCAAGGGGTACAATCCGTCCATTTACTTTAGCTCCAGTTGTATGATTACCAACTTCAGTATGAATTTGGTAAGCCATATCAAGTGGTCCAGATCCCTTAGGCATTTCAATTACGTCACCTTTAGGGGTGAATGCATAGACCTTATCAGTAAATATATCGCTCTGAATCCCCTGCATAAATTCATCTGTGCCTTGACTTTCACTTCGTAATTCAAGGATTTCTTTGACGACATTTAGCTTTTGGCTATCCTGAGTTTGTTGGATTCCATTAGTCTTTCCTTCTTTATATGCCCAGTGAGCAGCAACCCCATATTCAGCAATTTCATGCATCTTGTGAGTTCGAATCTGTACTTCTAATGGCCGTCCTTCTGGTCCAATAATTGTTGTATGCAAGGATTGGTACCCGTTAGTCTTAGGCATTGCAATATAATCCTTAAACCGTCCAGGCATTGGTTTCCAATTAGTATGGATCGCTCCAAGAGCAGCATAGCAGTCCCGGATTGAGTCAACGACAATTCGAACTGCAAGAAGATCATAGATTTGGCTAAATTGCTTATGCTGAGTAACCATTTTACGGTAGACAGAATAAATATGTTTAGGCCGGCCATAAATTTCAACATTCGGCCCTAAGTCCAAATCTGCAATCGCCTTTTTTATCAACTTAATTGACTCATCAATATAGTCAACCCGCTGATCGCGCCGTGAATTCATTAAATGGACAATCCGGTAATATTGTTGCGGATTTAAGTACCGTAATGATAGATCTTCTAGTTCCCACTTAATAGTACTGATACCCAAGCGATCCGCAATTGGAGCATAAATTTCAAGGGTTTCATTTGAGATGCGGCGCTGCTTATCAGGACGCAAATGCTTAAGAGTGCGCATATTATGAAGACGGTCCGCAAGCTTGACAATCATTACCCGAATATCCTTTGACATTGCAAGTAATAATTTACGATGAGTAGCAGCCATTTGTTCTTTATTTGATTTGTAACGAATCTTACCAAGCTTTGTATCACCATCAACGATCATTGCAATGGTTGGTCCAAAGAGTTCTTTAATATCATCTAAGGTTGCGCCAGTATCTTCTACAATATCATGTAAATATCCTGCACAAACTGTTTCGGGATCCATATGAAGATTAGCAAGGATCCCCGCAACTTGGATAGGATGAATAATATACGGTTCCCCAGATTTACGTCGTTGATCATGGTGAGCTACCTCGGCAAAATGATATGCCTTTTCAACTAAAGCAACGTGTTCTTCATTCATATAAGAACTAACTATCTTTTGAACATCTTCATGTGTCAATTCCTTTTCTTTTGACATCGGACGACCTCCTTTCAATTACTTTTGTTGACGCATTGCCCAGGATAAGTACGCAAGCGCTAAGTAAGCAAGGGCAAAATAATAAGTATATCGGGGCATAAAGAAATACGCAGTTATCAAGTAAAGGATTGGAAAAATGAATAACTCGCCCCATTTTCGCTGGTGCTTATAAATCCAATAACCGGACCAAATACTAAAAATACCATTAATAAGGATTAAGACAATCTCTACCATTACAACTCGCGTAACAAATGGAAGCTTATCAACAACGAGCGTCAATACAATCCCAATTAAAATGCTAGCTAGCCATAATGGTTTATCTAAATGTTCCCATGCTTTTTTCATAAAATTCATTCTCTTTCAACACCTATATTCAGTTTTAAATCACCGATTAAAGCTGTTCTTTATTTTACCATAAGTAAGCCAGCTACATTATGACAATTCCATTGCATATGAGATAGCCGCCATGAAATATAAAGGCGCTGTTTCAGTTCGTAGAATTCGTGGTCCTAAACCTGCTGCTACCACGCCAGCTTCATTCATTTTAGCAATTTCATTTTCCGTTAATCCACCTTCTGGACCAAAAATGGCAAGGAGCGAGTCTCCCGGGTTAAGGGCATTAAATTGTTGCGCTAAAGCACTTGTTTCACCCTGTTTAGCTGATTCTTCCCAAGCAACTATCCGTTTGGTAGCGGGATAATCGGCTAACAATTGATCAAGATTTGCACTGTATTCAACCTGCGGAATTTTATTTCGATGGGATTGTTCTGCTGCTGATTCAGCTATTTTTTGCAGACGTTCGATCTTTCGTTTCTGCTTATTTCCCTGCCAATGACTAATGGAGCGAGCAGCATCGAAGAAAACAATTTTGTCTGCCCCCAATTCAGTTGCCTTTTGAACAATTAATTCTGGTTTCTCTTTAGTCTTTGGAATTCCGCAGGCAAGCGTTACCGAAACTGGCAATTCACTATCAGCATCTAACTTCTGATTGATTTTTAATGTCGCCGTTGGTTCTGTAGTACTAAGAGTCGCAAGGTAAACACAGTGGTCGGCTAATACAAGCTCAACACTTGTTCCAACCTCTGCGCGCATTACCTTTAACAAGTGGTGGGCTGCTTCAGATGGCAATGTTACTTCATTAGCTGGAGTTACATTAACAAAATAGCGTTGCATTTATTTCACCTCGATTGGCTTGTGGGTAATCATTCCGTGCCAGTCCTTCATCTGCTGTTCATCGTCAATTATAAATCCTTGCTCTTGCAACTTTTGACGAATCAACGGAGCCTTATCATCGATAATTCCAGAAACAAGGAATTTGCCACCTGGCTTAAGATTTTCATATGCTTGAGGAATAAGAGGTACGATGATTTCCGCAAGCATATTAGCAACAATCAAATCTGCCTGGGTATGGATCCCATCTAATAGGCTATTTACGCCAACCTTAACATCTTTAGCGACCGGGTTTAGTGCAAGATTCTTTTTTGCTGAGTTGACTGCTACTTCATCAATATCATAAGCATCAACTTTTCCTGCCCCTAAGTGCTTGGCAGCAATACTTAAAACACCAGAACCTGTCCCGACATCGATTACATATTCATTACCAACAACTGTTTTTTCAAGGGCCTCCAGCATTAAACGAGTAGTTGGATGAGTCCCGGTACCAAAAGCCATTCCTGGATCAAGAAAGATTAATTTTTCTTTAGGATCTGCTGGCTCATATTCTTCCCATTGCGGAACAATCGTTAACTGATCCGTTACTCTTAATGGGTGATAATATTTTTGCCAAACCGTTGCCCATTGTTGATTATCGACAGTCGCTGCTGAGACATCATTTTCTCCTGGATTCAGGCCATAATCCCTTAATTTTGCTACTCGTTGATGGATAGTTGGCAAAAGTTCAGGAACAAATACGTTTTGTGGGAAATATCCAGATACTGCTGCGCCATTTTTTCGGTGCGGAATTGATGATGGATCAATAAATTCACCGTGGTCCCCATACTTTCCCTCATGTAAGTTTGCAAAATCAGCGGCATCTTCAATTTGAACGCCTTGTGCTCCCATATCCGTCAAAATATAGCTAACTGCTTCAACAGCCTCACTAGAAGTTATTACCTTTATTGCTATCCAATCCATTTAATGACCTCCTTAAATAATAAAATCGTGACCACAATAAAAGTAAATGGTCACGATAAATACCAACTTAATAAAGTCTAATCATTTTCATTATCAACTTTACTAATATGTGGTCGTTCTTGTTCGCGTTTCTTTTCTTTTTCTAAATGATGACTTAAGTAATCGATTAAGTCGGACTCAGTCAAGAAAATACGGGGATGATGTTGGTGATGCAACCGAACATCAATCTCGTTAATTTTTAATCGTCCGGTCCAAGTATGGGAATAACGAACAATTACCCGATTATTTAGTCTGTGTTTACCAAAGCGGAACACATATACGTGTTGGGGTGTCATCATTGGCCGAATGTACTCTTTTTTATACATTAAATCATTGTCGCGCATAAACTGCTTAGTTCGATTCAGAATGGTAACCACCTCCTCTATTATTATTCCTGATCAATTTTAAATTAATCTCCCTAGATAGGTATATTTTAGCACAGGTCACCAACGTTCCAAAGTTTAATCTATGTTTAAACTTTAATTTTCAAAAAAATGCTATACTATGTTCACGATACTTTAAGGAAAGGTGATTACAATAGTGAGTCTCTTAATTGCTATTCTTATCTGCTGGTTGCTATGGAAGATTGGGGTTTTAACGGTTAAGTTCATTGGTCTAATCCTTCTTATTCTATTAATCGGGACATTAATTCATGTTTTACTTTGGCCAGCGATCCTTTTAGCAGTCATTATCTTAGGAGCAGGATTATTCACTAACTAATTTATCTATAAAATCTTATAGTAATTTTTCTGCGGAATGTTATAATCATTACTGTGAGAGAAATCTCAAATAATGTATACATAAGATGAAAGGGAGACTGTTTATTATGTCTAAGAATCATCAAAAAGTTGTTCTTGTTGGTGACGGTGCTGTCGGTTCAAGTTACGCCTTCGCAATGGCACAACAAGGAATTGCTGAAGAATTTGCTATCGTTGATATTATTAAGGAACGGACTGAAGGGGACGCAATGGACCTTGAAGACGCTACTGCCTTCACCGCTCCTAAGAACATCTACTCAGCAGATTACGACACTTGCAAAGACGCTGATTTAGTTGTTATTACTGCTGGTGCTCCACAAAAGCCTGGTGAAACTCGTCTTCAATTAGTTGATAAGAACTTGAAGATCATTAAGTCCGTTGTAGAACCAATCGTTAAGTCTGGTTTTGACGGAATCTTCTTAGTTGCAGCTAACCCAGTTGACATCCTTACCTATGCTGTTCAAAAGCTTTCTGGCTTCCCTAAGAACAAGGTTGTTGGTTCAGGTACTTCACTTGATTCCGCACGTCTTCGGGTTGCTCTTGGTAAGAAGCTTGATGTTGACCCTCGTGATGTTATTGCTAACATTATGGGTGAACATGGTGATTCCGAATTTGCTGCTTACTCAAGTGCTACTGTTGGTGGCAAGCCATTACTTGACATCGCTAAGGATGAAGGTATTTCAGAAGATGAATTACTTAAGATTGAAGATGATGTTCGTAACAAGGCATACGAAATCATTAACCGCAAAGGTGCTACCTTCTATGGTGTTGCCACTGCTTTAATGCGGATTTCAAAGGCTATTCTTCGTGATGAAAATTCTGTTCTCCCTATCGGTGCCCCAATGAACGGTGAATACGGACTTAACGACCTTTACATCGGTACTCCAGCTGTTGTTAATGCTTCTGGTGTTGCAAAGGTTATTGAAGTTCCACTTAACGACCGTGAAAAGAAGGCTATGGCCGACTCTGCTAAGCAATTGGAAGAAGTTGCTAAGAACGGTATGGCAAAGTTACAAGGTAACAACTAAGCCGTATTCATAAATAAAACGATAGATTATCGTGCTACTAAAAAACTCTCAGCGTTTAGTAAAACGTTGGGAGTTTTTTTGCCTATTTTTGATCATTTTTTAAGTCACGTGCAAAATCATCAAGAAAGTCTTCTATTAATTTATCCTTATAACCCTTTTTTCTAAGTTCACTCGCTAAAATTGCCGAAGTAAGCCCCTTTCGAATTGCTAACTTATGATCACCTGCGAGCCAAAACATTACTAATTCTCGATCTTCCATTTAAAATGCTCCTTTTTCCTCATATATTCAGTGTACCACTTTCACTTATCAGGATTTGAAGGAGTTTATCAATTATTAAGGAACATCAATACCAAGTTCAGTTCCTATTTCTTTCATTTCTTGATAGGTCTTTTCATCAATCGTGACACCTTTTTCTTTATTTTCTGCTAATAAACGGTACTCACGATCACCGGGTACCCAAATTTCTTTACCAGGAATATGTTCAAGCTGGCGAATTCGATCTAGCATTGATGTGGCATCTTTCTTCAATACCTCTGGATCACCAAAGAATGCTGGATTAAGAACCATTACAAATTGACTAAAATCATGTTTACCACTAACAGTATCGGCAGAGATAGAGCCTTGAGCTAAAATACCCGTCAATAATTCAATTACGATAGAATTTCCCATCCCCTTATAATTAGAATTTTCCTCATCATTTCCGCCAAGAGTGAGAACTCCTCCACCTTTTTGTTCCCCTTCAGTAAAGGCCGCGGTGGCAAGAATATCTTCTGCCTCTTGCGCATCAGTTACTACCTGCCGATCTTTATCAACTGCCCATTCGCCTGGCAACGGTTCGCCTTTTTTAGCATGAACTTGAATTTTTCCACCTGAAACAACACAAGTGGCACCATCAAACATAAATGGATGTGGAGAAGCAGGAAAGCCAAACGCAAAAGCATTAGACCCAAGAAAAGCCTGAGTAGCATTAGTTGGGACTACCAGGGGACGAGTGTTAGTAAGGGCAACTCCTACCAATCCAGCTTCTAACGCTAATCTTGTATAGTAACCAGCGGTGCCGAAGTGATTCGAATTGCGAATAACAGCAATTGCCACCCCTGTTTTCTTAGCCTTTTCAATTATTTTTTGAGTCGCTAAAACCGTTGCGAGCTGTCCCATATTTTGATTAGCGTCAACAAGGACGGATCCTGGTAACTCACGAATAATTTTGGCTTTATTTTGGGGAATAATCGTTCCTTCTTTAATCATCCGACGATACCATGCTAATCGTTGAATCCCATGAGATGAGATCCCGCGTAAATCCGCATCAACTAGAGTGTCTGCTAATAATTGACTGTCATCTTGGTTAAATCCCAATTTTGTAAAAACTTCTACTAGATAATGCCGTTCATCGGTTGCTTGAATTCTCATTTTTATCCTTCTCTCATTTTACATTAATTATATTTTAATAATAAAGTGAGAAATGTCAATATTCAAAATATCTTAAAGGTTAGGATCCATCTTAAATGACATCTTTGAAAGCTCACAGCCTTCAGTTAATAATTCAAAGAAGAGGGCCTTTGTCCGTTCATTATAATGGGTAGCTATTTCATGATTTTGCCCAGTTAGATAATCAGTTAATGCCTGCCTTTCAAGACTAGCTGCTTCTTTATCAACCTGCGCAATTTTACGGCGTGCCCATTCATTTAGTTCCTTTTGGTAGTCTTCATCTTTTTCCATAAATTCTTGATAATGACTTTCAACAACCTCTGCTAAGGCTTCATTTAACCAGAATGCAGACTCTAAGTTCATTTTTTCCGGTACGTTTCGATATGATTCATCAGTATCGTCAGCATTAGCAAAAAATGGAACATAAGGGTTAAAGGCTGGGACCCCTAATTCAATCCAATGAATACTTGTTTTATATTTATTCAGATTGCGCACTTGTAAAATATGTGATTGGGCCGTCCGTGATAAAGAGATAGCTCGGTAAGTCTTACTTTCAGGAGCATCCCCCATTGGATCGTAAGGTGTCTCATTAAAATGCGATTTTAGAACATATTGGATGTCTTCATTAGCAATCTTAAATTCAGCCTTACGAATAAATGGCATTTCAGAATCTTCGGGACGTTGGCCTAATGAAGCATTAGGACTAAGGTAACGTTGAGCAAACCAGGTCCGCGGTGTGTTGTAATGACGGTCTTTTTGTGTACTGGTACCAAAAATATGACGGAAATCCCACCGGTCATGGTCAGGGTTTAATTGGTGTTCTTCAACAAATTCTTGAATTCCATCAGCCCACATATAATTATCAGGATCGTCAAAATCGATATCTTCAATTGCTACCTGGTTAGGAGTAACAGCATAACAATCATCAGGAATACGAACTGCAACCCATTGGTGACCAGTTACTACTTCCATATACCAAATATCATCTGCATCTGCAAATTGCATTCCATTTCCCTCAGCAGAGCCCAATTCAGCAATTAATTTTCCAGTATATTCAACTCCTTCACGGGCAGAATGAATATACGGTAATACTAAAGTACAAAGTGAGTCTTCTGCCAGGCCATTTTTTACGTATGGATCATATGCTAACACCCGATCATTTGCATAAACACTCTCAGTAAAGGAAGCTGCCACATTTGCTTCATTAATTCCATCTTCTTCATTAGGTCCGGCTGTTTGATCAAGGGTAGGCGTAGAAGTATAACGCATTCTCTCTTCCGGCAAGGCTACAGTTACTTTATTGTAAGGTGATACGTAGGTTTCGTGGCGTCCTTTTACTGCCGGTTCTACTAAAAATCGCTTGGGTTCAATTGCTTTTACGCGATCTTCATTACGAGCAATATAATTAGCACCGTCGAGAGAAGCCTTTTTACCGACCATAATTGATGTACAAGCATCTTTATTTTGCATATTTATTTCCTCCTCAAATAATAGCGATTACATTATCTATGATACGCTAATTTGGTGAGGACTGCAGTATTGAGCGAGTATAAAAACCCACCATGTTTAATCGAATGATGAAAAAATTAAATGAGAATCTGTTAAATCGAGGAGAGTCCTTGTATTATTATTTATGGGGTTACCTTCTTTTATATGTGATTTGGCGATTTCATTGTATCAGAGGGCGAGCCTCTTTTTAGTTTAAAAACAAAAAATCTGATATTGGTATAGGAAGTGATATTTCTATATCAACATCAGATACTTACGTCCATCTTGCAACCGAATCCAAGAAAGAAACAGCTAATCTTTTTCAAAAAAGGATCAGTACCTCTATTTCTTAGGGAATACTGATCCTTAATTTTTACCACATTTTAAGCTCACGTGGTAAAAATTACTAGTTTTGTATATTTTTGTTTTATACAAAGCCAATAAATACCTTTACATCAACGTTTACTTCTCATCCAATTGCTCATCGGTCTTCAAAACGGCCATAAAGGCGGCCTGAGGAATATCAACTTTTCCGACAGCCTTCATCCGTTTCTTCCCACGTTTCTGCTTATCTAATAATTTAGCACGCCGGTCTGGATCCCCTGTATGAATACGGGCAGTAACGTCTTTTCGGTAGGCTTTAATATTGGTCCGGGCAATAATTTTTGAGCCTATTGCTGCTTGAATTGGGATTTCAAAGTTTTGCCGTGGAATAATCTTCTTTAACTTAGCAGTAATTTCCCGACCACGTTCTGCCGCAAAGTCACGGTGAGCAATAAAGCTCAATGCATCCACCTTATCGCCATTGAGCAAGATGTCAATCTTAACCAAATTACTTGGCCGGTAACCATCAATTTCATAATCTAAGGAAGCGTATCCCCGTGTAGAACTCTTTAACTTGTCAAAGAAGTCAAAAATAATTTCTGACAGCGGAATATGATAAATAACGTTTACCCGGGTATCACTTAGATATTCCATCGTATCAAAGTCTCCCCGTTTACGTTGGCAAAGCTCCATTACTGGGCCAACATAATCATTGGGTACCATGATTGAAGCGCGGACATATGGTTCCTTAATCGCTTTAATGGAAGAAGCGTCTGGCATTTCAGCTGGATTTTCCACTTCTTTTGTTGTCCCATCCGCTAATTCAACATGGTAAGTAACAGATGGTGCAGTTGTGATTAAATCAAGATTAAATTCACGTTCAAGTCGTTCTTGAATAACGTCCATGTGAAGTAATCCTAAGAAACCACAACGGAATCCAAATCCCAATGCTTGCGATGATTCCGGTTCAAAGGTTAATGCTGCATCATTAAGTTGAAGCTTTTCCAACGCATCACGTAAATCATTAAATTTAGCATTATCAGTTGGATAAAGTCCAGCATATACCATTGGCGTCATTTGCCGATATCCTTCTAACGGCTTATCTGTAGGATTATCTGCACTTGTAACCGTATCACCGACCCGAGTATCTTTAATGTCTTTAATTGCCGCGGTAATATAACCTACATCCCCAGCCATCAATACATCACGTACCAATGGTTTAGGAGAGTTAATTCCTACTTCAGCAACTTCATATTCGGTACCACCGTTCATTAACTTAATTCGGTCACCTTTTTTAACCGTTCCTTCAACAACCCGGACACTAAGAACCACGCCCCGATAATCATCATACTTTGAATCAAAGATAAGGGCTTTTAACGGCGCAGTTAAATCTCCTGTTGGTGCTGGGACATCCTTAACGATTTTTTCAAGGACTTCATCAACGCCCATTCCAGTCTTAGCACTAATATCAACTGCCTCATCAGTATCTAAACCAATCTCGTCTTCAATCTGTTTCTTAGTACCCTCAGGATCAGCAGAAGGTAAATCGATCTTATTGATAACAGGTAAGATCTCAAGGTCATTGTCAAGCGCTAAAAAGACGTTAGCAAGGGTCTGTGCTTCTACCCCTTGCGTTGCATCGACCACTAAGACGGCACCTTCACAGGCAGCAAGAGACCGTGATACTTCATAAGAAAAATCGACGTGGCCTGGTGTATCGATTAAATGGAAAATGTAATCTTCACCGTCTTTAGCATGATATGTCAAGGCGACGGCATTTAATTTGATTGTAATGCCCCGTTCACGTTCTAGAGGCATATCATCAAGAATCTGGTTTTTCATTTCACGTTTGCTGATTGAATCAGTCATTTCTAAAATACGATCAGCAAGCGTTGATTTTCCATGGTCAATGTGGGCAACAATCGAGAAATTCCGAATGTGTTTTTGCCGCTCTTTCATTTCTTCTAGGTTCATTTAAAAAGACTCACTTTCAACGAATATTCTTTATCTAGTATACCAAATCCTCGTTTAGAATGGGAAACCTTCTACTAGATATACAAAAAGCAGGAAAAATATTAAGCTTTTCCTGCTTCATAAAAATTATTTACTTATCCTCAAAGGCATCACGTAACTTATCAAGAACTGTCTTCTTCACACCCTTAACATCTTCACCACTAGCAGCCGCAAAAGCTAACATTGCTTCACGCTGACGCTTGTTAAGGCTCTTAGGTGTCTTAACATGGACAGTAACATGTTCATCTCCGTTACCATTACCGTTAAGGTGTGGAACCCCTTTGCCACGCAAGCGGAAATTAGTTTCTGATTGGGTTCCCGCAGGAATCTTAAGGTTAACATCACCATGAACCGTTTTAACTTTTACTTCGTCTCCCAAGGCTGCTTGAGCAAACGAAATATCACGATCAACGTAAATTGTTGAACCGTCACGACGGAATTCACGACTTGGTGTTACCCGAAAGACAATATACAAATCTCCGGCTGGGCCACCATTCTCACCAGCGTCTCCTTGGTGTTGGAGCCGCATTTGTTGACCATCATCAACACCGGCAGGCACCTTCACTTCTAGCTCATGACGTTCGTGAATATGTCCTGCACCATGGCAAGTATCACAACGATCTTCTGGCTTAATAATCTTTCCAGTTCCATTACATTCTGGACAAGTGGTTTGAGTTTGCATATTGCCTAGTGGTGTTTGACGAACACTCGTAATCACGCCGGCACCATGACACCGTGGACAAGTTATTGGCGATTTACCAGGCTTTGCTCCGGTTCCATGACAAGTCTTACATTCTGCATCACGGTTATACTTGATAGTAGTTGTTTTACCAAAAACCGCATCCATAAAATCAAGAGTCATTGCATATTGTAAATCACGTCCTTGACGCGGGGCTGTTGGGTCCCGACGAGTACGACCACCGCCACCAAAGAATTGACTAAAGATGTCGTCAAAGCCGCCGCCAAAGTTAGAATAAGCTTGACCACCACCAAAGCCGCCAAAGCCTTGACCGCCAGCACCTTGTGGGCCAGCTGAACCAAATTGATCATATTGAGCACGTTTTTGGCTATCACTTAATGTCTCATATGCTTCATTAATCTTCTTAAACTTTTCTTCTGCACCAGGCTCGTGGTTAACATCTGGGTGGTATTTTGCCGCAAGCCGACGATATGCACGCTTGATGTCTTTTTCGGATGCATCCTTAGAGACACCTAAAATGTCATAATAATCTTGTTCTGCCATATAATAAATACCTCATTACTTTATTGCTTGTTTAGTTATACCACAGCCAGCAAACGAAAGTAAAAGCCAAAGTCCTTTTTTCTGGCCTTTGGCTTTTACACTAACATTTTAAGACTGTTTACCGCAGGCTATTTCTTGTCGTCTGGTGTAACGTCCTTAAAATCACCATCAACAGTATTGTCATCATTACCGTTGTTATTACCATTTTGTTGGTTATCACCAGGCTGACCATTAGCAGCGCCACCTTGTGCACCTTGAGCTTGTTGGTAAAGCTTTACGCTAAGGTCTTGAATAACTTTGTTTAAAGCATCCTTCTTAGCTTTCATTTCATCAAGGTTGCCGCTTTCTTTAGCCTTCTTTAATTCGTCACGAGCACTTTCAGCCTTCTTGATATCATCTTCAGGAACTTTACCCTTAACTTCCTTCAAAGTCTTATCAACTTGGAAGAGTTCTTGGTCAACTTCATTCTTTAAGTCAACTTCTTCCTTCTTCTTCTTGTCGGCTTCAGCATGCTCTTCAGCATCCTTCTTCATCCGTTCAATTTCTTCATCACTTAAGCCTGAGTTAGACTTGATAGTGATATTTTGCTTCTTGTGAGTTCCTTGATCTTCAGCAGAAACATTAACAATACCGTTCTTATCGATATCAAATGTAACTTTGATTTGAGGAACACCACGAGGAGCAGCAGGAATATCAGTTAGTTGGAAGTTACCTAAAGTCTTGTTATCTGCTGCCATTGGACGTTCACCTTGAAGAACGTGAATATCAACAGCTGGTTGGTTATCAGCAGCAGTAGAGAAGATTTGACTCTTTGAAGTAGGAATAGTTGTGTTACGGTCAATCAACTTAGTGAAGACACCACCCATGGTTTCAATACCAAGTGAAAGTGGAGTAACATCAAGTAATACGACATCCTTAACATCACCAGTAAGAACCCCACCTTGAATAGCTGCACCAAGAGCAACGGCTTCGTCAGGATTAATTGAGTGGTTAGGTTCCTTACCAGTTAATTCCTTAACCATTTCTTGAACAGCAGGAATACGAGTAGATCCACCGTTTAAGATAACTTCATCAATGTCATCAAAAGTAAGATCAGCATCTTTCAAAGCATTCAATACTGGTTGCTTTGTCCGTTCAACTAAGTCATTAGTTAATTGGTTAAATTGTGCCCGGCTTAATGTCTTTTCCAAGTGTAATGGACCGTTTTCACCAGCTGAAATAAATGGTAAGCTGATTTGTGCCTCTTGAACACCTGACAAGTCCTTCTTAGCCTTTTCAGCAGCATCCTTCAAACGTTGAAGAGCCATCTTATCTTGAGAAAGATCAACACCATGTTCTTCCTTAAAGCCATCAATTAACCAATCCATGATCTTTTGGTCAAAGTCATCCCCACCTAAATGAGTATCACCATTAGTAGAAAGAACTTGGAAGACACCGTCACCTAATTCAAGGATGGAAACATCGAATGTACCACCACCAAGGTCATAAACAAGGATCTTTTCATCTTTGTCCTTCTTGTCAAGACCGTATGCTAGGGATGAAGCAGTAGGTTCGTTAATAATCCGCTTTACATCAAGGCCCGCAATTTTACCGGCATCCTTAGTAGCTTGACGTTGAGCATCATTGAAGTATGCAGGAACAGTAATAACTGCTTGAGTAACAGTATCACCAATGTAGTCTTCAGCATATTTCTTAAGGTATTGCAAAATCATTGCTGAAATTTCTTGTGGAGTATATTTCTTACCATCAACTTCAACAGTGTATCCTGCTTCACCCATGTGACTCTTGATTGATGAAATAGTGTTAGGATTAGTAATCGCTTGACGCTTTGCTACTTCTCCAACTTGAGTTTCACCATTCTTAAATGAAACAACAGATGGTGTTGTCCGACTTCCTTCTGGGTTGGTGATAATCTTAGGTTCATTACCTTCCATAACAGCAACCGCAGAGTTAGTAGTACCTAAATCAATACCAATAATCTTATTACTTGCCATAATTTATTTCCTTCTCTCACAAATTTATTGAGCTACAACAACCATTGCTGGGCGTAATACCCGGTCTTTGAGTTGATATCCTGCTTGAAGAACATTAACAACAGTTTCAGGCTTCTGACCTTCTTCGACCGAAACAGTTTGAACTGCCTGGTGAAGAGTAGGATCAAATGTTTCACCATCAGCTTTGATTTCAGTGATGCCATGATCATTTAATGCCTTTACAAGATGATCATGGACCATTTGAATGCCCTTTTTAAGTTGCTTGCCATTATCGTCTACAACTTCAATTGCTAAAGCCCGTTTAAGGTTATCAAGCACTGGTAAAATTGACTTTGCTAAATCCTGACCATCATATTTAAGGATTTGAGCCCGTTCTTTATTAAAACGATTAGTCATATTTTGAATTTCTGCTTCTGCTCGTAAATATTTGTCATCTTTATCAGCGAGCTGCTTCTTTAAGTCAGCGATCTCTTCTTTTAATTTAACAGTTTGATCATCCTTCTTATCTGAAGCCTCTTTTTTTATATCTTTTTTAGGTGCCTTTTCATTTTCAGGCGCAGTTTGTTTTTGTTGTTCTTCTTGTTTTTCCTTGGCCAATTAACTCGCCTCCTATGAATCATAATAGTGACGGTAGAAATCTAATAGCCGTTTTGCTAATTCTTGGCGAAAGGCATTTACAATTCCAATCGTCCGTGAATAAGGCATCCTTGTTGGACCAAGAACTGCAATAATTCCTCGTCCATATTGTTCAACATTATAACTTGCAGTAATCAAGCTATAATCATCAAGAAGCTTATTCTTAGAGATTTCTTGACCGATTTTAACATTAACTCCATTATCTGAGGTAAGTGTTGAATCCAAGATATTCGATAAGTTGTCGTTCTTATCTAACAAGCCATACAGTGATTGGATTGCATGGGGATCATGAGTACTTGCAAAATCCAGTAAGTTCAATCGACCACCAACGAAAAACCGCTCACGTGCTGCTTGAGATAAGACATTATCAAAAATATCAAGGAAACCATCGGGACTATGCATATAATGCAGAACCTGAAGTGGAATATCATCTTTTAGTCGTTTTACCACTTCTGATAGCGGCAAACCAACTAATTGATCATTAATCATTCTAATTACTGCCTGCAATGCATCTGTGTCAATGTCCGACGGCAAAGTGAATGACTGATTTTCAACCTCACCGTTATCGGTAACCAAGATCGCAATAACCTTATGATTTCCTAGCGGCACAACTCGAAAGCCACTCAAACGAACACTTTCTTGCTCAGGCTTTAATGTAAAAGCAGTATATGAAGTTAAGTTTGATAAGATATCTGCTGAATGTGAAATAATCTCGTCAATCTTTTGAAAACCGGTTCCAAGTGAGTTTTGAATTACTACCAGGTCATTATCAGTAACTGCTTGTGGATCAAGCAAATTATCAACATAATAACGGTAACCTCGTTTTGATGGAATCCGGCCTGATGAAGAGTGCTCTTTTAAGATCAAATCATTGTCCTCTAAAACCGCCATCTCATTACGGACAGTTGCTGAACTGACCTTAAAAGGCAACTTTTCTGCTAAATGTTTTGATCCAACCGGTTGACCAGTTGATGTGTATTGACGTACAATCGCTTGCAGAATCTTTTTCTGTCGTTGTGTTAGCATCGTATATCACTTCCCCTTTTAGCACTCATTAGGGTCAAGTGCTAAACACACTGTATAATATACCAATTACTCCCCTAAAAGTCAAGAAACGTCAAATAATTTTTAAAAGGAGCTTTATCCATGAAACATAAAGAACATCGCTATATTCAACCTCAGAATACTCAAGAAGCAATGTTATTAATTCAGAAGTTATTTAATAAATACCGCAATGCGTCCCTAACGAATGAACTATTAGAATACCATAACAACCTAATCTATCGCTTGCAGTCAGATATTAAAGACGAAGCAATTAAGGAGAACAATCCTAATCAACTTAAGGCACTTGCTTCCATGACCGAAATTATGCGTAACTGGACAACAGTACGCTTAAACGGCCAGCCTTTTAACGGGAAAATGCGGCATTTCAAATTAGTGACTGATGGCGGATTCAAATTTGAACGAAATATTCATAAAATTAACCAGACTACCAGTCATCGGGGAAGTCGGCATTAAAAAAGAGGTTTGATGAATCTTGGTGGCGAAATTGCCACGAAAGATCAATCTAAACCTCTTTTATTTATATTTTTCTAAAATACGACGGGCGTTTTGTTCATCTTGCTTCATCTGTGCTACTAATGCATCCGCTCCCGTGAACTTTTCTTCGCCACGAAGGTACTGATACCAGCGCACAACTACTTCTTCACCATACACCATTTGTTGAAAATCAAATAGATTAATCTCAACCGTTAATTGATTAGCATCGCCAAATGTTATGTTATGGCCAACACTTGCCATGCCGTCATACCACTTCTTACCGAGCTTAACTTTGACAGCATAGACCCCAATCCCAGGAATTCGCTCCTCTTCTGGATGCTCAACATTGATTGTAGGAAAACCAAGTGTTCGTCCACGAGCTAAGCCATGAACTACTAAGCCAGTTGTTTGATAAGGATACCCTAGTGCTTGGTTGGCTGCTTCTACATTACCAGCATCAATTAATTTCCGAATTTCTCGCGAACCGACCTTTTCTTGACTTCCATCCTCAGTAAATTTGGGCACAGTTACAACTTCAAACCGTCCCGCTGCATACTTAGGAAGCAACTTCATTGATGCAATATCTTCTTTTCCATAAGTATGATCAAAACCTGCTACGACCGTTTGAGCATGAAAGCCTACCAAATACTCATCAACAAATTGCTGAGGAGAAAGACTTGCAAAAGACGAGGTAAAGCTTATTAAATAAACCCGATCGACATCAAGGTCATTTAATAACTCAAGCTTCCTATCGACCGTTGATAGATATTTAAAGCCGCCCTTATATTGACGATAAACAATTCCTGGAGCATGATCATACGTCAAAACTACTAATGGCAATCCTTTTTCACGGGCAATTTCACGGGCACGTTTGATTACTGCCTGATGTCCCCGATGAACACCATCAAAGAAACCCATTGCAAGTACAATTGGCCCCGCAGGAATTAGTCTTTTTTCCAAAGGATGGTGAATTTTAATAACTTGCAACTCCTACACTCCTCAATTAACTGCAAACATTTTAGTTGGCTTATACATTTTATTTTTTGGATCAAAATGATATAGTGCTTTTACTTGTCCATCAAATGATAACACAATTTCCTTCTCACTAGTATTAAGTTCACTTGGAGAAAGCCATCCTCCATTTTGAACCTTTTTCCATTGAGCCTCTTGAATCGTTAATTGCAGATAGTCCTTCAAAGCATAATCTAAAGGATACAAATATTGCTGGAGAGTTTGGGTCGCAACAGCATCGCGAACGTCGTCTAAACTTAGAGTCTGATCAAGAGTAAAGCCTCCACTCTTCAACCGCGTTAACAAACTCATTACTCCTGGATACCCTAGTTTACGTGCAAGGTCAACAACAAGCGTCCGAATATAAGTACCCTTACTACATTCAACATTAAAACGGATTCGTTGTTGTTTATTTTCCTCATCATACTTTGAGCTTAATAATTCAAATTTGCTAATAGTCACTTGTCGTTTGGGCCGTTCAACAGTTTCACCAGCTCTTGCATATTCATAAAGTTTTTTCCCATTTACTTTTACAGCCGAATACATCGGTGGGATTTGTATTATTGTCCCCGTTAATGAATTCATGGCTGATAGGATTTCACTAGTCGGAATTTCATTTGTAACTTCTTTTTCCTCAATTTTGTCTCCATCAAGGTCTTGAGTAGTAGTCGTAAAACCAATTAAAAGCTCACCTTGATATTGTTTTCCTGATTGCATCAAATAATCAACAACTTTGGTAGCATTTCCAACACAAATTGGTAAAACACCCGCTACACCTGGATCAAGTGTTCCTGAATGACCAATCTTTTTAGTTTTTAAAATTTGTCGTAGTCGACTAACACATGCAAAACTAGTCATCCCACGTTCTTTATATAAGGGTATTATTCCATCCATCGTTATTCCTCCAAGGGGCTGTGATATAAGTCAAGTTACTTTCACAAAAGACAAATAGTGCAGTACAACAATGGCCTCCATCGCTCGGTAAAAAAAACGAACGTTGGAGGCCGATTGTTGCTTGCGAGGGGCTCCCAGAGGCTTGCTTCGCGTCGAAAAACGAAGTCACAAGTAACTTCTGTCTCGCTCCCTTTTTGCTAATTATTTTTCTTTTTTGTGTAAGTCGTTAATGAGTTGATCAATTCGACTACCGTAAGCAACTGATGGGTCTCTTACAAATTTGATTTCTGGAGTCTTAAAAATATTAAGACGTGCGCCTAATTCACTGCGAATTAACCCGGTTGCCTTATCTAATCCAGCCTGTGCCTTCTCCGCATCAGAAGCAAGATCTGACAAGATACTGTAATAGATGGTTGCTTGCTGGAGATCACCAGTAACATCCACACCTGTAATTGTAACGTTTTGTACACGTGGATCACGAACACGTTTTAACAAGATTTCATCAACATCTTTTTGAATTTCTTGAGCTAAACGATCTACTCGATATTGTTTACTTGGCATCTTTATCTCTCCTCAGCTTTTACTTAACTGGAACTTCTTTCATCTTGTAGGCTTCAATAACATCCATTTCTTTAATGTCATTGTAGTTTTCAATTGTCAACCCACATTCGTAACCTTGCTTAACTTCTTTGACATCATCTTTGAAGCGCTTAAGACTACCTAATTCACCTTCGTAAATAACAACGCCATCACGAACTAAACGAACCTTTGCATCACGGGTAATCTTACCAGAAGTAACCATTCCCCCGGCAATTGTACCAACTTTTGATGCCTTATAGATTTGACGAACTTCTACTTGACCAATTGTTTCTTCCTTGTATACCGGTTCAAGCATCCCCTTCATCGCATCTTCAACTTCTTCAATTGCATCGTAAATGACACGGTGAAGACGGATATCAATACTATTAGAGTCAGCCAATGTCTTAGCTACGGCAGTTGGGCGAACATTAAAACCAATGATAACCGCATTAGACGCTTCAGCTAAGGTAACATCACTTTGATTAATGGCACCAACGGCTTGGTGAATAATATCAACACGAACACCGTCAACTTTAATCTTTTGAAGGCTTTGACTTAGAGCCTCAACAGATCCCTGAACATCGGCTTTAATGATAATCGGTAAGGTCTTCATTTGACCCTTCTTCATAGTTGCAAAGAGGTTATCTAATGTAACATGAGAAGTCTTTTGACGTTCCTTATCCATTGCTCGTTTAGCCCGTTCTTCACCTGCTGCACGGGCAGTCTTTTCATCATCAAAGACAACAAACCGATCCCCGGCTTCTGGTACTTCATTTAACCCAGTAATCTCAACAGGAGTAGATGGGGTAGCTTCTTTAATACGACGACCATTTTCATTTGTCATTGTCCGCACACGACCAAATGTGTTACCAACAACAATTGGGTCCCCAACATGAAGAGTACCTTGTTGAATTAAAATAGTGGCAACTGATCCCCGACCTTGATCAAGGCGGGCTTCAACAACTGATCCAGCCGCATTTTGATCCGGATTAGCCTTTAATTCCAGCATTTCAGCTTGGAGTAGAATCATATCAAGTAATTCATCAAGATTCTTACCAAATTTGGCAGAAATCTTAACAAAAATCGTATCTCCACCCCAGTCTTCAGGAATCAAGTTATACTTTGCTAATTCTTCAGTTACACGATCTGGATTTGCACCTGGCTTATCAATCTTGTTAACTGCAACAATAATTGGTGTTTGGGCAGCTTGCGCGTGGTGAATAGCTTCAACTGTCTGTGGCATAACTCCATCATCAGCTGCAACAACAAGGACCGTGATATCAGTAATATTAGCTCCTCGTGCACGCATTTCAGTAAAGGCCGCGTGTCCTGGCGTATCAAGGAACGTAATTAATTGATCATTATAGTGAACTTGGTAAGCACCAATTTCCTGGGTGATTCCCCCTGCTTCATGTTCAGTAACATGAGAGTGACGTAACTTATCAAGCAAGGTTGTCTTACCATGGTCAACGTGTCCCATAACAGTAACAACAGCTGGCCGCGTTACTTGATGTTCAGTATTATTTTGTTCATCTTCAAACATCTTATCAATGTCTGAAACGTCAACTTGAACCTTTTCCTTAGCCTCAATACCGTAATCAGTTGCTAATAATTCAATTGTATCCTTATCAAGTGACTGATTTTGGTTGATCATTACACCAAGCATAAATAACTTTTTAACGATTTCTGCTGGTGAACGGTGTAAGATCTTTCCTAAGTCTTGGGCATTCATCCCATCAGTATATTCTAATACTTCTGGAAGCGGCTTATCTTTTCGTTGTGTTGGTTGCTTATGAGCTACTTCACGTAACCGCTTGTTCTTATTGTGTTTCTTATTCTTCTTATTTTTCTTATTAAAGCGTTTGCCATTACGGCCTTGATCGTTATTTAAGCTGCCGCCAAATCGACCACCATTGTTTTGGTGTTGATTATTATCTTTTGTTCCATTGTTTGGTCGGCTATTGTTTTTCTTTTGTGGACGCTCATTTTGTGCCTTATCATGATCGTGGTGTTGATTGTGATTTTGTGCTTGATGGTTATTTTGCTTATTGTGACCATCATTTTTCTTTACTGGTTGGCGTTGATTATTAGTTGTTTTTTGTCCACCCTTTGCAAGTTGACGTAATTGTTGCGCTTGATCTGGGGTAACAGAAGACATGTGACTTTTAACTCCCATTCCTTGCCGATTGGCCATATTAACTAAGTCTTTGCTAGGCATTTTTAATTCCTTAGCTAATTCATAAATTCGTTCTTTGGCCATATGCTCACACTCCTTATCTCATAGTTAGTAGTTCCTCAAACTTTCTTGCAAAACCTGATTGCATTACACAAAAAACTGTTCGTGCTTGCCCTGTTGCCCGGCTAAGTTGTTCTCTAGTGAAATCTGTTGAAAAAGGAATGCCATAAAATTTACATTTATCAGTAATCTTTTTTGCACTAGCTTTTCCAGCATCTGAAGCTAGGAATACAAACTTTGCCTTTTTAGTTTGAATATTTTTTAAGACAATCTCTTCCCCACTCTGAAGTTGCCGGGCACGCCGAGCGATTCCAAGGAGGTTTAAGACCTGTTCTTTATTTTTGATCATTACCAAATAACTCTTGTCGTGCCTGTAGGTGGTCTGCATACTTGATTAATTCATCATAAAATGATTCATCAAGTTGAACATGAAAAGCTTTTTCAAAAGTTTTTTCTTTCTTGGCGCGCTTTGCAATATCCACATCTACTGCAACATATGCTCCACGACCAGGCTTTTTACCAGTTGGGTCTAAGGAGACTTCATTTTCCTTATTCTTAACTACCCGAATCAATTGCCTTTTAGGCATCATTTCACCGGTAACAATGTCTTTACGCATCGGTATTTTTCTCTTTTTCATTATTTTCACCCCGCTGCTTAATTTCTAGTTATTCTTCGTTATTGTCAACATTTTCTTCTAAATCAGCTACTTCTTCAGATTCTTGGTCATTTTCAGCCATTTCAGATTCAGACTTGATATCAATCTTGTACTTAGTCAACCGAGCAGCAAGACGAGCATTTTGTCCTCGCTTACCGATGGCTAAGGATAATTGGCTATCTGGGACAACGACAGTGCATGAACGTTCTGTTTGTCCTTCAGTCGTTTCTTCACCTTCGCTATCCTCAGTTTCGCTTGCTGCCTTCTCTTCGTTAAAGATTACATCCAGTACTTCTGCTGGGTTCAATGCATTAGCGATAAACTTAGCGGGCTCCTTAACATACTCCACAATATCCATATTCTCGCCATCAAGTTCATTAACGATTGCTTGTACACGAGAACCTCGTGGACCAACGCAAGTCCCAACTGGATCAACATTAGGATCATTTGAGTATACTGCAACCTTAGCACGATCACCTGCTTCACGAGCAATATTTTCGATTAAGACAGTCCCATCCTTGATTTCAGGCACTTCTCGTTCAAATAATCGCTTTAAAAGTTCTGGAGCAGTCCGGCTAACAAAAATTTGTGGTCCCCGACGATCGTCATTTACTTTCGTTACGTATACTTGAATCCGATCATGGACGTGGTAGTGCTCATTAGGCATCTTATCTCTAAAGCCCATGGCACCTTCTACACCATCTCCTAAATCAACATATGTGAAACGCTTATCTTCTCGTGAAACTTCACCAGTGATAATCTCATTTTCATAAGTCTTATACTTGTCGTAAATGATTTTCCGTTCTTCTTCACGGAGACGCTGCATTACTACTTGTTTAGCAGTTTGGGCAGCAATCCGACCAAAATCACGAGGGGTAACTTCTTCGCGAATTTCATCACCAATATCATAACCTTGGCCATGAGGAAGCTTCCGTGCATCAGCTAAACTCATAAATTCGTTGCTGTCTGCTTCGACTGCTTCTTCATCATCAGTAATTGTTTTTACAGCGTAGACTTTAATATTACCAGTCAATGAATTGAATTCTACTTCAACATTCTTATCACCGTAATTTTGCTTGTATGCTGATTCAAGTGCTTGTTCTAACGCTTCAATAACAATCTCTTTCTTGATCCCCTTTTCTTTTTCAAGATAATCAAGGGCGCCAATCATCTCAGTGTTAATTTTTGGCTTACTCACCTTTCGACACTCCTTTAATACTAGAATTTAATCGCTAATCGGGCCTGGGCAATTTTCTGACGATCAATCGTAATTTGCCGATGACGAGTCTTGTCTAAATAATCCAACGTAATTTCTTTATTAGACAATTGCGTTAACGTACCCTCATAAACCTTTTGACCATTAATCTGTTGGTAAAGAGAAATGTGAATGTAATGGTCAATTGCTCGTTGATAATCTTCCTCTTTCTTCAGTGGGCGTTCAGCACCTGGTGAGGAAACTTCTAAAAAGTAAGCCTGTGGAATTGGATCAGGTTCAACATTATCTAATGCTTCACTTAATTCATCACTGACAAGTGCGCAATCTTCTAGCGTAATCCCACCGTCTTTATCAATATAAACGCGGAGGTACCAGCTTTTACCTTCTTTTACAAACTCTAAATCATATAAGTAAAAATCATGGTCCTGTAAAATCGGCGTTACAAGATCTGTTACAGTTTCTACAACACTGCTCAAACGTGTCACCTCCATTATTTGCAATAAAAAGAGCGAGCATCTCTGCTCACTCCCACGAGTTATTTACCATAATCTATTGTAGCATGTAACACAGCCACTGGCAAGCAATGAAGCATGTTTTCATTACTATTCCTTAAAACAAGCTAAGTTGATTTTCGTCAGGCAGCTTATCTAATACATGATTATCTGTCAAAAAGTCAATAAGTGTCTGCGAAACCTTTCCACGCTCTGCCAAATCTTCTTTAGAAAGGAATGGACGTTCTTCACGTGCGGCAACAATTTGCTTAGCAACGTTTAGCCCTAATCCAGGAACTGCTCGGAATGGTGCAATTAATGAATCACCATCAATCAACCAATCGGAGGCATCTGATTTTTCAATATCAACCATCTTAAATTTAAAGCCCCGTTCCAGCATCTCATTAGCTAGTTCAAGAATTGTTAAGAGATTCTTCTCTTTTGCACTGGCATCATTTCCCTTATCATTGATTTCTTTCATCCGTTGCTTAACCGCATCTTTACCATGAGACATCGCTACTACATCAAAGTCATCTGCTCGCACAGAGAAGAATGCACAATAATAAACTAACGGGAAATAAACCTTAAAGTAAGCAATTCGTAGAGCCATCAAGACATAAGCAGCCGCGTGCGCCCGCGGGAACATATACTTAATCTTCAAACATGAGTCCATATACCATTGTGGAACATTAGCTTCATGCATCTTTTCTTGCCACTCGTCTGGAATCCCGCGCCCCTTCCGTACGTGTTCCATAATTTGGAAAGAAATTTCTGAGTCCATTCCATAGTGGATTAAGTCGGTCATGATGTTATCACGACAACCAATAACATTAGCGATAGTGGCAATTCCCTGTTTGATTAGTTCCTGGGCATTATCTAGCCACACACCAGTCCCATGTGAAAGACCAGAAATTTGTAATAATTGCGAGTAATTTTTCGGATGAGTATCCTCCAGCATCCCCCGGACAAATCGCGTCCCGAATTCCGGCAATCCTAGTGTACCAGTTTTACTTTGAATTTGTTCTTCAGTTACCCCTAATACCTTAGGACTAGAGAATAAGGCCATCACCCCTGGATCATCCATTGGAATCGATTGAGGATCAATTCCTGATAAATCTTGCAAGGCACGAATCATCGTTGGATCATCATGTCCCAAAATATCCATTTTAAGAATATTATCGTGAATCGAGTGGAAATCAAAGTGAGTTGTTTCCCAGGCAGCTGTTTGATCATCAGCAGGATACTGTACAGGTGTAAAGTCATAAATATCCATATCATCAGGAACAATAATAATTCCCGCTGGGTGCTGACCAGTAGTTCGCTTAACACCAGTAGCTCCTTTTGCTAAGCGATCCTCCTCTGCCTTTCTAAATTCCTTTTCTGTATCTCGTTCGTAAGCCTTCACATATCCATATGCCGTCTTATCAGCAACCGTACCAATTGTCCCGGCACGGAATACATTTTTTTCACCGAATAAGACTTTCATATAGTTATGGGCAATTGGCTGGTAGTCACCAGAGAAGTTTAAATCAATATCTGGTACCTTATTACCCTTAAACCCAAGGAAAGTTTGGAATGGAATATCATGACCGTCTTTTACCATTAGAGTGCCACACTTTGGACATTTTTTATCTGGCAAATCGAAACCTGAACTATATTCCCCTTGCGTATAGAAGTGGGTAAATTGACAATTTGGACAACGGTAATGCGGTGGCAACGGGTTAACTTCTGTAATTCCCGAAAGCGTTGCAACCACACTTGAACCAACAGATCCCCGCGAACCTACTAAGTATCCGTCTTTATTAGACTTAGCTACTAGTCGTTGGGCAATTAAATAGTGAACAGAGAATCCGTTCTTAACAATACTGTTCAACTCTAATTCAATCCGGTCCTGAACTAGTTGTGGCAAAGGATCACCATACCATTTTCGCGCAGTATTCCATGTCCGATCTTGGATTTCCTGTTCGGCCCCCTTCATATGCGGTGGATAAAGTTTATCTTTTACTGGCCGAATATTGTCATCAATCTCAGCTGCAATCTTATTACTATTCTCTACAACTAATTCGTGGGCTTTTTCTTCACCGAGAAAAGCAAATTCATTTAACATTTCATCAGTGGTCCTAAAGTGCACTTCTGGACGCTCAGTTCGATTTAACGGGTTTGCGCCACCTTGCGAATTAATCAGGATCTTACGGTAAATTGCATCATGTGGATCAAGGTAATGGACATCTCCAGTGGCAACCACTGTTTTTTCCAACTCATCCCCTAGTTTGACCATATTTTTGAGGATATCTTCGAGGTGGTCTTCATCTGCAATCACATGTTGTTCAAGTAACGGTGCATAGTTTGGCTTGGGCTGAACTTCAATAAAATCATAGTAGCGCGCCTTTTCTAGTGCTTGATCGTAACCTTTCTCCATCATCGCGGTAAATACTTCTCCCGATGAACAAGCAGTTCCCAAAAGCAGTCCTTCACGATATTTCGTCAGCACTGTTCGCGGGATTCGCGGTACTCGGTAAAAATATTCAACGTTTGATAGCGATACTAACTTAAATAAGTTTTTCAAACCAGCCTGGGTCTGCGCAAAAATCGTTACATGAAAAGGCCGCGCATGACGGTAAGCATTATTTTCTTCCATGTGCTTATTTAAATCATCCACATACTTCACATCATAACGGGCTTCAGCATCTTTCAAGAACTTATAAAGCAAGTGTCCTGTAGCTTCCGAATCATAGTTAGCACGGTGGTGATGTTCCAATGCTACCTTAAACTTTTTACTAAGCGTGTTTAATCGGTATCCTCGCATATCAGGATATAAGAATCGCGCCAGTGGTAATGTATCGATTACTGGTTCCGCGATTTTTCCCATTTGATGACGTTCATAGCCAGTATTCATAAAACCCATATCAAATGCAACGTTATGACCAGCAATGATACAGCCCTTACAAAAGTCCTTAAACATCTGAAAAACTTCTTCTTCAGTTTTTGAACCCTGAACCATTTCAGTGGTGATACTAGTTAAATTAGTTGTTTGTTCTGATAACGGGAAACCAGGATCGATGAATTCATCAAAACGTTCTAAGACATTTCCATCTTGCATTTTAACTGCAGACAATTCAATTACCTTATCGTAAATTGCCGATAGCCCTGTCGTTTCCACGTCAAAAATGACATAGGTCTGATGAGCGAGTTCTTCATGATTCTCGTTGTATACCAATGGAATTCCATCATCAACAACATTAGCTTCCATTCCATATAGCATTTTAATGCCCGTTTTTTGGGCCACGCTAAATGCTTCTGGAAAAGCCTGGACATTCCCATGATCGGTTACCGCAATCGCTGGATGTCCCCACTTATGAGCACGAGTTGCAAGCTCAGTAATCGAATTAGTGGCATCCATCTGACTCATTGTTGTATGCGTATGAAGTTCAACTCGTTTATCATCTTGAGGAGCTTTATCTTGACGCGCCGTATGAGTTACTTCATTAACATCATAAGCCGTGATTACCAAGTCTCGCATCCAAGTATCTTCTTGTACAGGCCCGCGAACTTTCAACCACATTCCTGCTTTGATATTGGCAAATTGTGCTTCTTCATCACTGTTGCGTGAGAATTTCTTGACAGCAAAAGAAGAAGTGTAGTCAGTAATTTCAAAGGTTAATAATTGACGACCTGAGCGTAGTTCGCGAATTTCTGCATTAAATACATATCCTTCAACAACCACGGACCGCTCTTCACCCTCAATGTCTTTCATTTGAATAACATTCTGCTTACTATCAATCATCCGGCCAAGTTGAACTGGGCCATCAGCAGGAGCAACTGGTGCACTTTTCTTTGCTGTCTTCTTTGCAGCCTCATTTTTCTTGATCCGGGCAGCCGCCTTGGCAGCAAGCGCAGCATCGGCTTTCTCGTGTTTAGCCTTTAATTCTTCAATTTTTGCTTGCGAGGCTGACTGGTCAACAAATGGGTGAATCCTAAATTTAGGAAAGCCTAGCTCTTGGTATGATTTTTCAATCTTATCTAATGCTTTCTGTGCTAGTAAGTCTTTAATTACCTCATTTTCAACAACCAGCGTTACACGACCCTCCTTAACCTCGGGAGCCGTTTGTAAGCAAGCTTGTTGGAGCATTGGTGTATCACTAATTGCCTTATTAATGATGAACTGCCAATAATTAGCTATCTGTGATTCATCAAGTTCTGTCATGGGAGTACTAATCTTCAAACTAACTTTAGCAATATCTTTGAACCCTAGCTGTAAGCTCTGGTTGAACTGCGTAAATAGGTCATACGGTAAAGTTTTATTAAAGATTAAGTGAAATTCCCAGTGCCGAGACTTTTTATGAACAACAACTGATTGAACTGCGGCATTTCTGAATGCAGAATTGTCTTTTTCCGGAAAGTGAATTTGTTCTAATAGTTTTCCAAATAATTCTTGGCGACTTAATCCCACGTTCTAATCCTCCTACTTAAAAATGTGGTGCGAGTAACGTTACTTATCTTAACATCGCAGCCACATTAGTTTAAATTATTTGTTTTTTTCTTCGTTCAATTGCTTTAGTAAAATTCCCACCGTATTTACTAGCTCTTCCTGTTTAACTTCAACAGTTTCACCAGTTTTACGGATCTTAATTTCAACAATACCATCTTGAGCTTTCTTACCAACAGTAACCCGAATTGGAATACCAATCAAGTCTGAATCAGCAAATTTAACCCCTGCTCGTTCTTTTCGGTCATCTACTAATACCTCATAACCAGCTTCAGTTAATTGTTGATCGATCTTATCAGCCATTGCCATTTGATCTTCTTTCTTCGCATTAACTGGAATTACATGAACATCAAATGGAGCAATACTATCAGGCCAGACAAGACCATTTTCATCAGCATTTTGTTCTGCAACAGCTGACAATAGACGGGTTACACCAATACCGTAACTTCCCATGATTACGTCTGTCAAACGACCATTGCTATCAAGAACTTGGGCACCAAGCTTGCTTGAGTAATGAGTACCTAACTTAAAGATATGACCAATTTCAATTCCGGGAGTAAATTTAAGTGGTTTACCATCAGGAGCAATCTCGCCTTCTTTAACATTCCGGAAGTCACCAAATTGATCAACGCGGAAGTCACGGTCAATATTAGCATTAATATAATGGTAACCATCTTCATTAGCACCACATGCCATGTTAACTAAAACCTTAACATAATTATCAGCAAGAATTTTTACTTCTTCGCCTACTCCTACAGGTCCTAATGATCCAGGATGAGCATTAAGGTACTTTTCGGCATCTTCTTCTGTAGCTAATTCAAGTTCTTCACAATCAAGAGCATTCGTTACCTTTGCTTCATTAACTTCATCGTCGCCACGCATTAATACTAAGACCGGTTGGTATTCATCTTCACTCATTTTAGCAATGTAAAGCATTGATTTGATAACTTGATTAGGATCAAGATCTAAACTTTCTGCAGCTTCATCTACCGTATGAGCACCCGGAGTAGCTTTTTTCTCAATTGGTGCAGGAGCAGCTGTTTGTTGTACACCAGTAAATTTACTTTCAGCTTTCTCAATATTGGCAGCGTAATCTCCATCAGTATAAGCGATTATATCTTCCCCTACTTCAGCTGGTGCAGAGAATTCTTGTGAGTTCTTACCACCCATTGTTCCCGAATCAGCGAGAATAACTTTATAGTTTAAGCCAATCCGATCAAAAATGTTCCGGTAAGCCTTTGCTTGATTATTGTAGGCTTCGTCTAATCCTTCTTGATCTGCTGAGAAGGAATAACCATCAAGCATTTCAAATTCTTTTCCACGAAGAATTCCATAACGAGGACGATCTTCATCACGAAACTTATCTTGTAATTGATAAACTACTAATGGCAGCTTCTTGTACGACTTAATACTATCACGCAATACTTCAGTAAAGGTTTCTTCATGAGTTGGGCCCAAAATAAAGTCACGGTCACGACGATCTTTAAGTTTAAAAAGATTATCACCATAGCTTTCGTAACGACCAGATTCCTTCCACAAATCAGCTGGAAGAAGTCCCGGCATAAGCATTTCAACCGCTCCGGCCTTATCCATTTCATCACGAATAATATTTTCTACTTTTCGAATAACCCGGTAAGCTAATGGTAAATATGACCATACCCCTGCAGATACTTGGTAAATGTAGCCGGCACGAATCATCATCTTATGACTTAAGGCTTCTGCATCACTTGGGGCCTCTTTTTTTGTTGGAATTAATACCTTTGACTGTTTCATTAAAACTATACTCCTTTGTTTTTAATTACCGAATAAAATATCTTTGAATATCGTTCCATGTTACTAGAACCATAAGTGTTAGTAAGATTAGAAAACCAATCATTGTGATAATTCCCTCAGCTTTTTCAGGAATTGGTCGCCGAATGATCGCTTCAACAATATTCAATAATAATTTCCCACCATCTAATGCTGGAATTGGTAATAAGTTAACAATTCCTAAATTAATTGATAAGAGGGCTAAGAAATTTAAAACTCCATTGATTCCCAATGAGGTGGCTTGTGATGTTCCAGCATAAATTGCTACCGGTCCACCAAGGTCATTTAAGCTAAATCCATGGGTAACCATATGACCAAGAACACTAAAAATTAATGTTCCCGCTTGGATAAATTGTTGCCAACCAAACTTTAATCGAGCAGCTAAACTTCTCTCTTGCTTTTCAACAATTCCAATTTGGCCAACTTTCTGATGCCCTCGCTCAACTGCTTTTGGTGTTAGCTTAATATGATATGTCTTATTACCACGCTCATACGTTACTGATACTGTCTTGTTAGGCTTATTTGAAATATTAGTTGAAAGGTCAGTCCAATTATTTATTTTTTGGTTGTTAACCTTAACAATCCGATCATTTGCTTTTAAGCCCGCTTTGGCAGCTACGGAACCGGCATTCACTTGCCCTAACTGATTGCTATTAGTTGGTACGCCCGTTAAGGTAAAACCAAGAATGATAAATACTACTAAGGACAAAATGAAATTATTCATTGGACCAGCAAAATTAGTCATCATCCGTGCAGGCAGACTTGCTGAACGAAATTGCACATCACGTGGAGCAATCTGTACCTCGGTTCCGTCTCGTTCAATAATCATTGCATCATGGTCAACACTATATACCTTCAGCTGATCTTCGTCCCCATTGACATATCCTTTTATCCATAAGCCATCTTCTAAATCACAAGCAACTAATTGAAGGGGGATCCCCTGAAATAAGGTTGTTTTATCACTAGCATTAATACTAATAACTTTATCTTGATCATTTAGTTGAATCGTTAGAGGGGTACCTGGCTTTAACTCATCTTGGTCCTCATCATCAGCACCAGCTAAACGAACATAACCACCGAGGGGCAAAATTCGAATAGTATAGGTAGTACCATTTTTTCGTTTCCACCAAATTTTTGGACCCATTCCTATTGAAAATTCACGAACCAGAATTCCTGCTCGTTTAGCAAAATAATAATGACCATATTCATGAACAAGGACAAGGATTCCAAAAACAATAATAAATGTAATAATTGTTATTATCAAAAAATCTCTTCCTTACGTTTGATTAAATGATCCCTAATAAATGAAGCATTGGCATAACAATTAGCATACTATCAAACCGATCTAAAATTCCGCCATGGCCTGGAAGAATTTTTCCCGAATCCTTTACACCATAGTAGCGTTTTAATGATGATTCGATTAAGTCACCAAATTGACCGAAGATTGAAAGAATCAAAGTAACGAATATCATTGTTACCCAACCTGCACCAACAGGGATAAAGTAGCAATAAATAGCCAAAATAATAACAGCAGCTAATGTACCACCAATTGAACCTTCCCAAGTTTTATTAGGACTAATCTTAGGAGCGAGTTTATTTTTACCAATTTTTCGGCCAATTAAATATGCTCCACTATCTGTAATCCAAACGATTAACATTCCATATAATAGCGTTTGAAAATTGATTGCACGAGCAGCAATAAAATAGCGAAATCCCATTCCAATATAGAGCATTGCTAATGTTAAAACCCCAGCATCATCGAAAGTAAAGCGTTGTTTTCGAATAACCGTATGTAATAGAAGTAAAACAACTAAAATATAGAATCCGAACCATCGAGTTGCAATACTAGGCAAGAAGTCAAGCCAACTATCCGGCAGTATTAATAATGCAACCCCCAGATAACTGATCAAAGCTTCAAACGAAATTACAAACATTTTTTTCATTACCAATACTTCTGACATTGCAACCATTCCTAAGGCAACGGCTGCAATTGTTAATGGCCAATGACCATATATAATAAGCGGTATAAAGATTGCAAGTGCAATTACCGCGGTCGTTATTCTTGTTTTCAAAACAAAATCCCCTTATTATTTATTGATTTTTTAGTCCACCGAACCGCCGATGACGTCCTTGATAGGCAATTATTGCTGACCGTAATGAATCTTCATCAAAGTCTGGCCAGTGTTCTGGAACAAACTCCAATTCACTATAAGCAATTTGCCACAGCATAAAGTTACTAATCCGCTCTTCGCCACTTGTTCTGATTAGCAGGTCAGGATCCGCAAATTGACCCAGTTGTGCTGACATCAAGTACTTACCAAACGAAGCTTCATCAATATCCGCAAGTGCCAAGTTCTCATTTTGAACGTCTTCTGCAATCTCTTTAGCAGCTTGAGTGATCTCATCTCGACTCCCATAATTCAAAGCAAAATTGAGAATCATCCCCGTACAATGGGCTGTATCAGCCATTGCCTCTTTAACAGCTTTTTGCGTAGCTTCAGGCAGTTGCGTAATATCTCCCATCACTGTCACCTTAACATTATGTTTGACAAGATCTGGAACAAATGTTGAGAAGAAGCGGACAGGCAACTGCATTAAATAACTTACCTCTGAAGAAGGGCGTTTCCAGTTTTCGGTTGAAAAAGCATATAATGATAAGACTTTTACCCCTAATTCACTGGCAGCAATTGTAATCTTTTTTACTGTTTGCATTCCTTGCTTATGACCAGCAACCCGTGGAAGGTGCCGTTTCTGCGCCCACCTACCATTACCGTCCATAATAATTGCAATATGGTTAGGAATACGTTCCATATCAAGTTGCTGATTTATTTCATCATGTTTACTTTTGGAAAACACTAATTGTTCCTCCATTTTTTATCATGTACTTAAGATTAATTACAGACACTTCTTAAAAATTCACGTCTGCCAATTAATTATAGCCTTTATTATACCAGAGGCAAATTTCGATTTGTCAATCCACAGTAAATTGTTACATAGTTTTATCATAACAATTCAATTTTAGCCAAAATAAAAAGGTTGTGGACTTACGCAAAGTTCACAACCTTTTTATTTCTGAAAACTAGCCTTCCATTAATTCCTTTTCTTTTGCATTCGCAATATCTTCAAGGTTCTTAATTCCAGCATCTGTTTCGTTTTGAACTTTCTTTTCAAGATCATGGAATTCATCATCATTAAAGTCGCCGTTCTTGTTACCCTTCTTTAAGTCATCCATTGCTTCACGACGAACATTTCGAACTGCAACTTTTGCCTTTTCTAATTCAGCTTTAACGTCCTTTACTAATTCTTTCCGCCGATCTTCAGTTAATTGTGGGATGATTAAGCGAATTGAACTTCCGTCGTTTTGAGGAGTTAATCCTAAATTAGATGCATAGATTGCTTTTTCAATTTCTTCAAGCACGCTTTCGTCATAAGGGGTGATTAATAATTGCCGTGCTTCTGGAATTGTGATTGATGCAACTTGATTTAATGGAGTTGGTGCTCCGTAATATTCAACTTTAACAGAATTTAATAAACTTGCATTGGCTTGACCCGCACGAATATCAGCAAGTGTCCGCTGAAGTGCATCACCTGATTTTGCCATTTTTTGTTTGGCATCATTTAAAATTTCTTTTCCTGTAGCCATATTATTAGTCTCCTTCAATTGTTGTACCAACTTCTTGACCAGTTACTACTTTCATAATATTGCCTGATGTGTTCAAGTTGAAGACTACCAATGGAATATGATTGTCCATCGATAGTGAACTAGCAGTAGTATCCATTACATGTAAATTCTTTTCAATGATATCCATATGGGTTAAATGATCAAACTTAGTAGCATCCTTAACTTTATTTGGATCAGCTGAGTAAACGCCGTCAACCCCATTTTTACCCATTAAAATGGCATCAGCGTTAATTTCTGCTGCTCGTAATGCAGCAGTAGTATCAGTTGAGAAGTAAGGACTTCCTGTTCCACCAGCAAAAATAACGATTCGATCTTTCTCTAAATGACGAATAGCTTTCCGCCGAATATATGGTTCAGCAATTTGGCGCATTTCAATTGAAGTTTGTACCCGGGTAGGAACACCAATTGATTCAAGCGCATCTTGAAGTGATAAGGCATTCATAATAGTTGCTAACATTCCAATGTAATCAGCTTGCGCACGTTCCATCCCTAATTCAGCACCAGTAACACCACGCCACATGTTACCACCACCAACAACGATGGCAATTTGAACGCCCAAATTATGAACTTCTTTTAATTCTTTAGCTACATCCTTTAAAACGGGTGGGTTAATCCCAAAACCCTTGTCGCCAGCTAATGCTTCTCCACTGAGCTTTAAAATTACTCGCTTATATTTAATATCTGCCATATGATATCCTCCTTGAATTGGTAAGTTAATCTTTAAAAAAGGACGCACTACATTGAGTACGTCCTCCTTTTGACCGAACGCTTAGTTCATTTGGTCCTTAACTTCTTGAGCAAAGTCATCTTGCTTTTTTTCGATTCCTTCACCGACTTCGTAACGAATGAAGGACTTCAACTTACCATTCTTGCTTGAAACGTATTGTTCAACAGTTTGGTCAGAATCCTTAACAAAGTCTTGATCTGCTAAACAAATTTGTGAAAGGAACTTGTTTAAACGACCTTCAACAATCTTGTCAACGATCTTTTCAGGCTTTCCTTCGTTTAAAGTTTCTTCCTTGAAGATAGCACGTTCATGGTCAAGACGTTCTTGAGAAACATCATCACGAGTCATGAATTCAGGGTTGATAGCTGCAACGTGCATTGCAACGTCTTTAGCAGTGGCATCGTCAGCACCTTCTAAGACAACCAATGCAGCAATTTGACCACCTTGGTGTAAGTATGCACCAAAGCTATCGCCGTCATCCTTTTCTACAACAGTAAACCGACGAAGGCTAACCTTTTCACCAGTTTTTTGTGTAGTACTGATAATATCATCATTTAATGTGCCATTTTCAGTCTTGATTTCTAATGCTTCTTCAACATTAGCAGGCTTGTTTTCACTAATTAACTTAGTAACCTTCTTCAATAAGTCCTTAAATGGTTCACTAGCAGCAACGAAATCAGTTTCTGAATTCAATTCAACGATTGCAGCTGTATTGCCATTAACAGCAATATCAGCTAATCCTTCAGCTGCAACACGATCACTCTTCTTGGCTGCCTTAGCAATACCCTTTTCACGAAGGTAGTCCATTGCTTTGTCCATGTCACCATCACTAGCAACTAATGCCTTCTTAGCATCCATGATACCGGCACCGGACTTTTTACGTAATTGCATAACTTGAGCAGCTTTAATTTCAGCCATGACGAAATCTCTCCTTTTATAATCTTTTTTGAAAAAAGGGCTGTTTAGTACTTAGGCCAGAATGGTCCGTACAAAACAGCCCAAGAATTTAATATTTTTAGTCTTCTTTACCTTCAACGCTGTTCTTCAAGTTCTTTAATGAATCTTCGCTAACAGTTTCGTTAGCAGCGTTATCATCAGCAGTTTCTTGTTGAGCATCGTCTTGACCTTGCTTACCTTCAACAAAAGCATCAGCCATCTTTGAAGTGATTAAGCGAACGGCACGGATAGCATCATCGTTTGATGGGATAACGTAATCAATGTCGTCTGGGTCAGTGTTAGTATCAACCATAGCTACGATTGGAATGTGTAACTTTTGAGCTTCCTTAACAGCGATTTGTTCCTTGTGAGGATCAACAATGAACATAACATCTGGGATCCGTGGCATATCTTCAATACCACCAAGGAAACGTTCAAGCTTTTCACGTTGCTTAGTTAAGACAGCAACTTCCTTCTTAGGAAGAACATCAAATGTACCGTCTTCGCTCATCTTCTTAAGTTCCTTCAAACGAGCGATCCGTGATTGGATAGTCTTCCAGTTGGTCAAAGTACCACCTAACCAACGGTGGTTAACGTAGTATTGACCTGCACGAGTAGCTTCTTCTTCAATAGCATCTTGAGCTTGCTTCTTTGTACCAACAAATAAAGCAACACCATCGTTAGCAGCAACATCTTTCATGTAGTTGTAAGCAGTATCAATTAACTTAACAGTCTTTTGTAAGTCAATGATGTAAATACCGTTACGTTCAGTAAAGATGTATTCTTCCATCTTTGGGTTCCAACGACGAGTTTGGTGACCGAAGTGGACACCGGCTTCAAGCAATTGCTTCATAGATACAACAGACATAAATAATACCTCCAAATTGTTTCTCCTCCCCAGTCTTCTTCTGGCAATGGGACTATTTAAGCACCCTCACCACCATCATTCTGGGTGTGAAATTGGCGCGTAACACCGAAATATAGTATACAAAAAACCTTGCAAACTGACAAGGTTTTTCACTTAACTTATTTTAAAATTTAACTAGTTTATCTGAGGTGCCAGTTTTAATCAAATCTAGATTGGCGGACAAACTCATCTTAACCATATTTTTAATTGCTTGATCAGTATAGAAAGCAATATGTGGCGTGATTAAAACATTTGGCCGATCAACTAAATCCTTAAATTCGTTATAATCAACTTCTTGGAAATCAATTTGCTGGTTAAAAATCTTGGTTTCACCAGTCATTACGTCTAAAGCAGCTCCTCCGACTTTACCGCTATTCAACGCTTCAATCAATGCCTTTTCATCGACTAATGGTCCACGTGCAGTGTTAACCAGTAAGACCCCGTCCTGCATCATTGCAAATGTTTTTTCATTAAGCATTTTATCTGTCGCTGGAACATGAGGTAAATAAAGCGAAATAATTGTTGCCCGTTTATATAATTCATCAAGGCTAACGTATTCAACAATTTCTTCTAGTTCCTTATTTTGGTGACGGCTATATGCAATCACTTTTGCACCAAAACCAGCAAAGATTTTAGCTGCTGTGGATCCAATGTTTCCTGTTCCAACTATCCCGACAACCTGCTTATTCATTTCCTTAGCAATATGCGGTGCCCAGTTATAATCTCCTTTTGCTAATTTTAAATAAAATTCTTTTGTTCGACGTAAAAGGTTGAGTGCTTGAGTAACTGAAAATTCAGCAATTGCAGCTGGGGAATAAACTGGTACGTTAGTAATTTGGAAACCAAGTTCTCGTACTAATTCATGATTAAGATTATCAACCCCAACATTCCGCAATGACATCTTTGTAATACCATTAAACGCTAATTGACGTAAGGCCTCGTCTGAATAAGGCTTTTGCTGGAATACTACTACTCCATCGCTTCCCTTAGACAAGTTGACTGTGCTTTCGTCTAAAAGTTTCGTTGTTGAGTCTACAGTTACTTCAGGATGTTCCTCTTGCCATTCCTTAATGTAAGGAACTTCATCCTGATAAACACCATACATATAAATCTTCATCTTAATTCCTCCGTAGTTTCAATAAATCGACACCATGGTCAAGTAAAAATTTTTCTTTTTGGCGGCGGGTTTGATGTTTAAAATAATATTCCGCACTCAGGGCATCATGCTTTGATTCAAATTCCTCTGAATAAATAAGCTTTAGCGGATGACGCTTTTTCACACGAGTATATTTTGCCCCTTGATAAGTCTGATGGGTATGAAAGCGCCGTTTAACATTGTTGGTAAAGCCACAATAAAAGCTATTATCTGCACAATACAATACATAAATATAGTATTTCTCACTTGCCATATAATAACTCCTGAACCGCTGGAGTATACTCGTTATCTGCTCCATGAACAATCAATGGTGGTACTACTTTTACTCCTCCAGGTCGGCCATCCTTAATCACTTCAAGCAACAAAATATTCGCATCACGATCAGGTTTAGGATGAATAAATTGAATTCTTTTAGGTGCTAATCTATTTTCCTGACACACTTGTAAAATCTCACCTAAACGATCTGGACGATGCACAAGATACCCATGACCATTCATTTTTAATAAGCCACTCATCTTTTTAACAACTGTCACTAAATCAGTCGCTATTTCGTGACGAGCAATCGCTAAAGCTTTATTTGGATTCTTCTGGCTTTGGGCTGTAACTGGGAAATAAGGAGGATTACAAAGGACAATATCAATCGAGTCCTTAGAAATATAATCATTAACGTTTGCGATATCATCATTAATGACGGTATAACGATCTTGTAAATCATTTAGCAAAATTGTCCGTTCAGCCATATCAGCAATCTGTGGTTGTAATTCAACTTCGGTAAATGTTCCGCTAAGCTTATCGTGGAGAAAAATGCCGATTGCCCCATTTCCAGCGCACAAGTCAACAATTTTTAATTTCTGTCGATGATTGGGACGCACAAAGTTTGCTAATAAGACAGCATCTAACGAAAAAGCAAAATAATGGGGATTTTGGATTATCCGTACATCCTGACTATATAACTGATCAATTCTTTCATCCTTTTTTAAAATATTTCTGTTTTCCATTATGTCCTCCATTATTTTTGTACTTGCAAGATCCACTTTTTTTCGTCATACTGAGGAACGAAAACTTAATTTTGTTATAGATTGGAAGATTGACATGTTGTACACTTTCCTCGTTAAAATCGTTAATCCATTTTTAAATTTGATTAACGGACGACCTAAAATATACAATAGGGAAAACATCCCTGAAGGCAATTATATTATTATTGCACCTCATCGTACTTGGATGGATCCTGTCTTACTAGCGCTTGCCGTATGGCCCAAAAAATTTAGCTTCATGGCTAAAAAAGAACTTTTTAAGAATCCAATTGCTAGCAAATTCTTAAAAGCACTAAATGCCTATCCGGTTGATCGGAAAAATCCAGGTCCGTCTGCTATTAAAAAGCCGGTTACAATTTTAAAGAAGACTGACTTATCGACCATTATTTTCCCTAGCGGATCACGCTACTCATCTAAATTAAAAGGCGGGGCCACCGTGATCGCTAAAATGGCAAACGTCCCCTTAGTTCCTGCTGTTTACCAGGGACCCCTAAAATTTGGCCAGCTATTTACCCGTAAGCCGCGCCAAATTGCATTTGGGAAGCCTATTTATATTGACCGAAAGCAACGGCTCACTCCCGAAGTACAGGCTGACTTAGAAAAGCAAATGCAAGACGCCTTTGACCAATTAGATAGACAAATTGATCCCAATTATAAATATATTGTTCCTCCAAAGCCAAAGAATGATGAATTTTAATTTCCAATATAAAAGGATGTGATAAAAATCACATCCTTTTATATTATTTACGATTTGACTTTTTAGCTTGTGCTTTCATCGCTTGCATCATTTGATGTAATTTACGACTTGATGGTTTTTGTCCCATTTGAAGCATCATCGTCCGCAGCATCTCTTCCGAAATCGGTGGATTATTGCGGAGGTAGTTTTCCATGTATTTACGTGCACCAAAGAAGCCGATAACCAAACCGACTAATAATGCAAGAATCATTAGCATGATCGTCATACCCACAATTACTTCCTCCTTTGCTCGTTACCTATCCATCTTACACGAAAGAGCAATTTTTGAAAAGAGCAAATCGCTGTTAATCGTCACGAAGTCCTTTTTTACGTTGAATTTCACGAACCTTTTCAGGAGTAACCTCTTTACCTTCTTTATCAAAAATCCGCATCATTTCAATATTACTACGCATTGCTTCTCTAAAGTTCTTTAGGTATTCCTTACGTAAACGATCTCGTTCTTTAGTTTCTTCCTCAGTTAAACCTTCTTCTTTATTCTTATGAGCAAGTTCATTAATTCGCTTCAATAAAGCATCTTGTTCTTTCGATTCAGCCATTATAATCATCTCCTTAATAAAGTCGATTTTACTTATTTTATAAAATTAATGCAAATCACGAACGTACGTTTGAAATATGCATCTATCTATGATAAGCTTAACACAATTAATGATAATGAGGTGTCAATATGGCAAAGGTAGCAAAAAATAAACAAATGGCCGTCCTAAATTATATTCATAAACAAGTTGAAGATCATGGCTATCCACCGACTGTTCGTGAAATTTGTAGTGCTGTTGGACTGTCTTCAACTTCAACAGTCCATGGACACATCTCTCGCTTAATTGAACAAGGATTCTTACAAAAAGACCCTTCTAAACCTCGAGCACTTGAGATCACACCCAAGGGACTTGATATTTTAGGTGTAAAACCGATTCAAAAAGAAATTCCAATGCTTGGTGTTGTTACGGCTGGGCAACCAATTTTAGCAGTTGAAAATGCTACTGAGTTTTTCCCGATACCTCCTTCTATTCAAGATAATAATGATTTGTTTATGCTTACCATTCGTGGAACTAGTATGATTAAAGCAGGGATTTTTAATGGCGACCAAGTAATTGTGCGTAAACAATCCACCGCTAAAAATGGTGATATCGTTATTGCAATGAATGATGATAATGAAGCTACTTGTAAACGATTCTATAAAGAAAAAACACGTTTTCGTTTACAGCCAGAAAATGATACGATGGAGCCAATCTTCTTAGACAATGTAAAAATCCTTGGTAAAGTAGTGGGACTATTTCGTGATCATATTTTCTAAATAAAAAAGGAGTCCATTTTGGGGCTCCTTTTTATTTAAGTTATTTGGCTTCATAAATCCGTTGATGATCCTTTTGCCCTTTAAGAACGAAAGGTAATGGATCATTAGTAACATCAAACTCGATATCCTGGTCATTCATTCCTAATTGACTACTGAATAGTTTTTCGTATTCTGCTACCGAAACCTGGTGACGATGTTCTAGTTCTTCTTGAATATTATTCATATAATGCTCGTAGCCATCTTCTAGGATTCCTGTGTAGAACTCTCCTTCTGCACCAGAACCATAGCTAAATAACCCAATTCGGCTTCCAGCTTTTAAGTCACTATTTTGTAACAATGACATTAATGATAAATATAGGGAGCCAGTGTAAAGGTTACCAACTTGACGTGAAAATAGTTGACTTGCGGTTAATTGTGTTCGTAATCGTTGAGCTACCTCATCATTACGATCTTTGAGCAGCCCTTCTAACCCTTTCTTTCCCATTTTAGTAAATGGCATATGGAATGTAAGGGCAGCAAAATCTGCTAATTCTCGCCCAGTTAATTGCTGGTAACGGGTAAAAGTTTGAAGGAAAAATTCAATATAAACATTAGTAGAGTATTTTCCATCTACTAAAGCTTCTGTTGCATATAACGGCCGCCAAAAGTCCATTATATCCTTACTATAAGCAACCGTTGTATCTTCAAGGGTTAGGATGTGAGGGTTCCGCGAAATCAGCATTGCAACTGCTCCAGCTCCTTGAGTCACCTCTCCTGGCGTATTTAATCCATAACGAGCAATATCAGCAGCGATCACCAATACAGTTTCTTGAGGATTAAGCGCCACTACTCCCTTTGCAAATTGGATAGCAGCTGTTGCAGAATAACAAGCCTCTTTCATTTCTACCGTTCGGGTGAAGTCGCTAAGCCCTAATAAGCGTTTAATGTAGATTGCACTCGCTTTTGAATTGTCAATTCCTGACTCAGTTGCCACAATTACTGTCGAAATATTTTTTTCTAATTCCGGAGTAAGCAATTTTTTCGCTGCCGTAGCTCCTAAAGTCACAATATCTTGCGTAGGTGGCACAACTGCCTGTAGATCCTGTCCAATTCCAATGGTAAATTTATTAGGATCTACGCTGCGTTCTTTTGCTAATTCAACAAGGTCTAAATAGTCATTTGTTGTTGCAAAAGCCATTTTGTCAATACCAATTCTCATTTCTTATCATCCTCTTGTCAAATAATTATAACTGATCCATCGTCTTATTTAGTAATTCATCGACCTTATTATTTCCAGCATTCGTTGCATGACCCTTAGTCCAATCAAAATGTAAATTAGGGAACTGAGGTAAAAGGGTAACTATTTCTTCCCATAGCTTCTGATTTGCTACCGGCTTGCCACTAGCAGTTAACCATCCCCGTCGCTGCCAATTAGTTAACCAGCCTTTCATAATTGGATCAAGTACGTAATGTGAATCCAAAATCGCTGTAATTGGTTGATCTTGGAGGCCAAGTTCTAATAGTTTAGTTAGTGCTTGAATTAAAGCTGTAATCTCCATTTTATTATTAGTAGCCCCAAATTCGCCAGCAGTTCCTGTATAAGCTTGATCTTTAGTTTGAATAAAATAAGCCCAGGCCGCTTTATCATCTGCCTTAACATGCTGTCCCAATTTATTGCCATGATTACGGGAGCCTCCATCAGTATAAACAAGAATGTTATCAGAATAATCAACCGTTTTAGTCGATGGTACGATATTTCCCGTAGCCTGAAGCCACTCATTAGCACCTTTAAACGTTAAAAAGCTTTTGAACTTAGCATTCGGATATCCATTAACTTCCTTCTGACATTCAGCCCAAGTTTTATATATTCCTGGATGACGACCTTTTTTGACTGCATAATATTTTTTTACCATAAAAATCCCCTAATTAAATTTCAAATTACATCATATATTAGAATATCATATCAGCAAGAAATCATTTCTGCAAAATTATTAAATAGCTATTTCCTTGATTGATATTCTCTTTACGCTTTACAATTTTTTTGTTACAATAATATAGTTGAAATGGAGACATACTCAAGTGGCTGAAGAGGACGGTTTCGAAAACCGTTAGGCGTGTAAAAGCGTGCAGGGGTTCAAATCCCCTTGTCTCCTTAGATAATTAATCAGAATGTTAAAGGGTTGTTCAAATTGCTTTATATAGCGGTTTAACAGCCCTTTAATTTATCACAACATTTCAACATATATCACTTTTTGTTCTCAAAATGTTCTCAATATCTTCTGGCTGGCAAGATACATATCTACTTATTTAAATACATATTCCAATCGTCACAATTTACGTGGCGTTTTTTATTTATCCTTACACAAAAAGAGTTTTCTCGATTTCTGGAAACACTACCCTTGGTTTAATTCCTTCTCTAACAAAGCAAGATGATCAATCACCCGTTTTATACTTTTTCATTTCGTTTGAGAGCAAAAAAAGCCGGACTAATTAAAGCCCGACTAAGGAAAATATGGATATTTATTCTACCAAATTAAAAATAAGAAAGCCATTAAAGACTTTAACCCACACTCAACAAAATATGCCTAATAGACATTAAGCACTAACCAAGCAACAACATTAGTCAGTCCACACATTAAAGAAACCGTTGTATTCTTGTCCGTCACGACTTTATACTTCCTATCGCTTAACTAAGCGACAAGAAAACGGTTATACTTTATTTCCATATAACCATCCCCTTTCCAATTGAATAAAACTTTCTACTATGGTGACTTTGATAGCTATATTCTGGAAGGAGTTTACAAGGCTTGAAAGAAAATAAATACTGTAATGCCGGCTGTATTGCTCCGAACACTTAATGTTCATGGGAAGTTTTACTCACTTCCCACTATTAATTATACCATACGTTTTAGGCATATAAAGCAATAAACTATACTATTCATCTATACAAGCCCCCGCAATTGCTGAATCATGCTTAACACTTGGTAAGGGGTATTCGTCATGTCAATACCTCTATTTTGATACCAAAATTGCGCCAACATCTGAACGGCGAATGTATATTGTTCATACTGGGTTAAGTCTGCTGTTGGGTTTACAGCGTTTTGTACATAAGCCTTAGCATTCTTTAGATAATCCTTGATTAATTGATCTTCTTCTTCACCATCAAGATATAAGGCTTGCTTAAAGTTGTCTACTTCCCACTGCTCTACATCAAATTTCATTAATTTCACCTTCTTTTAAAACACATCTAGGTCTAACTTTTTAGCAACATCTACTATAAATTGATCACGTAACTTGTACGCTTTTGTAGTGCTACACCATATATCGCCAGTTGCTACTAGGTTCTTTATCGTCTTATGATTAGGGTTAAAATAGCATTCTTTAATTATCTTCTGGGTACAGTCCCCAGCGTCTTGTAATGCTAAGTCAATAGCTTCTTTCTCACGTTTTAAGCGGTGCATATATCTATCTTGGTCAATGGTTATTAACATATCATCGTAATAAGTCCATGGTCGATTGATAGCACGTCCACCACCTACATTTTCATCTCTTTTGTGGATAGGGTGCATTAGTTCAAACTTACGGCTTTTTAGTTTCTTATTAATTGAAGGATAATCTTTCAGTATTACTATTACTAGACTTTTTACTTCTTTTCGCATTAATACACCTCATAAAAAAAGAGTGGGCGATATTGCCCACCCTGTGCTAGTAGCTATTATTTACTTTCGGTTGCCTTAGTTGTGGCTAAAGAGAGATTAAAAGCAGCGTCATTACTAATTGGTTGATAGTCGTTACGGACGATAACAGATAAGCCTTGACTGTAACTATCGAACTTGTCCCATTGGGCTGTAACTTGATTACGCCGGAATACTGCTACCGCTTCTGAAATATCACCTAAAATCATTGGATGTGAACCGTCTGTGTTATCTGGTAAGAACTTATTACTAATCTTAACAACGGGTTGGCCAAGTAAAGAAAATCCACTAGGAGCGGTTACATCTGGTTGTAATAAGTAACGTCCTTCATTGTCTTTCAAAGTATCTAATACTTGGAAAGCCGATTGATTTACTAACCATGTAGAAGTACTTTGTAAGGCTGGGTCAAGGTCAACGTTGAATACTTGCTTCAAGTCGTCAACATTAGCTACGGTTTTCTTAGTAAAGTTATCGCCTTGTAATACCTTGATAATTTCAGCGTTATCAGTGTTATCAACTAACTTTTGAAGTTGGTTCTTTACTTCAGATACAATATCAACTTCTGAATCGTCAACAACTTCATTTGATAGTGCAATCTTACCGGCACGGGTCTTTACATCAAACTTCACATCTTCAAACATATTAGCGTCTACATCAGCAATTTCTGCTTGTTCTTCCTTAGTAGTAAGTACCGCTGTATTGTAACGGGTAGCGATTGGATAATGACCGGAACCAGTCCCTACAGTCTTTACAGTAGCGTACTTTGCTAAGTTATAAGCACTGTTCTTTAAGTCTAGTACTGGAGTAACAACTTCTTCTGGAATAACAGCTTCTGCCCCCTTAGTTGTTAATCCGTCACGGGTTTCACCACGTGAACGAATGAAGCTTTCAAAGGCGTTAGCTGGTTGTTCTGTATTGTTTTTGGGGTCTAAGATTGTGTGTTGCATTTTATTATGTTCCTCACTTTCGATAAATTGGTTGTAACTACGAATGCTTGTTTTATCTACATCAACATTTGTCTGATCATATGAAGGCACTGTAACGGTTGAAACCTCAAATAAATCTTTAATCTGATTAACGGTGCGTGTAATTTGTCCGTTATCGTCACGTGTCCAACTGTCAGAACCATCATCAACATCAAAACGGAAAGACATAGAATTAATGTTCCCATTCTTAACATTATTAAGAGTGTCACTTGCGTAACTTACACTTGGGTCAATAGTTGCCTTGAAGTGAAGCCCCTTATCGTCCACATCAAGTTGTAATGAACCAGCCTTAACGCTTGCTAGTGGCTTAGTGTAGTCGTGTTGATCAAGCATAACTACATTGGATAGGTCTACGTTATCAAGGGCGCTAGGGTCAATCACTTCAACAAAACCGCCTAAGTCCTTGCTGGGTTGATTAAAGAGTAACGCATAGCCTTCAACTGTATTAGGCTGTGAGGCTTGCGTTTCATCTTGGTTATCTTGCTGGTCTTTTGTTGGGTCTTCTTTAGGGCTTACCGTTTGTAAACCTGCGTTAGTTGTTAGTCGTTTCTCCATTGGCTGTAACTCCTCCTTCTTTTTCAATAAAATTATCTCCATTAGTTACCGGCACTAAATTAAGTAAGGCTCGGGCTTCATTGCGTGTGTAGATACCGTTAACATAACCATCAACTGCCATCTGCTGTTGAGCGGACGGGTCAAGGCTTAATAGCTTGCTATTATCAAAGCTAAAATCTTGCCCTAGCTTGTAGTTCAATTCAGAAGTAAAGCAATCTTCATAGTGCTGTAAAGTACCTTGTAAATACTGAACGTTACTTTGTTGTTGGTTGCTATGCTCGTTTTCTACACCTAAACGCTCGGGTGGTAGTCCGAACGCTTTCGCAATTTGACGGGTATTCCAGTCATTAGAATTTACTAGCTTCAACACGTCTGTATTAAGTGGTAGGCTTTTAACATCCATACCATCATCAGTAACAATTGTGTTAAGTGAATTATTACCGGTAGTTGCCTCATCAAATTGTTTTCTAATATTCTCTTTACCATCCGAACTAAGATCAGCTTGGTGGACTTGGACAACTGTTGTGCCATGAATTCCATTATTAAAGAATCCAGTCATTAACCTGTTTCCAGCCGCCTGTATCTTCATTTCATCTTTTAGCGCATACAGTGGCGATAGTCCGACTAAACCATCACGGGTAAAATACTTAAAATGTAAGATGTTAGAAGAGGCAATTACTCGCTTAATACGTCCATCTGGGCTGTATGTGTAAGTCAGCTTTTGCGTTACATCATCTTGCTGGACAGTTAATTTATTGTTAGGAATAAAATTTAGCGTGTGTGAACTTAAATCAATTTCGGCAAACGCATTACCATTTAATAGCATTTCAACCGCTAGGACGTACTTGAAACTTCTGCCGTCCATTAACTCGTTAGGATGATCATTAATCATCTTGTTATATAGGCTAGAACTAGACTTAATCGGATTACTGGCAAGATCACCAGCGATAGAACTAATTGCAGCAAATATATCACTATTACGTAAAGCCGAAGCACTAACGTAACTATTAGAGTCATTACTAGAAAGACTTACTAGAGCGTCTAAGAAGGGGTCTTGGGCGCTTGTAGTTGTGGTTCTTTTACTAAATAAGCTCATTATCTACCCTCCTTTATCCGTGATTATCTGCATAGTTGATCATAAAAGATAGAGTGATTAACTCTATACCAAGGAAACCAAGTCCATACAACCAACCAGCTAGACCAACTACACTAATTGCTAGAAATAAGCCACCAACGATTAATAAAATCGGCTTAATATAGCTAGAAAAGATTTTTAGCAGTTTCATAATATTCATTGGTACGTTTTTGCTCCTCTCTCTTAGTGAAGTAATCATAGCCAGCTGCCCAAGCGTCCATAAGAGCAGCAAGGCAATCTATTTTATTTTGCTTTCTAGTCTTGTCTAATAACGCTTGACCATTAAAGTTATATTTCAAGATTGCGTTACCTGCGTTGTAAGCTAACATCTGGTTATTAGTGTGCAATATATTGCCAGTGATTAGTTGTTCTTTAAACGTTCCAATTGGTATTGATAAATTCTTATACGATTGTGTCAATTGAAGCTGTGGCAGCTTGAAACGGTCGACAAGGTTTTCCCACTTATAAGGGTCAAACACTAAAAATTTAACGTTAAGATCATACTTGCCAATTAACTTCATTACAAAGTCGTGAACGGAATCATAATCAATCACACCACTTTCTAGTGAACTGATTGTACATTCACCCCGTTCTGCTGCCGCCTTGTAATCAATACCATCACGTTTTGACTTAGTAGTAATACCACCATAACGGGAAACAAAGGCGTGGGAATCAGCAAAGAATTTACCGTCATCAAGTGGTACTAACCAACTAATCGCTGTTAAGTCACGGCTTTTTGATAAATCAGCACCAATATAAACATCTCTACCGTGAATATCTGGAGCTTCTTCAATTAGTCCATGTTCCCAGTCTTGGGTACTAATATAGGAATCCTCATTCTGCTGTACAAACATATTCATATTCTTTACGAGAACATTATTAAGGTTGCTTTGTTTGGTTGCTACATCTAAATCATTTTGAATGTGTTCTCTCATTGTCTTAGCAATCTTTGGGTTGCTCATTAATGGATTAGCTTTAATCCACATTGTGGGGTCGAATATTTCTTCTTTTTTATCAAGGCAATACATAACCGCAAAGTAACGATCATTTTTAATTTTGCTGTTAAGTATATCGGCTGCATAGTCCCATTCATTTTTGAAGGGTGAATTAAGATTAAAACCAGCAGTAGAAATAATCGCTAGAATACCATTGTCTTGTTGAGCCATACCCGAATTCAAGGCGTTTAGAATAGTGTTATCTTTAGCTTGGTGATATTCATCGACTACGCCCAGTGTCGGGTTATAACCGTCCGTACTGTGGGTATCAGTAGATAGTGGAATTGCAAAAGAACCTGTCTTTTTATCTGTCACCCGTTGCTTATTGATTTTCACCCGTTGCCTTAAATACTTTGAATTACGCCGTAAGTTTTCCAGTTGGTCACTCATAATATCAAACGCAAGGTGTGCCTGCTGGGAACTGTTAGCAGTAAATAGTATTTGTCGGTTACGGGCTGGTTGCTTTTCCATTAGAAGAGACACAACGCCAATCGCTGCCAGTAAGAAGCTCTTTCCATTTTTACGGGCTTCACTTAATAGAATCCGATTGAAGCGCAATGAATTATCGTCTACCTGTCGCCAACCATAGATATTAGATAAGATAAACACTTCAAATGGCTCTAGCTTCAATGGTTCACCGTTTGTTTGTGGTAAGCTCTCAACAAATTTAATAACCTTACCAGCATACGTTTCAGAATAATAATAAGGAAAGTCATCGGTCTTTTGCTTTTTCATGTCGTCTAAGAAGCGCTGGCAAGCATGAATAACTAACTTACCGGCGATTAACTCACCTTTAACAACTGAATTAGCATACTGAATAGCTCTATCCATTATGACAGCATCTCTTCAAACTCATCAGCAGGCGCTTCTTCACTCATTGCCTTGTGGACTTCTAGGCGCACCCGTGATTGTGGGCTAAGTGCCATTTGACTATCAATTGACTTCATTTCTTTAATAGCCTTGTCACGTGCCATGTAGTAAGGCGATTGCTGTAATCCTCGTTTTGTGTCAATAACTACCCCAGTACGATCAATCTCTTTAGTACATTTGATAATTGTTGAATACAAAGTACAGTGAGTAGCGATTAAACTAACATCTAGTTCACTAACAGGGGCGCTTTTCTTTAAGAGTGGGACAATCCTACGCCATTCTTTTTTAGCTACATCATCAAGCCATTTTGGGGCGTGAGATGTTAAGTTTGGGTATTCTGCCAATGCTTTTTCAGCTTCTTCACGTTGTGCTTTTTCTGCCTTAGTAATATGACCTTCTGGACGGGTCTTCATTGGTTGAGCCAACTATTTAACCTCCTTCTATTTATTTAGTGACACCATGTCACTATTTGTTTAAAAAAATAAAAAACATCATTTCATATTCAATTATCGTATTATTTAACCCTTATTATACCATATTTGAATAGTTTGTTAAGTTCAATGCCTAAAAGTTATAATAAAAAATCCTTGACATTTGAGGCTCTAAATTATTTAATAAAGTTGAAAAGAAAACCATACAAAATAAAAAGAAACGTCTTGAAATCTTCGGATTTTAAGGCGTTTTTTTGTAAAGGGAGAATTTTTTAAAAAGAAACCCCCACCATTACAGCTCCTACCGGTCTATACCAATGGCGGGGGTATTAAAATTATTTCAGCTATTCATATTTATTTTCCTTTCTCGTTGATGATCTTTTCTTGTCTTTTCTCGGTGACAACGATAGCAAAGTGATTGTAGATTAGTTGGATCCAGTCTTTTACTCCAGTCTTCACGTATAGGTACAATATGATCGACTAAATCAGCTTTCTTTACTATTCCTTTTCGCAAACATACAACGCAAACTGGGCTTTTCTGGAGCGTTTGACGGCTTAATTTAACCCACTTACTCGTTTTGTAGAATCTATTATAGTCATGAGGAGCTTTGGCGCTTCTTTCCATTCGCTTTTTGTATACTTTTCTGTTGTATTCATGTTTCTGTTCTTTGGTCATCTTTTTATAGTTATCTCGTTGCCAATGTTTACGCTTGTCTTCATATTCTTTTTGTAGATATTGATGTTTTTTACAAAAATATTGACCTACTGGAATCACCTCTCGACAACCAGCAGCACTACAAAACCTTACTACACTCATTTGATAACCTCCTATGAAAAAAGGTACCGCATAACACGATACCTTCATAACTTACAGATTAATAATCTCTATTACTTTACTCAATGCTTTTAGCTTGCTGATATTCCAGTCTTTAATATCATTAACCGTTCTTGTCATACAAGCTTCTAACTCTGGTAGATTAGCACTATAAGGATTACATTCACTTGCTGTATACCTTGCGATAATTAACCAATCTTTGCGACTTTCCTCTGCGTCCTTACATACTGCTACACGTGCAATGTCTCGGGCTAGTTCTGGGTTGTCTGGTAAACCTAAATCAATTGCTAGTGGTAATGGTCTTCCATCTGCTGAGACTAACCTTAAACTATAAAGCGTAGTATACATATGATAGTTAGAAGGATCTTCACAACTTACCTCAATCATTGTATTAATAAAGTCGTTATATTCTGGATGTGTGTTGACAGTTAATTTACTCATTCTCAACTCACCTCTTATTTATGACTATCAAGTTTACGTAAGGTTACAGTATCATAAGCCAGTAATTCATCATCAATTGACCAACCAGCAACTTTATAGATACTGCCATTGTATTGTGCTTCTGGATATTTCTTCATATCCGTTAAATCTTTCTTGTGACGAACTACCAATATAACATCATCGGTAATTGAACTACCTGCCTCACTAATAGCTTGACTAGCACTGATTGAATAGTTACCACAATGTACTGTCACATCTCCTACAAAACCTGTCATGATCTTACCAGTATTCGGGTTACGTTTCCCCGTACCACCTTCATGACCGAATGTGACCTTATGCTTTAATCGTGTAATTGCGTATTTATTACTTCGCATTTAATTATTCCTTTCTGCCTGTACTTGCAGATACAAGCAATAGTAGAACGTTTGCAGCCGTTCTAGTGAAATCTACTGTTACTTTATTTTTAACTCCTTAATAGGCTTTTCACCTATCCGGTGGTATGTGGTCACTGCCTCAAAATAAAAGTACGGGTAAAAAAGTGATACATTGATACATTTTGTCTATAAACGTTGATATTACAAGCTTTCATCATGTATCGGTTTATGTATCAGTTTTGCAGTATGTATCACTTTTGCACTTCATAACTTATCAATAAATGATACATATATTAAAAATGATACATAAAGTGATACATGAGCAAACGTTGATATAACAGCGCTTATAACTATTTTGTATCAATGTTGCAGTTTTAATCGTTAATTTTCATCTCTTCAATTGAAAATAGTTTTTACTTTTATCGGTTACCCCGTTTCAAGTACCCACAATCGCCTTTATATCAACATTTATATGGTAACCGATAGGATATAAAGGTAACCGATACATTGCAGTTACTTAATATAGTAACCCGAAACTATCGGTTACCTCAAAATGCTTTCGGTTACCTTTAAATAGCTTTATATCAAGCTTTATAAGAACTTCTGCAATGGTAACCGATAAATATAAAACTATAACTAATTTTGAAGAGCAATCCCTTTATAACCTTTAACATTTTTACCGTTAATCTTAACTGTAGTGTGTTTGTATCCTCGTGCTATTAGCTCTTTTGCAAACTTACGATTACTAAGACAAGGAACAGCAGTATTTTTACAATACTCTTTGTAATTATCATATAGATATACTGATTTTTCTTTATCTTTCTCATTTGTAGTACAGCAATCATTAATCCAATTACCGATATTGTCATTAGCATTTACCCAGCTTTGCTTTTGCTGTTCCATGTATTCAGTCACTGGAAACTTACCAGAATCAAGTGCTTTTTTATAAGATTTTAAGCATTCATAGGCAAATGCTGGCATTTCTCTTTTAAAGTCTTGCTCTTTGAATTGCTCTTTAAAATGTTTAATCTTATGGAACGTTACAATAATTGGTCGTCTTTTAAATCCGTCTGTAAAATCATTGAAGGCTGGTAAATCATTAGCGCTAAAAATTAATTTAGCTTCATTTTCAAGTTTAAATGGATCTTTATATTTAAATTGAGCTGTTGTAGCGTCGCCACCAGTTAATGTTTTAATAATATTAGTCTGTTCCATAAATTTGGGGCTTATATCAGCAAAAACATTAGCAGCTTTATGATACAGCTGAGAAGTAGCAAATTTAGCTTCTTTTTGGTCGGATAATGCTTCTAAAGAAACGTTTGAAACGTTAGGCTTCCCTATTAACTCCATTAGTTTATTTAGAAATGTAGATTTACCATCCCCACCCAACCCGTATAGAATCATATAAATTTGAAAGTCCTTAAAACTACCTGCTAAAGCAAAACCAATAAAGGCTTTTACTGTTTCAATTGCTGTTAGGTCATATTCATCTTGTAGTTTTCCAGTATCATCACGGATTTCTTTAGTTGAGGGTACTAATGATTGTTTTAACCATTTATTCCACGTTGTAGCTTTTCCTTTTGTTTCTAATTCATATGGTCTATTTTGTAAAAGATAGTTCTCTGGTGAATTATCTTCTAAAGTGTCCGTCATCAAGTTGTAAGTGTGTTTACCAAACACTGCTTTATAAGGTGCTGGTTGATCAAATGGATTGTCTTCTACAATTTCTTGTGAATCTAAGGCAATTAATTTAGAAACCGATGCTAATAAGTTCGTTCTCCATATTCCATGAGGTACAATTTCATTTTTGATTGATTTTTCAATGACTGAATCAGCGTAATTTTTCCATTGTCTACTTTTAGGATCGAACCAATAGCCGTGTTCTATAAATTGGTTGGATGTAAAGTGATACTTTTTTTCTAAATATTTAGCCAACTTAATTTCATCAACCAGTTTATTTCCTTTATCACTTACAGTTAACCATTCTGGAAAACTATTGTTATTTACTAAGTCATCAATATTAGCCATATTTTCCCTCTCTTTACATGGTAATTTAGCGTTTGTATTTAAGACTGATAATCTCTACTTCGCCTTTTGTTTTGATATATTCAAAGCTTTTCCCGTCTAAACTTGTTTCTTCGTATATATTGTCCCAATCGACTATTGATTGATCTTCGTTTTGACTAGCATTATTCCAATACTTAAAGAGTGGTGTACGGTGCAGTATCCGGTTAACTTGTTTAACGTCATCCCCTGTGTAGTAGAGAAGATAAAAACACATTGCACCAATAGCAGGTTTAACGCTATGATATTTATTTAGGTAGTAGGAAATTATTTCCTCATTATTTTTATAAAGAGCAATAAATTTTCTACTACTTTTACTACTAACAGCCCGTTCTATAACCTTGTAATCATCGTTATAGTATTCAAGTGCTTTTTGAAACTGTTTCTTTGCGTACTCATTAAGGGGATGTGACGTTGAATTAATAATTTTTTCCATCTTGTCACTATCTAATAAAGGGTTAACAGATAGTTTTTCTTCAAAACTTAACACTATTAATCACACCCCATCTATTGCAATTGATCATGAATTTGATCTAACTTATCCAGCAAAATATTAGATAGTGCTAATAATGCTTTTTTACGTGATATTACTGTTTGCGCAACCATTGACATCTGTTCATCACTCATTGCTGCATAATTGTCTACTCGTATAATTGGAGCAACAACATCATTTATCTGATCATACAGCGCTTGAGCTATTCCGGTTGTTTCTTCAATATTGGAATCTGCTTCCCATAACTGATTTTCAAACGCTAGTTCTTGGTTCTTATCTTTTTCCATTGTTTAAACCCTCCACTCATGTTAGAATGAAAGAGAATTAAATATTAGCAATTTGTCCAACATCCTCCGTAAAGATTGTTGGCTTTTTTATTAGCTAAATTTAATTCTCTAAGTTTTATTTAGTCGTTGTTAGTGTCTGAATTGGCGTTCTCACTATCAACGGCTTTTTTATTACCATCCATAAAGTCGTTTTCAAAATCAGTTAAAGTTTTATATTGAATTGCTAAATCTTTAATTTCTTTAGCGACCTTAATAATTTCATCTGCTGAGGAAATCGGATCATCTGCAATTATTTCTCCATTTTCTTTAGTGATAGTACCTTCAAAACAATCTTCAGTAATTGAATTTATATAACTGCCAGCTTTAACAATCCTGTCTTCTATATCAATAATTCTTTTACTTAATATTTCTTCTTCAAATTTTTTAGTGTATAAACTCATTTCTTATTACTCCTTAAAATAAGTTACTAATTGCAACAACAATACCCAGCAATGGTAAAAATGTTGCTAGATAAGCCCATAGGCGTTGATCTGGTGAAGTCCACCAGTAAGCTAAAATCTTACCATCAATTTTTTGTAACATATGTCTCACCTCCTCATTGATTAAACCATTTATTTCTCTACAATCACTTGCCAGCCAGCTGTGCGATTATTACTTAGAATTTTCTTTTACCCAACGGTCAACTTCTTCACGCTTGTATAAGTATTTACCGCCAACTTTTGTTGAAGGAAAATTTCTATTATTAATCCATCGATCAATAGTTGTTCGAGAAACACTTAGATAATCCGCAGTTTGGCCCTTGTTCATAAACTCTGGTTCGGTTTTAACAGTCTTAGCATCTTGCAAATTATTGTTCTCTAGCTTTTTAGCCACAGCTTCAGCTAACTGATCAATGAACTGATTTAAAATAGCTGTACTCATTATTATCACCTCTTTATTTCATACCGTAATTCAAATATATAACATAATGAAACATTATGCAACAACAAAATAAAATATATTGTGTTTTGTATTGTTATTTTCAGTTATGTATAATATATTAACTATACAAGGAGGAATTAATGTGAAAGAAATTTCGTCTGACCAGAAAATAGGTTCTAACATTGCGCTAATTCGTAAAGCTAAAAAGATGACTCAAAAAGACTTAGCAATAAAAATTGGAATATCACAACCAGCCTTGGGGAATTATGAACGTGGCCAGCGGGTTATACCTGCTTCGATTTTTTACAGTTTACCTCAAACATTAGATGTTCCTCTAGATTTTCTAGTCTATGGAATTCCCAACAATATTACCTTTCATGATTTAGCAACACTCGATTCCGTATCTCTCAAAAAGAAAGCTGCTCATATTGAAAATGATAGAAGTATTATTGAACGTGGGTTAGGGCGTGACGACATAAAAAGACATTTATTAGCTGCTGTTTTGCTTGATAATTATGATCATCTTGTGTACCCAGATGAATCTAGCAATGACAAAGAACATGAACAACTTAAAAAATTTGTTTGGAATACATTAGATGGATTGCTTACCGGCGTACCAATTACCAATGAAATGAATTTTAAACAAATTAATGAACAATTTGAATTACTTGCAAATACGTATTTAAGCCTAATTATTGACGAAGAGGCAAATCGCTATCCTGCTTTCCGCAAAGATTTACCACCCTTCAAAGAAAAACTTACACAGTTTTTAAATGATAACGGATATTTTAAAATTTTAAAAAAATAATTTTAAACCTTTCTCTACAATCTCTTGCCAGCCAGCTGTGCGATTGTAGGAGGAAAGTAAAAATGTCAGTATACAAAGATAAAAGAAATGGTACATGGTACGTTAAATACCGCATTAACGGTAAATCAACCAGTAAGCGAGGATTTAAATTAAAATCGGACGCTGTGGCGTGGGAACAGGAAAAAGCTGTGGAGCTTAAAAAATACGGTCAAATGGATAACCGTAATATGACCGTTGAAGAGCTATCCCAAAAATGGTTGCCAGTATATGAACAGACCGGGATAGAAAATTCTACTATTCATAAAACAAAACAAATCATTAAAAATCACATTCTACCCCGCATTGGAAACTATAAAGTTGCTGATCTTAGTATTGAGTTACTAACTGATGTTGCTGCCAAATGGAAAGAAGAGTTAGTAAAGAGTGACCCTTTTAACTATACTAAGCGAATGTTAGACTACGCAGTACAATTAAGAGCGATCCCAACTAATCCAATGAATTCTATAGTAAAGCCCCGTAAAAAACATGACAAAACATTTACTAACAATAATTTCTTTAATGAAAAGCAACTTCACAATTTTATCAAGTGTATAAAAAAAGACTACGAAGAAAAAAATCCTCGTGCTTTCATGGTTCTATGGTTAGCCCTTTTTACTGGCATGAGAAAACAAGAACTTCAAGCCTTGACGTGGCAAGATGTTAAATTTACAAAAAGCGGTGGAATAATCCATATTAATAAGGCTATTAAGAACGCAAAACATCCCTATCTTGGTAGCCCTAAAACCGCTAACTCTTATCGCTGGATTTCAATAGATAAAAAAACTGCTTCCTATCTAAAAAGATGGAAACAGCAACAGATAGATATTTTAACTAAACTAGGTTTTAACCCACACCAAAAAGAGCAATTGATTTTCTCTACCTACACTAAAAATAAAATTGTTTTAGGTGCAGAATTGGACAAGCCGTTAAATAAAGTAATTGTTAGAAATAATCTAAAGAAAGTTACATTCCATGGATTACGTCATACTCATGCTACACATTTGGCTTCTATTGGTACCCAGCCAAAATTAATAGCAGATAGATTAGGCGATACAATGGAAACTGTTCTTGAAGTTTATATTAATGCAGATACTGAACCAGAACAAGGAATCGCCGATAAGTTCGCCGATAGTTTAGTATAATGTTCTCAAAATGTTCTCAAATTTCAATTAAATATTTTTAAAACCCTTTAATATCAAGGATTATAGGAGAATTTTTCAAATTATTAGAAGTCCCCTTGTCTCCTTTATCTAAAGTTTTGCTGATATTCAATCGTTGTTAAAACGTTGATATATCAGCTTTTTTATTACACAAAAAAGGACACCTATTAAGTGCCCCAATCTGTCTTGAACTAATCTTAGGTTATTTAGTTTTATTGATTAGCAATATCGTATGTAGTTTTGCCATCTTTGGCCGTATACAACGCCTGACTAGAATCACTTGGATTCATAATACTAATTGAATATCCTTCACCTAATGCTTTTTCTACTTGCCCTGAATTGCTTTTAATCGACTTAGTTAAGTTAGGCCAGCCCATTTGTTCAGCCTGACTTGGATCTTGCGCTAAAGCTTTCAATGCTTCAACCGTATTATCATCAGTTGGCGTGATCTGGAATGTCTTACTATCTTCGTTATAATCAACTGAACCTAATTTTGAATAACCCTTTTGCATTTGACGCAAAACAGCCATTGTCTTACTTTCTTGTTGCGCTTCATTTGCACTTGAATTGCCAATCGCTAATCCATTTGAAAATGATGAAAAACTACTGGACCGCGCCACTTGTGAAGATGAAGTACTTTGGCTTGAGCTAGCAGAATTATTATGATGAAAATAAGGTAAATTAATCACACCATAAACAATTGCGATAATACTCAATACTACAATAATTGTCCCGCTTTTCCATTCGCGATACTGTTGCCATGAATTAGCAAGATAAAAACCACCCAAAATCAAAAATAAGGCTCCCATTATTACTAAGAAAATCATAAATTAACTGGCTCCTTTTTATCAACGTAATGTTATTGTCCCGCATTCATTTTATATATACAACTATAATTTAAAAAGAAAAAAGGCTAGTATCCCCAGCCTCCTCCTAATTAAAATTCCATTAATGCCTTCATATCGTAATCTTTAAGCTTATCGCGACCATGAAGATCTTTTAATTCGATTAAGAATGCACAGCCAACAACAATACCACCCATTTGTTCAACCATATCAATTGTTGCAGAGATTGTTCCACCTGTAGCTAAGAGATCATCCACAACAAGAACCCGTTGTCCCGGTTTAATTGCATCGGCTTCCATTTGCAAGGTAGCTGTTCCGTATTCTAAGTCATAAGATGCACTAATTGCTTTTCTTGGCAACTTACCCTTTTTACGTGCTGGAGCAAATCCAACACCCAGTTCGCGAGCAATAGGACACCCAACAATAAAACCTCGCGCTTCTGGTCCTACTACCATATCTACCTTTTTATCCTTAGCATAATCAACTAATTCGTCAGTAGCTTGCTTAAAGGCAGCCCCATCAGCCATTAATGGCAAAATATCTCGAAAGATAATACCCTTTTCTGGATAATCAGGAACACTAGCTACGTATTTATAAAGGTCTAAAGCCATGAGATAAATAGTCTCCTTATTCTAAATTTAAATATTTCAATAACCAGTTAGCAACCGTTGCAGCATCATTAAAAAGCAACTGTTGTTCAACTTTATATTGTGCTAATTGTTTTTGATAACGTTTAGTTTGCGTTAAATCAGTCTTATTAGTTGACTCATTAAACTTTAACACATCATCTTTTATTGTAACAAATCCTGCTTCAGAAAACACTTGAATCATTAGATTTAATCGATCCATATTAATCTTTAAATGATTGCTAACTGCTTTAGCTTGCATGGGCCATTTTAATTCTTTTTGCTTATAAATAAATCGATAAAGCTGTGCAAAATCATTCCGTGTTGGCAGTCCAGCTAAATAGGCACTTTTTCGCTGATACAGTAATAAGCGAATAGTTGCTGGTTCTTCTTCATCCTCTGCAAAAATCCGTTTTAGCATTTCTTCACTAGATGGGCAGTCAACCAGCGTTACTTGTTGACCAGAAAAATCAGTCTTAATTGCTTCTTCGATCGATAAAGTATAGCCAGGAGCCACATGGGGAGCAATATTTTCTCGCAATCTTGGCTCTCTTACAATGTAATAATCTGAAGAACTAAAAAGCTGAGGAGTTAGTTTATTCGTTCGTTCATCAATAATTACCGTTCCATTAATTTGGAGATCTTCTAACATCAGTTGGACACTTTTTTTACCACGCCACTCATTAAGACTAACTTTAACGGCTAAATTAATTTGTCCGGTTGGCGCGGATAATAGTGTTGCCAAATTTCCTTGACCAAAAGCAACGACTGTTAGATTTTTTTTATCACTTACAATCGAAAATTTTAAATGCTGGTGTTCCTGTCCCATTGTTTTGACATCGACAACTTTAACGTTATTTAATTCAAAAACCGGTTCCATATTTCCTGGACCAAATGGAGCAACCCGTTGAATATCGTTATATAACTGTTGGGTAACATCAGCTGGTACAAGTTTCATTGCGATTGGAAGAGGTTGCTTTACCGTTGGATCAAATTTTTGTTTGACTGCTTCTTCTTCCAAGGCTATTTGCAGAGGTACAATATTTTTCGAATCAAAAGAAAGACCACAAGCAGCAGGGTGCCCGCCAAATGTCGTAAATAGTTCACGATGAGCCTCCAAGGCATTGAACAGGTTAAAACTGTCAACGCTTCTACCAGATCCTTTTATTAAGGTCGGATTATTTTGATCAGTTGATGCGACAATTGTTGGCTTTCCAGTCTCATTCATAATCCGACTGGCAACAATTCCTAATACGCCTTGATGCCAACCTTTTCCAACAATTAATAAGGTCTTTTTCTGCTGGTTAGCTGAACTATTAGCTTGTTTTTCTGCCTCTTTCATAATATCAGCAACTAGGTTCTGACGTTCTTTATTCGCCTGATCTACCTCTTTAGCTAATTTTTGTGATTCATTCTCATCTAAACTCGTCAGTAATTTAACTCCATCATTAGCATCAGCAATTCGGCCAAGCGCATTTAGCCGTGGTGCAATTCCAAATCCAATATCCTGATCAGTTAGATTGTTAGCTTTAATATCAGCTAATTTCATTAAAGCCGCTAATCCTGGACGCATCTCCTGTCGTAATTGCTGAATGCCATAGGAAATTAACGCATGATTTTCGTCCGTAACGTTTACTACATCAGCTATTTCACCAATTGCAACTAAGTCCAGTTCTTCAACAGGAAACTCACCAGTTAAAGCCCAAGCCACCTTAAATGCAACACCAACGCCTGACAAATCAGGAAAAGGATAATTACTACCAGGATAACGAGGGTGAACGATCGCAACCGCATTAGGCAAGTCAGCAGGCAACTCATGGTGGTCAGTAATTACAACATCTACTCCTGCTGCTATTACCTTATCGATAACATTTTTTCCGCTAACGCCATTATCCACCGTAATAAAAAGCTGGGTACCATTATCAATAAGGCGTTGGTAAGCGTCCATGTTAGGCCCATATCCATCTGTAAACCGATTTGGGACATAATAATTAACATTGGCACCGATAGATAATAACGTTTCATACATTAAGGATGTGCTAGTAATTCCATCGGCATCATAATCACCATAAATAGTAATTTGTTCTTGCTTTTCAACTGCCTGCTCAATTCGCTCAACTGCTTTATCCATATCATGCAATAAGGTTGGATCATGGATCTCTTCTATCGATGGTTCAAAGAATTTTTTTGCTTGTTCGGTTGAATCGATTCCTTGCTGAGCTAATAAGGTTGCCAATATTCTAGAAATGCCTAACTCTTTTTCAAGATTATCAACAGTTGCTGAGGAAGCATTATCGGCAAGTTCCCACTTAAATTTTGCATCAATCATTTAAAATTAACCACCATTTCAACGCCAAAATTAAACAAGAGGCTGGGATAAACTCAGTCTCTTTTATTTTGCCCCTTTCATTTTTTGAAAAGACTATTAAATTCTGTAACCTCTCGAAAATAAGGGAGCATATTATAAGTTCTTCTTATCCTGTTGGAAATCAAAAAATTTTTTAATTGCCCAGTCACCTAAACCGGGAATAACTTGGTAAGCCCAGCCAAGACAAGCCACATATCCTGGAACATTAATTTCCCTCGTCTTATACCCAACATTATTCCAAATTCGTCGAGCTAAGTCTTCAGGAGAGATAAATATCCATTTTGGTAAGTGGGCCCGATACGTATAATTATTATCCGCTTTATCAAAGAAAGGTGTATCAATTGGGCCAGGATTAACTGTCAACACTTGGACACCATAATCAGCAACTTCCATTCGTAAAACGTTATCAAACTGGATTACCCCAGCCTTCGTTGCTGAATATACAGCGCTATTTGGTGTAGGTAATTTACCAGCTAATGAACCCATATTAATAATGGCCCCATACCCTTGATCCATCATTTGTTTAGCTACACACCGACTAATATACATTAAGGCTAAGAGGTTCGTATGTACCATTTTTTCCATTGAGCTGTAAGATTCCTTAACTACGGGAATAAAGTCACCAAGCCCAGCAGAATTAATTAATACATCGATTCCTCCTACTTCATGTTGAACCTTCGAAAGCACATCATCAATCTGATCAGGGTCGGTGACATCCAATTGATAAGCAAATGCTGGCCGACCAGATAAAATTAAACATTTCTTGGCTACCTCTTGCAACTTCTCAAGGTTACGAGAAACAACAACAACAATTGCACCACGACGAGCTGCCTCAAAAGCCAACTCTTTGCCGATTCCACTTGAACCACCAGTAATTAATACAACTTCATTTCGCAGAAAACGTAACGTCTTTACTCTTCTCAGCATTTTTTGCCATCTCTTTTCATTTTTTAAACGGAATATCAATCACATCAAAATCATTAACAACTCGAGTATCAGGAATAATATTACGAACTTGATATGCCAATTGATAGGCTGCTTTACCGGTGTATCGTGCTGAAATATGATTTAACAATAATTTTTTAACACCAGCTTTTTTTGCAATTTCAGCTGCTTGTTTGCTGGTTGAATGATAATAATTGTATGCCATCTTCGTCTCATCTTTAGCAAAAGTACTTTCATGCACTAATACATCCGCATTTTGTGCTAACAAAATTGCATTCTTTGTTTGTCTAGTATCGCCTAAAATTGCAATAATTCGTCCAGGTTGAGGAGTGCCAATAAAGTCATGACCATCTAATACGCGACCATCAGGAAGAGTAACCGTTTTTCCAGCTTTTAGTTGACCGTAAATTGGCCCAGATGGTACTTTTTGTTCTCGTAATTTTTCAACTTGTAATTCTCCTGGATGATCCGCTTCTTCAATCCGGTATCCAAAACAAGCAATTTTGTGATCCAACTTTCGTGCAATCACTCTAAAACCATGATCATTAAATAGTTCCCCGTCATCTGTTATTTCAACAAAATGCAAAGGATAACTGAGGCGTGACTCACTTACTTGCAAAGAAGTCTGAACATACCGCTTTATTCCTATTGGTCCATAGATCGTCAATGGTTCGGTTCCTCCTTGAAAAGAGCGGGAACTTAGTAAACCAGGTAAACCAAAGATATGATCACCATGCAAGTGAGTAATAAAGATTTTTTCTATCTTTCGTGGCCTAATTGTCGTATTGAGAATTTGATGTTGAGTAGCTTCTCCAACATCAAATAACCAAATTGCGTTTCGTTCTTCTAACAACCGCAATGCAACACTTGCTACATTACGTTGCTTACTTGGGGAACCAGCGCCTGTTCCTAAAAATTCAAGTTGCATTTATATTTTTCCTACCTTTGCTACGTATAATTTTATTGAATAAATTCAAAAACAAATTTTTCAATTCTTACAAGATCACCATCTTGTACACCTTTAGCTCTTAACGCGTCATCAACCCCCATATGGCGAAGTTGACGAGCAAAGCGTAATTGACTTTCTTCATGAGTTAAATCAGTCATCTTAAATAACCGAATAAGTTTTTCACCGCCCAATACCCAGGTGCCGTCTTCATCCTTGGTAATGGTAAAGTCCGTCTCATCCTTCTTGTCAGGAGCAGCAGCACGATATTCAGCGACCAATTCTTTATCATGACTCTCACTATCAAATGCGGGTGTCTTATCTAAGAGATCAGCCGTTAATTGCATTAATTGTTGGACACCTTGATGAGTAACCGCTGAAATAGGGAAAATCTCTGGCTGCTTTTCTAAAGTCTTATCTGCTGCCAAATCAGCTTTAAAAGCAGCTAAGTTATCGGCAGAATTTGGCAAATCCATCTTTGTCGCAACTACAATTTGTGGTCGCTTTAATAATTCAGGATCGTAATTAGCAAGTTCCTTATTAATTTGCCGGTAACGTTCAATTGCTTGATGAGGATCTTCACTACTCATATCCACTAGGTGAAGAAGAACGCGGGTACGTTCAATGTGCCGTAAGAACTTCAATCCAAGACCGATACCCTTCGATGCTCCTTCAATTAAACCAGGCATGTCAGCCATCGCAAAATCACGGCCATCTGGTAGCATTACCATTCCGAGATTAGGAGTTAATGTCGTAAATTCATATGCAGCAATTTTAGGCTTAGCACCGGTTACTACTGATAATAAAGTTGACTTTCCAACAGAAGGGAACCCAATTAATCCGACATCAGCAAGCATCTTTAATTCTAATTCTAAGTAATGGTCTTCTCCTGGTTCACCATTTTCAGCAATTTCAGGAGCAGGGTTTTTAGCACTAGCAAAGTGAATGTTGCCGCGACCACCACGGCCACCTTTAGCCACTACTAATTCTTGGTCTTTTTCAACAAGATCACCAATAATCTCGCCGGTATCAAGGTCCCTAACGGTAGTACCTTGGGGAACAGCAATAATTGTATCTTCTGCACTTGGACCAGTCATCTGTTTACTCATTCCATTACCACCGTTTTTAGCTTTAAAAATTCGATGATAACGGAAATCCATTAAAGTCCGTAATCCTTCATCAACTTTTAAAATGATGCTACCACCACGGCCACCATCACCACCAGCGGGGCCGCCGTTAGGAACATACTTTTCACGACGAAATGCTACCATTCCATCGCCACCCTTACCTGCATGTACTTCAATTTTTATTTGATCAACAAACATATTCATAATGATTGTCTCCGTTCTTTAGTCTATTATTTAGTATATTTAAAATTTACAAGCCTGTCAAAACTCAATCATGACTACTACCCTTAGCAACCTCAGCATTTTTCTGCAATGAAACCTTGATTAACTGGGCGGTAGGTCGATTAATTCCTAGTGAATGGATTTCATCAACTGAGGCTTGAGCAATTTTGGTAATTGATCCATATTTTTTAAGCAATTTTGTTCGAGTTCGGGGTCCCACTCCCTTAATTTCATCCAAACGCGAGCTTAACGAATGCTTGGTATGAACGCGCCGGTGGAAAGTAATTGCAAACCGGTGAACCTCATCTTGAATGCGTTGAACTAAGTAAAAGCCTTGGCTCCGTGGATTCAAATTAATATGGTGATCATCATCCCCGAACAATAAGTCAGCGGTTTGGTGTTTATCATTCTTTACCATCCCTACTACCGGAATATCGAGACCAAGCTCATTCTCTAAAACATCTTTAGCCGCATCCATCTGAATTTCGCCACCATCCATAAAGATCATATCCGGCATTGGCTTATTCTCTTTTAAAAGACGCGAATACCTCCGTCGAATAACTTCACGGGTACTGGCAGCTTCGTCAGCATGATTAATCACCGTTTTCAATTTATACTTCCGGTAAAAATTTTTAGCCGGTTCTCCATTAACAAATACAACCATTGCACTAACAGGATCAGCCCCCTGAATATGAGAATGATCAAACGCTTCAATCCGGTGACCTTCTGGAAGTCCAAGGGCATCCGTAATCTCTTTCATCGCACCGGTAGTCTTACTTTGGTCCATCTCAAGCAGTCGAAATTTTTCATCTAAAGACAACTGAGCATTTTCATGTGCCATTGCTAAGAGGTCCCGTTTTTCACCACGAACCGGTGTCCGAACTGGTACCCCTAATATTTCACTTATTTCTTTATTGGGAAGGCCCTTAGGAAGAAGAATTTCACGAGGCAAAATATTATTGCGACGATTATAAAACTGGAGAATAAAGCTAGTCATTTCTTCAACTGCCGTATCCACGATTGGAAATAGACGTTTTTCTCGTTTCATCAACCGCGCCTGCCGAATAAAGAAAATTTGAATAGAAAGCCATCCTTTATCCATATAGAAATTAAATAAATCACGAGGGGTTTTATCATTTGAAATAATCTTTTGTTTTTCAACTGTCACTTCAATATAGTGAAGCTGGTCTCGAATTTCAGCAGCTCGTTCAAACTCCATGTTTTCTGCTGCTAGTTGCATCTTTTTGGTTAACTGTCGCTTAACTGTCGCTGTATTTCCACTTAAAAATGACTTAATTTTTTTAATTTGCTCTTCATATTCGCTCTTAGGAACGTCTTTAAAACAAGCTCCTAAACATTGTCCCATATGGTAATACAAACACGGACGGCCTTGATACCCATTACATCGTCTTAATGGATAAACCTTTTGAATAAAATGCATCGTCTCCTCCGCAGCATAGACATTTGGATAAGGGCCAAAATAATATCCACCATCTTTTTTTATTTTACTAACGATCTTAATTTGAGGATCCCGCTCATTTGTTATTTTTATGTAGGGATAACCAGTTCCCTTTTTTAATTTGATATTGAAATAAGGTTGATGTTTTTGAATAAGCGTTATTTCAAGTAAGAACGACTCCTTATTAGTCGAAGTTACAATGGTTTCAAAGTCCGCAACTTCTGAAACCATTTTAGCTACTTTACCGGTGTGGCTACTCTTAAAGTAAGACCGAACCCGATTTTTTAAATTTTTAGCTTTACCAACATAAATTATCTGATCATTAATGTTTTTCATCAGGTAGCAACCTGGCTTGTCAGGTAACAATGCTAGTTTATGTTCTAAATGTTCACTGGCCATCGCAAAATCCCTCCGAAAAATTATCTAACAATATATTATATCTGAAAAATCATCATTAAGGCAAAGAAAGTGTTTAGAAATAATTGTACATTTAGCAAAATTTATGCTAGCATTTTGTCAAATATAAAAAAGGAGCTAAAAAAATGGGATTAGTTACTAGAAGAAGCGAACAGCTTGATAAATTATTTGATCAATTTGCGGTTGATCCTAAAAAACCAAAAGCAACTAAAAAAAATGACGATAAAAAAGAAAAAGATAGCAAGGATAAAGAAAAGAAATAATGCAAAGGAGGCTGGGAGAAAACTTTTGTTTTCTCCCAGCCTCCACTACTTTTATGAACAATAGTAACGTGGAACTAACTTCGCGTCGCCACAAGGCTCGAGTCTAAGTACGAACGATAATCAGCCCGTGCCGTGCTAATCATCGCCCTAGCTTAGCCAACTGCTTTGTCGAGAAGGCTATTTTCCACTCTCTATTTTTAATCTTGCTTTTTAAAACCAGTCGGATAGCGCTGATTTAATTCCTCAATATTTGCTTTGGCAACCTCTTCAAATGGAATATCGGCCCATTCTGCAATTTGAGATAAATACCATAAGACATCACCCATTTCGTGGATTAGTTCCTTACGATCTAATTTTCGACTACGAAAAGTATAGTTTTTTACTAAATCAACGACTTGTCCTGACTCACCAGCTAATCCTAATGCACAATTTGTTAAAACTTGTTCATTCCCATATAAGGTTCGTTTTGCTGCATTTTGGTATTCATTAAAATCCAACTTAGTTCTTCCCCATTCGCTCTTCAATCCACTGCCAAACATCATCTTTACCCTTTTTCTCTGTAGCTGAAAATAGAATAATCGGTGTTGAACTCTCAACATCAAGGGTCTTTTTGATAAGGCTTAGTTGGCGATTCCATGCACTTCGTTTTACCTTATCAATCTTTGTCCCTACTATTAATGTTGGAATATTATAATATTGTAACCAATTGTACATATTTACATCATCAGAGGTGGGTTCATGCCGTGCATCAACTAATTGAATAACTCCGCGTAATTGTTCACGTTGGGTTAAGTATTGTTCGATCATTTTTCCAAATCGTTCTCGCTCTTTTTTCGAGACTTTGGCATACCCATATCCTGGAACATCGACAAAATATACCTTATCCTCAACGTCATAGAAATTTAACGTCTGGGTTTTACCTGGCTGACTAGACGTATGAGCAAAATTGCGCCGGTTGATTAAGACATTTGTCAACGATGACTTCCCAACATTTGAACGACCAACTAAAGCAATTTCTGGAATATTTGTTTTAGGATATTGTTCATCACTTACGGCACTGATTGTTAAATCTACATTGTGAACTTCCATTTGCTTACCTCATTTCATTAAGAAGCTTTTTCATCCTTTAAAACGTAACGAGGTTCTGTATGTTGCGTTACACATCGTTTATCAATAATTACCTTTTCTACATCTTTACGACTTGGCAAGTCAAACATTACATCCCGCATTACATCTTCAATAATCGAACGGAGACCACGAGCACCTGTATTTCGCTTGATTGCTAGTTGTGCCATTGCTCGTAATGCACCATCAGTAAAGGTCAACTTACTTCCATCAAGGCGAATTAACTCTTGATATTGCTTAACTAATGCATTCCTTGGCTCAGTAAGGATTCGAACAAGGTCATCTTCATCAAGTTTTTCAAGAGCAGTCATCACAGGTAATCGTCCAATAAATTCTGGAATCAAGCCAAACTTAAGAAGGTCTTCTGGGATAACATGTTGCAAAATATTTTTATCCGTAACCTCTTCAGCTTCTCGTGAGTCTGTTCCAAATCCAATTGTCTTATCACCGAGTCGTTCCTTAACAATTGTTTCGATTCCATCAAAGGCTCCCCCAACAATAAAGAGGATATTCTTTGTATCAACTTGGATAAATTCTTGCTGTGGATGCTTACGTCCTCCCTGAGGTGGTACATTAGCAATTGTTCCTTCAAGAATCTTTAAAAGAGCTTGTTGAACCCCTTCTCCAGAAACATCACGCGTAATTGATACATTTTCACTCTTCTTTGCGATTTTATCAATTTCATCAATGTAAATGATTCCTTTTTCAGCACGTTCTACATCAAAGTCAGCAGCCTGAAGTAATTTAAGGATAATATTTTCAACGTCTTCACCAACGTATCCAGCTTCAGTTAAAGTTGTAGCATCTGCAATTGCAAACGGAACATTTAGAATTCGCGCAAGTGATTGGGCAAGATAGGTTTTCCCAGAACCAGTTGGACCAATTACGGCAATGTTGCTCTTTTGAAGTTCTGTATCATTATTATCGCCACTCATCATTGCATTAACCCGCTTATAGTGGTTATAAACAGCAACTGCTAATGTTTTTTTAGCATCACCTTGACCGATTACATAGTCATCCAGTTCGTTAACAATCTCTCCTGGAGTTGGCACACGGAAAGCTTTTTTAGCTTCATCTTCTGCTAGTTCCTGATCAATAATTTGTTTACAAAGGTCAACACATTCGTTACAAATATAGACGCCAGGACCAGCAACAATTTTTTTCACTTCATCTTGGGACTTTCCACAAAATGAACAGTGAACTGAATCCATACCAGTGGTATCTTCAAACATAAATGAACCTCCTCTAAGACTTATTAAAACATAATAACAAAATTACTGTTTAATTTCGACTAAATTACTCAGTAAATTATTTTCTACTTTATCTTACTAATATTTGATTAAAATAGCGAGGCTGGAAGAAAACTACTGTTTTCTTCCAGCCTCATTGATTAGTAATTATTTAACAAATTACTTGTCAGACTTTTCGTCATCCTTAACTTGCTTTGCTGAATCAGCAACTAAGTCAACAGCCTTACGGATCTTAATATCATGCATTAACATGTCTTTAGATAATGCCTTCTTAACAGCATCTTCTTCCATACCGTATTGCTTTGCAAGGTCAGAAATTTCTTTAGCAATTTCTTCATCAGTAGCATCTAAGTTAGCATCGTCAACAATTGCTTCTAAGACAAGGTTAGTCTTTACACGTTGAGCAGCATCATTAGCAAATTGCTTCTTCAAATCTTCTTCCTTTGTACCAGTAATTTGGAAGTACATTTGAGGACTGATACCTTGTTGTTGCATTCCTGCTAAGTATTGTTGCATTTGACGGTTAGTGTCATCATCCAACATTGCTTGTGGAATATCTTGGATTTCTGCATTAGCAACAGCCTTATTGATAGCAGCATCTTCAATAGCAGCCTTAGCTTGGTTATCCTTTTCTTCTTGAAGTTGCTTCTTAGTCTTTTCCTTTAATTCAGCTAAAGTATCAACATCTTCGTCAACATCCTTAGCGAAATCATCGTCAAGTTCTGGTAATTGCTTTTCCTTGATTTCGTGAATCTTAACCTTGAAAAGTGCATCCTTGCCAGCAAGATTCTTAGCGTGGTAATCTTCTGGGAAGGTAACATTTACATCAACATCTTCATCAGCGTTGTGACCGATTAATTGATCTTCAAAACCTGGAATAAATGAGCCTGAACCTAATTCTAGTGAGTAGTTTTCAGCTGAACCGCCATCAAATTCTTCACCGTCAACGCTACCCTTGTAATCAATAACGACAGTGTCGCCCTTTTCGGCTGGCTTATCTTCTTTTAATACAAGTTCAGCTTGTTGTTGACGCTTAGTTTCAAGTGCATCATCAACATCAGCATCAGTAACAGTGGTGTCTTGAGCAGGAACTTCCATACCCTTGTATTCACCTAATTTAACTTCTGGCATAACGTCAACTTCAGCAGTTAATACCCATGGTTGACCCTTTTCCATGCTCTTAATATCAATCTTAGGTTGATCTACAGGTTGAATGTTAGTTTCCTTTACTGCTTCGTTATATGCATCAGGTAATACCTTGTTTAAGGCATCTTGATACAATGATTCTTCACCGTACATTTGGTTAAAGATTTGACGAGGGACACGACCCTTCCGGAAGCCCGGAACAGTGATCTTTTTACGAGTCTCAACGAAAGCTTCGTCAATTCCCTTGTTAATAGTGTCGACATCAATTTCAAATGTCAATGTACCTTTGCTGGCATCGCTATCGCGTTCCCATTTTGCTGACATTTTATTTCCTCCAATAACAAATCAATTTGACTAATTAATATTTATAACTAGTCTTTACATACTATATTAGTTTACCGTAGGAGACCAGTAATTGCAACTTATTGACGGCTGATCCCCAAGTTATTTTCAAATATTTTTGTTAAAGAAAAAAGACTTGGGTTTCCCCAAGCCTTTCAGCACATCTGTACTCAAGAATTAGTCTAAGATGTCGGATACAACACCGGCACCAACAGTGTGTCCACCTTCACGAATAGTGAACTTAAGACCCTTTTCAAGAGCAACTGGCTTTTGTAAGTTAACAGTGAATGTAACGTTATCACCAGGCATAACCATTTCTACACCATCTGGTAATTCGATAGTACCAGTAACATCAGTTGTGTGGAAGTAGAATTGTGGACGGTAGTTTGAGAAGAATGGAGTGTGACGTCCCCCTTCTTCCTTAGTCATAACGTAAACTTCACCCTTGAAGTTCTTGTGAGTTTGGATTGAACCTGGTTCAGCCAAAACTTGACCACGTTGGATTTGGTCGTGTGAAATACCACGAAGAAGTACACCAACGTTATCACCGGCTTCACCAAGATCAAGAGTCTTGTGGAACATTTCCAAACCAGTAACAGTTGACTTAAGAACGTCTTCAGTTAAACCAACGATTTCAACTTCGTCACCGACCTTAACAGTACCACGGTCAATACGACCAGAAGCAACAGTACCACGACCAGTGATAGTAAATACGTCTTCGACAGGCATCATGAATGGCTTGTCAGTAGGACGCTTTGGAGTTGGGATGTAGTCATCAATAACATCCATTAAGTGAAGGATAACTTTTTCTTGTTCTGGGTCACCTTCAAGTGCCTTAAGAGCAGATCCACGAACAACTGGAACATCGTCACCAGGGAAATCGTATTCGCTAAGTAAGTCACGAACTTCCATTTCAACTAAGTCAACTAATTCATCATCGTCAACTAAGTCAGTCTTGTTCAAGAATACAACGATGTATTGAACACCAACCTGACGAGCAAGAAGAATGTGTTCACGAGTTTGTGGCATAGGACCATCAGTAGCAGCAACAACAAGGATAGCACCATCCATTTGTGCAGCACCAGTGATCATGTTCTTAACGTAGTCAGCGTGTCCAGGGGCATCGATGTGTGCGTAGTGACGCTTTTCAGTTTCGTATTCAACGTGGGCAGTGTTGATAGTGATACCACGTTCCTTTTCTTCTGGAGCAGCATCGATATCAGCGTAATCTTCTGCCTTTGCTAAACCTTTGGCTGCCAATACCTTTGTAATAGCAGCAGTTAAAGTAGTCTTCCCGTGGTCAACGTGGCCAATAGTACCAATGTTAACGTGGGGTTTTGTACGTTCATAATGTTCTTTTTCAGCCATTAATGAAAACCTCCTGATAATTTACAAGTATAATGCCAGATCATCTAATTTGATGACTGACATACCTTTATACATATTGTACAACTTCTTTTCGCCAATTGAAAGCTTTAATCTTAGGCTCTGAAGAAGAATTCTTAAATATAATATCAACTATCTGTTCATTTGTAAATGTATTTGACTAATGTTTTTCTATTAATTCGTCAATCTGCTTACCTAGTCGTTCCTGCCACGTACTAGAAACTGTATTTGTTGCGACTTTCTTTCCTTCTATTCTAGCGATTAAAACATCTGTCCATTCATCAATATCTTTAATAATTTGATTAATTCGCGGATATAAGAACATTACCTGTAATTGAAATTCTTGAATTGCCAGCTTTTCTGTCTGCGGGTTTTGATTTCCACACTTTTCTGTAATTAATCTCTTACCTTCACTAACGACTGGCAATAAATTTAAAGGCTGAATATCAGCTGGCACAACTGTATATTCTTTCTTATCTAGCCAATAAACAGTAACCGGATCTGCAACTTGTAACTTACTAAGCAGCTCAACCAAACTAGACTTTACCAGTGGATGAGTGTAGGGATCACGAAGCAGGAATTTAGCGCCTGTAATAAATTCATTTAAAGGAAGTTTAAAAGCCGCCTGCAGCCTACTTTGCTGCTCTTCAAGGGAGTAATCTCCTAAATGATAAAAGTCTCGCAAACGTGTTTGTAATGTCTCCTGGTACTCTTGACGAGATTTTTCCTCCCCCATTGTAACAATTGTCAGCAAATCTTCCTGCCATTGCGAAAGACTACTAATCACCTGTCTTGCTAAAACAAATAATTCATTTTGACACAAAATTTTAATGGCAATTTGAGCATCTGCCAAGCTATCAAACATTACTTCTAAATACTCAAACAAGTAAGTACAAGCCCTGGTATATTGTTGAGAATGATACAGAGCGATTATCGTCAATCGACCGATTTCTGAATCATCAACCTCGTTTATAAGATCTTCCAGAATATTACTAGCTTCTTGCCATTTTTCTTCAGCAATTAATTTTTGAGCCTGGAGATATTGATCTTGTTGGGTTTCATTCATTTTTATCACCCTTTTTTATTTCATTACTTTATACAATTGTTCATAAAAGCAGTTGAGGCTGGGAGAAAAACGAAAGTTTTCTCCCAGCCTCCCTTCACATTACTTATATTAAACAGCTACTTTTTTTCTTTTGCCATTCGTTTTTTACCACGACTACGATGATGTTCTTTCGTTGAACGTGACTTCGCAGATTTCTCTTCTTTCTTCTCAACATTGTTTTTAATCTTCTTTTGATGTTGATTAATCTCCATAATAACTGGCAAAATAACTGGATGCCGTTTAGTTTGATCAAACAAGAATCGGTTTAATTTATCGCGAACATCTTGTTTCAAGTGACTCCAATCAAATTCCTTTTGATCTAGATTTTCTTGAACAATCTTTTCAACTAAGTCAGCACTCTGTTGCATTAGTTGACGGTTAGTCTTTACAAATACGAATCCTCGTGACGTAATTTGTGGTCGAGCAACGATCTTTTTCTTTTTCCGATCAATAGTTGCCACCACAACAAAAATCCCATCCTCTGACAGGACGCGCCGATCTCGTAAAACAATATTACCGATATCACCGACACCTGTTCCGTCAATCATAGTATTACTTACATCAATATGTTCTCCAACATGGAATTTACCATTTTTGTAAGTCAGAACATCACCCTTATTAACGAGGAAGATATTTTCTTTTGGAACTCCTACTTCTTCTGCTAATTCCGCATGACGATCTAACAGACGGTATTCACCTTGAATTGGAATGAAGAACTTGGGTTTCATGAAATTCAACATTAATTGTTCATCATTTTGGTTAGCATGTCCAGAAGGATTCAAATCATCAGAAATAAATTTAACCTCTGCTCCCGTACGATAAATCATATCTTTTGTCTTTTGTACCTCAGTCTCCTGCGCATAAGAAGGAGTAGTAGTAACAAAGACAAGATCGGTACTCGTTAATTGTAAATTAGGATTATCGCCGTTTGCAATTTGCTGTAATGACTTAATCGGTTCACCCATTTTACCAGTTTCTAAAATAACAACTTGGTTTGGTTCGAGTTTTTCTGCTTCCTTGCGACTAATAAATAAGTCATCTGGTAAGTGTAACTTTCCCAAAGACATTGCTGTATCAATAATTTGTTCAATGTCTTTTCCAGATAAAACAATCTTCCGGCCAACGGCTACAGCAGCATTGATAATCTGCTGTACACGCATAATATTTGAAGCTACACTAGCAACAATAATCCGACCGTTTTGATATTTAAAAGTTTCTTTAATATAGTCTCCAATATCTTGTTCACGAGCAGACGCACCCGTAATTCCGGCCCCAGCAGAATCACTTAAAAGTGCTAATACACCTTGTGATCCAATTTCCGCTAAACGAGCAAGGTCTGTTTGATAACCCTTTTTAGCTGTCTGATCGAATTTAAAATCACCAGTGTAAACAATATTTCCTGCTTTAGTTTCTAAAACAACCCCTAAAGTTTCAGGAATAGTATGGGTCGTCTGGAAGAATGAAACTGTAACATCATTAAAATCAATTGCTGTTGACGCATCAACAACATGAAAATCATTAAACTTCTTAACTTCCTTATGGTTTTTAACTGCCAGCTTTGCTAAGGCAATCGTCATCTCGCTTCCAAATACCGGAACATTAAAGTCCATCAAGAAATACGGGAGTGCTCCAATTGAATCTGCATGTCCGTGTGTTAAGAATACCCCGACTATCTTGTTCTTATGTTCACGAAGATATTCCCAGTCAGGAATGACAACATCAATTCCCATTAATTCATTCTCAGGATACTTTAACCCCGTATCCAAAATGAAAATTTGGTCTTCAATCTCAACGGCGTACATATTTTTACCATTTTCGCGTACACCACCAAAAGGAATAATTTTAATATTATTATCCATTGATTTGGCTCCTTTAATATTTAGTTTTGAACCCCTTATCGATTACAATATGTAGCGATAAGAATTTTATATCGTTCATTATAGTTATAAATATCTTACCACAATCAGTGAAAATAATGGAGTAAAAACAAAAAACACCTTGCCTCCAAGTAGAAGGCAAAGTGCTTTGATAATAAAATATTACCGACGTAAACCTAACTTTTGGATAAGTTCACGGTAAGCAGGTAAATCAGTCCGACGTAAGTAAGCTAATAAGTTACGACGGTGACCAATCTTCTTCATTAAACCACGTTGTGAATGATAATCGTGCTTGTGTGTACGAAGGTGATCGTTCAATTCGTTGATGTCAGCAGTTAAAACAGCAACTTGAACTTGAGTAGAACCAGTATCTCCTTCGTGAGTTGCGAATTCCTTAATAATTTGATCTTTACGTTCTTTTGAAATAGCCATGCTATTTTCCCACCTTTCAATATTAATGCGCCTAAGATCTAAGTATAACGTCGGTGAGGATCGTTAAACTGAGAAGAGGCAATTAATTACTTGTTTGAAGTAACCTATACAAATATACATAAAATTTACTAATGTTGCAACTATTTCTATGAAATTTTGACTTGATCGTCGTTAGCTATTGCATTGCTCGCTAGTCTTTTGTATAATGACAAATGTTGAAAATTCTGGTCAACTGAAAATCGGGTAACGGAGGTGAAACTCATGCCAATTATCAAATCAGCAATTGAACGTGTTCGTACTAGTGAAAAAGCTGAAGCACGTAACGCTTCACAATTAAGCCAAATGCGGACTGCTATTAAGAAGTTCGATAAGGCAAAGCTTGCTGGCGCAGATAACCTTGACGACTTATACAAGGCTGCTATCTCAGCAATTGACCGTGCCCACTCTAAGGGCCTTATCAAGGCTAACAAGGCTGCACGTGACAAGTCACGTCTCTCAGCACGTTACGCTAAGTAATAAAAAAGCAACTATTAAGTTAGTTGCTTTTTTATTTTTAACTTTTCGCAAAAAGAGGATAAGAAAACAAATTTTCTTATCCTCTTTTTGTATCTCATGCTCCTTTGCTCTGCTGAGAATACTGTAACATAAATAACTGAAACAAAAGTGAAGGATCGCGTTGTGTCGTTTTTAACGATTGTTCAATACGAATTAATCCCAAATAGGCGTTTTCTAACGCCTGCATTGAGAAATCACGCGCAGTTTTTAATCCCAATTTAATCCGATAAGGATGGACATTAAGCTGACTCGCTAGACTCCCTTGCGTAAGGCCGCGTTTACTTAATACTTTTATTTGAATCAACAGCCGAAACTGCCCTACTAGCACTGCATTAATCCTTAACGGCGGTTGCTGGCCCGCTAATAGCTGTTGATAGAGATCTAAGGCCTTTATTTGATTATGCTTAAGAACCGCAGTGACTAAATCAAATACATTTTCATCTAATGATTGCGGAACTAGAGCGGCTACCATGTTTTGATCAATCTTTTTTTCATGGTAAGCCAAAATCTTTAATTTAGTTAAGCTTGCATCCATCATCCCATAATCCGCATTAGTCCGTTGAACCAACTCATCCAAAGCAGCTTCTGATATTTCAAAACCAGCAGTTGATAATTGAGTTCTCACTCTTTGACGAGCTGCTCGTTCATCAAGTGGACTAGCATCAACTAAAACTGCTGTCTTCTTTAATTGCTTTACAATCCCTTTTCGTCCATCAAGCTTTTCATAAGGGGCCGCAAAAACTAAAATTGTAGACGGTTCAGGGTGTTCAAGATACTTTTTTAAGCTATCCAAATCATGTTCAACTTTCGAATGTCTTTTCTCACCAGTTAAGAAGAACGGTTTATTGATAATAACTAATCGTCGTTCACCAAAAAATGGAGTCGCCATCGCATCATCCAAAGCAACTGCCAATGGTGTGGCTTCCATATCATATCGACCAACATTCATAACCTGTTCATTCTCTGGAATAAGGCTTATAAAGGCATCAATTGCCTGCTGTTGAAGGACCTGTTGTTTCCCTAAAATTAAATATACCATTGCTGGGGTTTTAGTTTTTAATTGTGTAGATAATTGGGCAATGTCCAACTTGTCTCATCTCCCCTCAATGTTGTTTTTATTTTTCCATTTCGACCATGGTATACATATTGTATCATTCCAAATTGCTGCGTTGATAAGTAATTAATATTTAATCTTTGAAAATTTTTTATTGTTATTTCATCAGGATGGCGATACCTATTAAATCGTCCAGCTGAAATTATCGCATACTTAGGAGCAACTGTCTGCAAAAATAAATAACTACTAGCAGTTTTACTGCCATGATGACCAGCTTTTAAGATATCTGACTTTAGTTGCGGATACTTTTGAATAACTTTTTCTTCATTTTCCTGGTCCAAATCCCCAGTAAAAAGGAATCTTTTCCCACCAAATTTCCCAGCTAACACTAAAGAATCTTCATTTTTCCCTTCACCCGGAACAAAGGGATGTAGAATTTGCAATGGAAATGATGACAACTTAACATTATCAGTCACCGGAATTATCATTGGCGATGACTTTTCAGCAGTCCTTACTTTATTAAGAAGTGCTGGTTGTCTTTCCATCCCCGCTGGGACAATCAGTCTTTTCACTGCTATATTATCCAAAATCGTTGTTAAATAGCCGATATGATCTGCATCATGGTGAGTTAAACAAATATTATCAATTTGCCTGATGCCTTTACTTTTCAAATAATTAATGGTTATTCGTTGGGCATCATCTTGAGAATGCTTTGAAGTCGCCCAATCCGGCTTTTTAAAATTTAATTTGCCTCCTGTATCAATCATTGTTACCCGTCGATTAAAAGGTTCTCTAATAATTATCGAGTCCCCCTGTCCAATATCAACAAAGGTAACTTCGCCATTAAGTGGAAAATGAATTATCCCTCCAGTAATTACATACAATAAGGCTAATATCTTCCATGATTTTAAAGATGTCTCTTGAGAAATAACAAATAAAGATGCCGCAAATAATAGAAGGGCCAAAATTAACGGTGGCTTCCCAAAATGAATCATTCCTGGAAAATCAGATAACCAATTTAAAATATATTGAAAACATTTTAAACCAGCATTAATTAGATACGCGAGTGGTTCAAAAAGCTTAAAACTAAGTGCCCCAACCAAGACCGCTGGAAAAACAACTGTCGAAAATAGCGGAATTATTAAATAACTAACCCCAAAACTCAGAAGATGAACCTCATATACATAACTCAATAACGAAGGCAAACTAATTAAATTCAATAATAAAGACTGCTTAAAACCACGTACTGATTCTGGAAGAACTTGAAGAATAAAAGAAAGCAAATAGCTTAATTGACCGCCTAATGTAAGCAATAGCAACGGATCAATAACTAATCCAATTAATAAGCTCAGTGCCCATCCATCAAGACTGTCCAAATTTAAATATCGATGAAGAAGACCAAGCTCAGCCATAATGGTTGCTCTTATCAAGCTTGTTGCTCCACCACCAACGAGAAGATAAAACGGTAAAATGATAATTAAAAATAAATCAATTGATTCTTTACGCCACCATAAATGAACTAACAGCCGCCGTAATAAATCAGTGAAAAGCACGATATGCATTCCTGAAATGCAAAAAAGATGAAGCAGACCAAGCCTTTTAATACTTACCATTAATTCAGCCGAATCCTCATTACTGCTACCAATTATTAATTGTTGGCAATACGTACTAAGAGGAGGCGGTAAAGTTTCAAAGTAGAGGCTGATTCGCTTTCTTAATGTATGACACCAGCCAACTATTCCTCTTTTTTGCCTAACCATTTGCTCTACCCGGTTAATTTGAACTTGATTACAGATCCGGCGATGGTGATTATAAGTTAAATTATCAAATTGATTTTCATTTGTACGGGGAATAATCGGTTTTAATTGCCCATTAATAAGCCATATCGAGGGTGTTGTAAGCTTATCAATATTTTTTAGCATCTGGGGTGACTTAAACGACATCATTATTGCTTCACGTTGTCCAGTTTGAATGTCGATTGCAGTTCCTGTCATAAAATTTCCATTGAATTTTAATTCATCAGGGTAAACTAATATTTTTTGAGTAACTTCCATTTGCTTATTCGCCGTAATAGTTGTCCAATTTTTTTGTAAACTGTAACATAAAATCGCCATCAATAAACATATCAGCACTCCAACTCCAAGTACTATTGGCCTTTTTAATACGGCAATTCGGTAAAATATAGCAATTAAAAGAAAAATTAACCAATATGAACTAAAGAAACTAACCGCTACTAAACTTGCAATTAGCGCAGGAAAAAACCAAAAGTGTTGAATAATCTATTTTTGATCTGGGTTGATATACTGGTCCAGATCGACCTCTTCTAAAATATCACTATCTAATTTAATCTGATGAAGCGCAACATTTTTTAGTTTAAGTAATTTCATTGCATAATCATCATTGTGATAATTACGAATATAATTTATCTCCTTAATTCCAGTCTGCAATAAACTTTTGGTACATTGTAAACAAGGAAAATCTGTTACATAAATACTTGCCCCATCAGCAGAAATACCAAACTTAGCACACTGTAAAAGAGCATTCATTTCTGCATGAATAGTTCGTACACAATGTCCATCACGTAAATAGCAGCCTTCATCAATACAATGTGCATCGCCAGCAACTGATCCATTGTACCCACCGGCAATTATTCGCTTATCACGAACTAAAACTGCACCTACTGAAAGGCGGTTGCAGGTACTTCGCGACGCCAATAAAGCTGCTTGAATCATAAAATACTGGTCCCAATCAATTCTCGGTTTCATATTATTTCACTCCTCTATATTTGAAATATAGTATAGCAAATATCTTCATCAAAAAAATAAAAACTAGATAGATAGGTGATCTTTTAGTTTAGCAACAGTTTTTTCGCCAAAACCATTTATTTCTTTAAGTTCGTCAATACTCTTAAATTGACCGTGTTCTTGTCGATATTGCAATATTAAATCGGCTTTTTTATCGCCAATCCCTGTAATTTGACATAGTTGTTCTTTGGTAGCCGTGTTTAGATTTATCTTTGCAGAACTATCGCTGCCATTTTCATTATTAGCTGCTGATGGTTCTGTACTGCTGGAAACTATTGGCGTTTCGCCTTGAAGAGGAATATAGATCATCTGCTGGTCTGTTAATTGTTTAGCAAGATTTACTTGGCGCAAGTCTGCATTGGGTAGTGGTCCACCTGCCGCTTTCAAGGCTTCGTTCACACGATCATCTGCTTTCAATTCATAAACTCCGGGCATTTTTACGGCACCCTTTATATCAATTGCAACGGTCCCTTTCATCGTAGTGGTAGAAGTTAAACTACTTCCTGTTTCGCTACTTGTTAAAACAGCATTAGTATTTGAAATTAAAGCATCGTTATTATTTTTATTAAGTATCCAATATCCCCCAACTACTGCAGCAATCACTATCATCAGCACTTGTACTCGATATTTTATCCATAATTCTGATAATTGCTGCATGTTTCTCACCTCCCTATAAATATAAATACGAAAAAAAATAAATTTTGCATTAAAAAAAGCAAGAGACCTTCATTTTGCCTCTTGCTTTTCAATTTACTTATGCGTTTGTAAATATTTCACTGCTTCGTCAAAGGAAGTGACAGGGACAACCTTCATTCCTGGTGCATATTTCTTAGCTGCTTTTTTAGCCATTTGATAATTAGTCAGATGACCTTCTTCATACTTAAGAATCTCTTTCGTTGGTTTTATATAAGGGGCAAAGAAAATAGTGGCTCCCGCACGGTGCGCAGCGATTACTTTCTTGTCAATTCCACCAATTTCTCCAACGGTCCCGTCTGAATTTATTGTTCCAGTTCCAGCGATTTTACGTCCCCGTTGCAAATCTTTTCCACTAATTTGTTGATATATTTGCAAACTGAACATTAAGCCACCAGATGGCCCGCCATATTGACCAGCATCAACCTTTACTGGAACCTTAGTCTTAACTTGCATATTGTTAGTAAGAATGATCCCAATTCCTGGCTTATTAGTATTGGTAATTTTAACAAGCGGATGGGTGACAGTTTTAGTTTTCCCATCTCGAGTATAAGTAACCACTAACGGAGTGCCAACTTTTTTAGCACCAATATATTTTTGAAAGCCTTGAGCGGTATTAAAGTGATGACCATCTACTTTTGTAATTGTGTCCCCAACATGAATATCATGTTTAAATTTAGAATTAGGCTGAACTTGCAATACATAAATTCCTAGATAGCGTCGCGTTACTTTTTGGTGAGCGGCATTATAAGCAACTGCAATTGCCTCGTTAATCGAGCTATCCATATAAAATTTTTGGACACGGTCATACGTTGCACTATTTTGACCACCAGTTACATCTTCCGCACTCTCAATTGACATATAGGGCATCATTTTGGCATATAAATATGTTGCAGGATGGGCACGTTGAATCGCCACCGACGTCAACATAAAACTTCCCTTATATCGATCGGGGTGTCCCTTTATTTTAACAAAAGACTGTAAATCAGCAGCTGTTCCCGGACTTTCAATATAAGAATTTAGGGGCCAGAACAAAAAGCAGCCTAGTAAAAGGACAAGCCCTAAAATAATTCCTATCCGTCGCAATATTACATTATCTTGCTTTTTCATTGTCTTTCTTAACCCGTAACATTTCTCGTTCCATTAAACGCTTTTTTAGTGCTTCGTTAATATTAGCGGGAAGGTAAGCTGAGATATCTCCCCCAGCCGATGTTACTTCTTTTAGCAAACTACTAGATAAGTGCTGATATTCAGGCTTAGCAAGGAAAAAGACGGTCTCACACTGATCATCTAAAAAGTTATTCATCGCCGCAATATCACGTTCATATTGAAAATCAGTAGTATTACGCAAACCACGCATTAAGTAATCTGCACCAATGCGGTTCATTAGATCAACAGTTAAGCCTTCCGTTGTAATAACCGAAACATTATCTAGCCCACTAACAGCCTCTTTAATTTGCGCTACTCGTTCTTCAACAGTAAACAGCGGGTTTTTACTTTCATTAGTCATTACCGCCACTGCCAATTGATCAAACAACGCACTTCCTCGCTTAATTAAATCTAAATGTCCAAGTGTTAATGGGTCAAATGATCCAGGAAAAACTGCAACTTTCATTATTTTGATTCTCCTTTATATTGATAAATTGTTAAAACCGTAATTCCATATTCTTGACGACGAATAAAGTTAAACTCAGCTAAATCTGTCGGCAGTTTCGCATTCTGATCTGTTTCTGCCACAATTATTGCGTCTTTAGCTAGCAAATTATTTTTAACCATCTGCTCCATATCATTAACAATTTGCTGTTTAGCATAGGGCGGATCTAAAAAGACCAGGTTAAATTTCAATTTGTCTTTTGCAAACAAATTCAACGCTTTGTGAGCGTCCATTTTATAAACTTTAAATTGTTCAACATGTTTTGTAACGTCAATATTCTTCTTAATTGTTTTGATTGCTTGATATTGACGATCAACTAAGACTGCCTGACTGATTCCGCGCGATACAGCTTCAATACTTAATCCACCGCTTCCGGCAAACAAATCTAGACTGGTTCCGCCATTAAAGTAAGGACCGATTATATTAAATAATGCTTCTTTAACTTTATCAGTTGTTGGACGAGTTGCCATTCCCGGAACAGCACTTAGCTTTCGTCCCCCGAAGTCTCCTGCAACAATTCTCATTTTTTATCATCCTCATCATGTAATTGATAGACCCCTGTTAATTCAAGATCAGCTAACGTCGGGTCTAAATCTGGCCGAGCTGATAATTCAACCTTTTTCACTGCGCGTAATCGACTTATCTTCTCTTTTATTTTTTCGACATCACTTTGGTCTACATACATTACCACATAATGCATTCGTCGGGAAATATAATCAATCTGACCATAATGACGAAGAGCTCGAATCACACGATTATTGTTAATGTAAATTATTAGGGAACGCCGTGGAATTAATTTAAACATTCTTTACGCCTCCTGTTTCAGGAATAAATGGTTTCCCCATAACCAAGCGATCCCGATTTTGCTGCATACTAATATTCATTATAATGCCTACCGTTGCAGAAAGAATCAACATACTTGATCCCCCATAACTAATAAATGGGAAGGTAACCCCCGTAATCGGCAAGAGTCCTAGAACTCCACCAATATTAAAGAGTGTTTCAATCGTAAAGAATGTTGCTGAGCCATAACAGATGAGCGTTTGATACAAACTATCTGCCCGCACCCCAACTTGAATAATACGACAGATCAAAAAGAGTAAAGTAACTAAAATTGCCGTTACCCCGACTAGACCCAATTCTTCACTAGTAATTGACATAATAAAGTCGGTATTGGGCTCTGGCAAATATCCCATTTTTTGAATACTATTTCCAAGTCCAACCCCAAATACACCACCATTGCTGATTGCATAATAGGAATTAACTAATTGATTTCCTGAACCACTAGCATTTCCAAAGGGATTTAGAAAGGCAACAAAACGCGCAACTTGGTATCCACCGCCTTGAAGCAAACCACTTTCAACTAGTCGTTCCAATCCAAGGTAGCCAAGCGCTGGTAAGACAAGAATTATTTCCAAACCAACGCCCCATTTATAATCCGCCGCTAAAAGCATGATTGCAATAATCGCTCCGTTAATCGCCATTCCTCCAATATCTGGTTGAATCATAATCAACCCGAGAAAAACTGCAATTATGAGCCAAGGACCTTTAGCATCAGTGGTAAAATGTTGTCCACGTTGCCTAATTTTAGCCATTCGATCAGCTAAATATAAGATAAAATATAGCTTACAAATTTCCACCGGTTGAATATTAAAGAAGCCCAAGGATATCCAACCTTTAGCTCCGTTAACAGCCCGGCTAAAAACCAAAACAATGACAAGTAAAGCACCAACTACCAATGTTGAATCTCGTAAAAACCTTGGCGTTCGATAATGCCGCAAAGGATAATTTGCCATAAATGCCATTACCGCAACTCCCATTACAACATAGATTGTTTGTTTTACTAAATATCCTAATGGGGTTCCACCATTTTGCATTTCAATGGAAGCACTAGCTGAATAGACCATTACAATTCCTACTAAACATAAAGCAAGGTAAGGAACTAAAATATAATAATCAAGGTAGCGGACGTTATTCCATACAGAACGAATCTTACGGAATCTTAATTTCTTTTTCTTCACAAAGTGCACCTACCTAAAAACAAAATACAATCATTATTATACAACAAAAAAAAGCTCGGAAAGCTAGTTAGCCTCCCAAGCTTTTTTAAATATTTACTTCCGTGAAGCAGCACGACGACGCTTAGCTTCCTTTTCACGGGCATTTGTGTTAAGGGTCTTCTTCCGTAAACGGATATTTTCTGGAGTTACTTCACAGTATTCATCTTCATTTAAGAATTCGAGTGATTCTTCAAGGGAGAAGTGAGTAGGGGTCTTAATGTGAGCCATTTCATCAGAACCAGCAGCACGAACGTTCGTTAAGTTCTTACCCTTGGTGATGTTAACAGTAATATCATTTTCACGACTGTTTTCACCAACGATCATACCTTCGTAAACTTCCGTACCTGGATCAATTAATAATTGACCACGACTTTCGATACCCATCATTGCGTAAGTAGTAGCCTTACCAGCATTCATGGACACAAGAGTACCCTTTTGACGACCAGGGTTCCAGTTCTTGATAACTGGTGCGTATTTTTCAAAGGTATGGCTCATGATTCCGTAACCACGGGTCATAGTCATAAATTCAGTTGAGTATCCAATCAAGCCACGTGATGGTGCTAAGAAGATAAGACGAGTTTGACCATTTTCGCCTGGTTCCATGTTCTTCATTTCACCTTTACGTTTAGAAAGGCTATCAATAACTGCACCAGTATATTCATCTGGAGTATCGATTTGAACTTCTTCAAATGGTTCACTCATTACTCCATCAATTTCACGGTAAATAACTTGTGGACGTGATACAGATAACTCATATCCTTCACGACGTAATGTTTCGATCAAGATAGAAAGGTGTAATTCCCCACGACCAGAAACAGTCCATGCACCTGGATCATCAGTATCTTCAACCTTTAAGGACACATCAGTTTGCATTTCACGCTTCAAACGATCTTCAAGCTGACGGGCAGTAACAAATTTACCTTCACGACCAGCGAATGGAGAATCGTTAGTCCGGAAAGTCATTTGTAATGTAGGTGGATCAATCCGTAATGGAGTAATTGCTTCGGGATGTTCTGCATCAGCTACAGTTTCACCAACATTGATGTCTTCCATCCCAGAAACCGCAATCAAATCACCAGCTTCAGCTTCATTAATTTCCAACCGCTTCAAACCGAAGAAACCAAAAAGCTTAGTAACCCGGAAATTCTTCTTTGAGCCATCAAGTTTCATTAAGGTAACATTATCGCCGACCTTAATCTTACCACGGAAGACACGACCGATACCGATTCGACCAACGAAGTCATTGTAATCTAAGATAGCAACTTGGAATTGAAGTGGTTCATCAGAATTGTCTACTGGAGCAGGGATTGTCTTGATAATAGTATCAAACAATGGCTTCATGGTGTGTTCTTGAGTAGAAACATCTGAATCATAACTTGAAGTACCGTTCATTGCTGAAGTGTAAACAACTGGGAAGTCGAGTTGATCTTCATCTGCACCTAATTCGATAAAGAGGTCAAGAACTTCATCCACAACTTCTTCAGGACGAGCACCTTTACGGTCAACCTTGTTAATCACAACAATTGGTGTTAAGTGTTGTTCAAGGGCCTTCTTAAGGACGAACCGTGTCTGAGGCATTGTCCCTTCGAAAGCATCCACAACAAGTAATACACCATCAACCATCTTCATAACACGTTCAACTTCACCACCGAAGTCCGCGTGTCCTGGTGTATCCAAGATGTTAATTTGGTGATTATCATATTTAACAGCAGTATTTTTTGAAAGAATAGTAATACCACGTTCACGCTCAATAGCGTTAGTATCCATCGCACGATCTTCAATTGAGAAGTGTTCTGGTAAAGTATCTGATTGCTTCAACATTTCGTTAACTAAGGTAGTCTTACCGTGGTCAACGTGGGCAATAATCGCAATGTTACGAATGTCGTCACGAGTTTTCAAAACTTGATTCTCCCTTTCGTCATATCATTTTTAAGTCGAACAGCAGCGGCCTATCAATCGCCAATTTCATAAAAAAACTGTGACATCGCGGTCACAGCCTCGACAACTAATTGATGATCTGTCGAATATCTCGACTAACCTGCCTCGTTGCTACTAATACAAGATTAGATGATAACACATTAATAGAACTACCGTCAATTGATTTCACAACTAAGTCTAATTCTTCTGCTAACATTCGCCCAGCAGCAAGGTCCCATGGCTTCAAATTAGAGATATATCCACCTAATTGACCAGTGATCACACCAATCACCTCAATGCCCGCACTTCCATACATCCGTAAGCCTATTGCGTCTTGAGCGATTTTCTTTAATGCTGAATCACCACTTAAAGTTAATGTCCGATTCATCGCTAACAAACTCTCTCGCAAGCCTAAGTCAGCTGGCTGGCCAATTTTTTGGTTGTTAACATAAACACCAGCACCCTTTCGACCATGGTAAAGACGATTATTAATTACATCTAAAATATAGCCAAGCATCGGTTGACCGTCAACATACAATGCTAACATAACAGCAAAATTATTATGCTGCTTAACAAAATTCATTGTTCCATCAATCGGATCAACAATCCAAACATGTCCTTGCATATTGCTTATTTGTTTGTCGCCAAATCCTTCTTCACTTAAAATTTGACTATCAGGATCAATTTTTCGTAGTTGATCATTTATTAATTGTTCATTTTCCCGGTCAATTGTCGTTACAAGGTCAGTATAATTCGTCTTTGTATCAATCTGGTAATCATTTTCCATTTTCTGGTATGCATTTTGACCTGCTTGACGAATTATTTGTTGTGCTTTTTGATCTAACTCTTCAATACTAATCATTTTTTTGCCTAACCATCTTAATTCGCTTATCTGTTGACTCTTGTGCTGCTTTGACAACACGGTAGAGAACATAACCCGAATTCTTTTCAAATTCGCGACCCAATTGTTTCTCTTCAGCCTTTGAGGGAACGACTTGCTTAAAGGCACGATAACAATCTAAAATTTTATCTCTATCAATCGCAACTTCATAAGCATCTTCAACCGCCCTAAACATGGCAATTACCGTTTCCATCTCTTTAGTTGTCCATGATAGATCAAGGGGATAACTATAGTTATGTGAATTCATTTTTTTGTCCCTCCAATCATTTTCTACTTGTATTATACAATCCAAACGGAAATTTAGGAATAAAAGGCCTAAAAGAATCCAAACAGAAAAAGTTCTTAGTGATTTCAAAATCGAGTCATCCATCACTAAGAACTTTTCTAACTTATTAAAATTTAAATATGTGTTGGGAAGCCAAGCGCAATATCTGCAGCTTCTTGAACAGGTTCATTCAATGTTGGGTGTGGGTGAATTGTTAAAGCAACATCTTCAACATTCATACCACAGTTGACAATCAATGAAAGTTCACCAGCAAGGTCACTAACACCAGGACCGACACCTTGAGCACCAATAACATTTTTCTTATCTTTAGTGTAGATTAAGCGAATAAATCCTTCGGCAGCATCAAGAGAAACAGCACGGGCATTACCGGCAAATGGGAATTGAGCAGTAGATACATCAATTCCTTTATCTTTAGCTTCTTCAACCGTCATACCAACTTGAGCTAATTCTGGATCAGCAAAACAAACCATTGGTACTCCAACCCAATCGTTAGCAGTATTCTTACCAGCAATGGCACCAGCGGCAGTCTTAGCTTCAAAGAATGCCTTGTGAGCAAGTGCAGGACCAGGAACAATATCTCCAATAGCCCAAATACCAGGTACATTCGTCCGGCCTTGTTCATCAACAATTACTTGATGACGGTCGTTTAACTTAACATTTGTCATATCAAGCCCAAAATCATCAGTATTTGGTTTACGACCAACAGATACCATGCAGTAGTCTGCTTTAATGCTCTTTTCCCTACCATCAACTTCATAAGTGACAGTAACGCTATTTTCATCTTGCTGAGAATCTTTAGCCATTGCCTTAGTTACAATGTCTACGCCCTTCTTTTCAAGATTCTTGACAACAATATCAACCATATCGTGGTCAAATCCACCAAGAATTGAATCAGTACCTTCAATAATCGTTACATGAGCACCAAGATCAGCATAGGCACCAGCTAATTCTGTACCAATGTAGCCCCCACCAATTACAACTAATTCTTCTGGTACTTCCTTAAGGTTTAAGCCACCGGTTGAATCAATAACACGACCTTCAAACTTAAAATGAGGAATTTCTACTGGACGACTTCCTGTTGCAAGAATTAAATTCTTCCACGTGATAGTACGACCATTATCATTATCCATGAATTGCTTTGGACCAGGCTTGATTACACGAAGTTGGTGGTCATTATCAAGAATTGCCTCTCCATCAATGATTTCAACTTTATGCTTCTTCAAAAGCATCTTAACTCCACGAATCATACGGTCGACAACTTTATGGTCCTTCCATTCTTGAGTCTTAGTAAAGTCTAGCTTTGCATCGGTTTTAGAAATACCATAAATAGATGAGTCTAAAGTTTCTTGGTAACGGTGGCCAGCAGCAATTAATGCTTTAGATGGTACACATCCAACATTTAAACAAACACCACCTAAACCTGGTTCTCCCTTATCAATTAAGGTAACCTTTTGACCTAATTCTGAAGCTCGAATAGCGGCTACATAACCACCAGGACCTCCACCAACAATTACTGTATCCTTTTGTTCAACATCAGCCATTATCTAGCCCTCCATCATCAATAATTCTGGATCATGTAATAACTTGTTCATGTAGTTCAATGCATGTTGTGCAAGTCCACCATCAATTAAACGGTGATCGTAAGTCAATGATAACTTCATCATTCGACCAACAACAATTTCACCATCTTCGTTAACGTATGGTTCCTTGTCAATTCGACCAACACCAAGAATGGCAACATCTGGTTGGTTGATAACAGGGGTGAACCAGCCACCGCCAATTGAACCAATATTACTGATACTGATAGTCCGACCAGCCATTGATTCCGGACTTAGCTTGTTATCAAAGGCTGCCTGAGTATTTTCAGTAATTTCTTTTGCGATCTCAAACATGCTCTTAGAATCTGCATTCTTAATATTTGGATTATAGAGACCGTGGTCAGTGTTTGTAAGGATCCCAACATTATAGTAGTGCTTGTAAACAATTTCTTGAGTAGAATCATCAATTGAAGCATTTAATTCTGGGAACTTCTTGCATGTGGCAACTAAAGCCTTAATAATGTATGGCAAGAAAGTCAAGTGAATATCTTGTTCTGCAGCAACTGCCTTGTACTTCTTGCGACTAGCCATTAGAGCAGATACTTCAACTTCATCAAATGATGTAACATGTGGCGAGATATCCTTTGATTCACGAGTAGTCTTAGCGATAATCTTCCGCATATTAGACATTGGTTCACGTTCTTCAAGGTCGGTATTCCATGGCTTGATTGTATTACCAGCGGTCTTAGCTGCAACTGGAGCAGTCTTAGCTGACATAGCTGCACTCTTTTCTTCCTTAGCTGGAGCAGCTGACCCATTAAAGTTATCAATATCTTCTTTAAGAACTTGACCGTGGTTACCACTTGGTTGAACAAGTGAAATATCAACACCCTTATCACGGGCATATTGACGAACAGAAGGCATTGCCATTACAAGCTTGTTTGGTTCTGCAAGTGGAGCTACTCCACCCTTTGGAGAATTATCTTCTGAAGGAGAATCTGCAGCTGGAGCCGTGGATTTTTCACTTTCAGTAGCTTCTTCACTGCCTGTATCAGTTTCATCATCGTCGTCTTCGCTTTCGACGTTTGTACTAATACCAGGCTTACCATCATCAATTTCAGCGAGCTTGTCGCCCTTTTCAACGTGGTCGTCTTCTTTTACAAATAATTTTTTGACAGTTCCATCAACTGGGGATACCAATTGAGTAGTCGATTTATCAGTTTGAATTTCAATTAAAGGATCATCAGCTTTAATTGCTTCTCCTTCTTTAACGAGCCAAGAAGCAACATCACCTTCAGTTAATCCTTCTCCCATTTCTGGTAGTCTAAAAATGTATGCCATATCGTATTAACACCCTTTCTATTCCGCACTTTTAGTAATTAATTACTTCTCGTACGGCATCCTCAATATCACGTGCACCTGGAAGCCAAACATTTTCAGCTTGTGGGAATGGATATACTGAGTTAGGAGCAGCAACCCGGGTAACAGGAGCATCAAGATACATAATTGCACCTTCTGAAATAGCTGATGCAACTTGGGCACCAACACCAGCCATCTTTTGCGCTTCTTGAACAATGACTACTCTGTGCGTCTTCTTAATTGATTCAAAGATCGTGTCAGTATCAAGTGGGTAAAGAGAACGTAAGTCGATAATCTCAGCAGAAATATTGTCCTTAGCTAATTTCTTAGCGGCTTTTTGTGCTTCTGATACTTCACCACCATAAGCGATAATTGTAACATCAGTACCTTCTTGAACAACATTTGCTTTATCCAACGGAACAGTATACTTGTCATCAGGAACTTCACCTTTGACTGAACGATAGAGACGAAGGTTTTCAAGAAAAAGAACTGGATCGTTATTTTCAATTGCAGAAATAATTAATCCCTTAGCATCATAGGCAGAACTTGGTGCAACAACCCGTAATCCTGGAATACCAACGAAGAAGTTTTCAAGATCATCCCCGTGTAGTTCAGCAGTATGAGTACCACCACCATAAGGAGTCCGAATAGTAATTGGTGCATGCTTAGTCCCATTGTATTGGAAACGTATCCGTGACATTTGAGCAGCGATAGAATCCAATGCTTCAAAAGTAAAGCCCATGAATTGAATTTCTGGTACTGGACGCCAGCCAGTTACTGCTAAACCAATTGACATTCCTAAAATACCTGATTCGGCAAGAGGGGTACTAAATACTCGATCAACACCGTATTTTTCTTGAAGCCCATTAGTCGCACGGAAAACACCACCGTTTTTACCAACATCTTCACCGAATACTAAAGTCTTAGGATCTTCGGCTAAAGCGATGTCAATACCTTCAGTAATAGCTTTGATATAAGTCTTTTTAGCCATGATTACTTCGACTCCTTTTCTTCGTACTTCTTAATTTGTTCTTTAATGTCTGGAGTTGGTACTTCAAACGTCCGCTTCAACATATCGCTAACTTTTTCAGGTTCTACTGAGTCTGCTTCTTTCATTGCTTCTTTAAAGCTTTGTTTGCATTCATCAGCATATTTTTGTTCTTCTTCTTCAGACCAAAGCCCCTTTTTCGTTAGGTACTTGCGAAGACGAATCAATGGATCTTTATCAAACCATGGCTTTGTTTCATCCTCAGTCCGGTAACGAGTAGGATCATCACCTGCTGAACTGTGAGCACCAAACCGGTATGTTAATGTTTCGATTAGCACTGGTCCATTACCAGCAGCAGCAAATTCACGTGCCTCTTTAGCAACTTCATAACATGCAAGGACATCCATTCCATCAACTTGGACACCTGGAATTCCAGCAGCAACAGCCTTTTGGGCAATTGTTTGTGTTTCAGTTTGTAGCTTTCGTGGGAACGAAATAGCCCATCCATTATTTTGAATAATAAATACACCAGGTACTTGGAATGCACCAGCAAAGTTCATTCCTTCATAAGTATCCCCTTGTGAGCTTCCACCTTCACCAGTGTAAGCATAGGCAACAGTGTCCTTTTCACCATTCTTCTTAATTCCAAGAGCACCACCAGCCATTTCGACCATCTGCGCTCCGATAATAATTTGTGGCCGGAGAGCACGTGCATCAAAAAGGTTACCTTTGATGTGTCCCTTTGACCATAAGTACATTTGAGCAACAGTTGCTCCATGTTGAATTAATTGTGGCAAATCACGATAAGCAGGGAAAAGGAAGTCTTGCTTCTTAAATGCAGCAGCTGTTCCCATTTCAGAAGCTTCTTCACCCCAAGTTGGCGCATAGAAACCTAATCGACCTTGCTTTGAAAAACTCATTGTTTGTTCATGCAAGGCACGTGCCCAAACCATTTTTTTCATTAAGTCAACTAATAATTCATCATTGAAATTAGCCATTAATTCTTCGTTAACAACATTTCCGTCGTTATCCAGAATTTGTACGGGTTTTGCATAAGGTACCCCTTCATTGGCTTTAATCTCAGCAAAATTGACAGCTTTGGTATTGGCCATATTCAACATTCCTTTCCAAATCCAATTAACATCATGTAAGCGATTGCTTACCTACATTTATAGTATAACCGATTGCCTAAATAATACAAGCGCTTTCATAAACTTAATGGACAGAATTGTTAAAATGGTCCAAGTGAAGTATACGTTTTTTCAAAATTTATAGTTAAATATTGTTATCCTCATATTCATTAGCAATTTTAAATAGTTATGATAGACTATAATATGACTGAATTTTTATATGGAGGCATAGTGAGTAATGTATTTAATGAAAGATATTACCCGTGATGGCAATCCCGTTTTACGTAAACGAGCTGCTAAGGTCTCATTTCCCCTATCTGATGAAGACCAAAAATTAGCAAAGGATATGATGCAATACTTAGAAGTAAGCCAAGATCCTGAATTATGTGAAAAGTACAAGTTACGAGCTGGAGTTGGCCTTGCCGCTCCTCAAGTTGGTGTTTCAAAGCAAATGGCTGCTGTCCTTGTTCCCGCACCTGCTGAAGGTGAAAAGCCCTTATTTAAGGACGTTATCATTAATCCAGTAATCGTTAGTGAATCGGTTCAATATGGTGCTCTTACTGAAGGCGAAGGTTGTCTTTCAGTTGATAAAGACGTGCCTGGCTACGTACCACGACATGACCGCATCACATTACGTTATCAAGACGTTAACGGTGAAACTCATAAGGTACGATTAAAGCATTATCCAGCAATTGTTTGTCAGCATGAAATTGACCATTTGCATGGGGTGCTATTTTACGATCATATTAATAAAGATCAACCATTTGAGGCGCCTGCAGATACAGTAATGATTAGTTAATTTTTACAAAAAATGGTCGAGAGAAAAATACACTTTCTCCCGGCCATTTTCACTAATTACTGATTTAATTTTTTTAAATCTTCAATGTACTCAACAGTTGCTTCATTTATCAAATAGGCAATATCGATATGCAAAATCCCCTCATATTTCCACCAATCGGTTATAATAAACGGTTGAGAGGCTTTGGGAGCCATCTTTAAATGGTGTCGTTTTGCATATTCATTAAGTTCTGCTGCTAGTTTTTGACGTGTGAAATCATCAAGATTAATATTTTCTTTTTTATAATCAAAATGGTATTCAAAAGCAAGCACACCTTTTCCCCAAACATCGGCAACAATTTGAGAATTTAGATTTTTATTCCAATGTAACATTTCTTTCAAACTAGTATTTAACGCTGCATCAGTAACGTCTTGAGCGTTTTTCTGTACCATCATCGTTGCTCGCTTAAGAAATACGCGATGGATCGTTAAATAAAGAGCAATAACAATTATTGCTGCTAAAATACAGATTAAGAATATAACCATGACTATCACCTCGTTGGCCTTTACCTTTATTTAATAATACCATGTTAGGAAAATTTAAGACACTTTTGGTTATCTGTGATAGAATAATAAAGTAAATTACTGCATAATATCTTTAATTAAGGAGTTTTTAACAGTATGACTTTTAAAGTATACTACCAAGCTGATAAGACAAAACGCCCAGTTCGTGAAAACACTCAATCATTGTATATTGAAGCTGATTCAGAAGCTGAAGCACTTTTAATGGTTGAACACAACACTGACTACAATATTGAATTTGTAGAACAACTTGATGAAAAGGCCCTTGCTTACGAAAAGCAAAACCCTAACTTTAAGTTGACGACGTTCTAAGCTTTTAATCATTAACAGAGGCTGAGAAAAACGCTTGTTTTTCTCAGCCTCCAACTTTCTTATGAACATTAGAAAAATACTGAATTAATTATTCGAATATAAATATTATTTTGCTTTTTGGCACCATTCAAAGGAGGAATATTGATGAATTATTCAATCATCCTCAACCGTCATGCTGGTAATGGTAATGCAGAAAAGGCATGGTCGTCAATTAAACCGGTCTTAGATCAACAACAAATTGATTATCACATGGAAACAACTAAGTATCCTAATCATGGAGAATACCTTGCCAGCCAAATCGCCCAATCTCATAATGCGGGATCAACAATTGTCATTGCGATTGGTGGTGATGGTACGCTACATCAAGTTGTTAATGGACTTATGAAGACGGCCAAGCGATTGAATAAAAAACCACTTGCGGTTGGATATATTCCTGCTGGGACAGGAAATGATTTTGCCCGCGGTTACGGGATTTCTATGCATCCACAAAGGGCATTAAATCAAATTTTAACTGCAGACGCACCACAAAAAATTAACATTGGTCATTATCATGAGGCGATTCGGGGTGAAGAAGGTTATTTTCTTAATAATTTAGGGATTGGTTTTGACGCGGCAATTGTTAGTCGTGCTAATACGTTTAAGGCTCGTCACAAGAAAAATCATATTGGGCGTTTCACCTACCTCCAAAAGGCAATTGGAGTAATCTATGATCAAGAGCCCTTTACCCTGATGATTCAATCTGGGCGTGAACGCTTTATTTTTCCTAAAGCTTACATCGCAATTACCAGCAACCATCCATTTATCGGTGGTGGATTTAAAGTTGCCCCAAGTGCTTCGTTAAAGAAACCATTATTGGAATTAGTCGTCGCTGAACGGAAAGGATGGCCTATGACAATATGGCAATTGCTGCAATTAGCCCGAGGCAATTTAGATCAATCAAAATTTGCCCACCACTTCCAAAGCGATAATCTCCACATCACAACTACTTCACTAGAATTTAGTCAAACTGACGGAGAAGAAATAGGTAATCGTTTTATCGACCTCACCCTAGACATTAGTCAATATCCAATTTGGCAAACAACAGAAAAATAAGTTAAAAGCAGTAAGTCCAGAAGATAATTTTTTCTTCTAGCGCTTACTGCTTTTTGTTAATCTTTTTTAGTTTATTAATCTTCAGAAGCTTCCATTGCTTCTAAAATAATCCGTAACTGACTGCATTCTTCCCGTAAAGATTGCATCTCTTCACCGTATTTTGGTTGAATAGTAACAGTCTGAGTGCCCGTATTTTCCTGTCCCTCTTGTTTACATAAATCATCCAAACGGGACTGTGCACGGTATAAATCTTCTTCAATTTCATGTTTGTTACTCATATTTAACACTCCCCAATAAATGTGAAATATTTTTAGAGCAATACTGGAATTGCAATATAAGTAAGATAACACGAGGATAGAAGAATGTTAACCCTTTTTAGGTTACATCTTTGTTACTATCTAATGAAAAAGCTCTAATAATCTATCAGAACTATTTAACCGTTCCGGCAAAACTTGGATTAAAGTATGGACTGATTGTGTAAGTCGAAACATTAGTCCCCGGGTGAGCAGCGGCCACATATTGATTATTTCCTGTGTAAATAGCTGTATGGTAAGTTGAACCATGGTTACCCCAGAATAAGAGATCGCCTGGCTTAGCTTCACTAACTGGATGTTGGTCCACACAGTTTTCAAGTGCTCCTGTATAGTGTGGTAATTGCTTACCTTCCGCATTAGCATAAACATACTTAACTAATCCAGAACAATCCATTCCACTAAGACTTTCACCACCCCATACGTATGGAACACTATTAGAGTTAGCAATCTTAGTGGCAAGACTAACTACAGAACCATGTTGTAAATCTTGATTAGTAGTTGCTGCTTGCTGTGCAGGTTGACTAGCAGCCGCTTGTGATTGTTGCGGTTGAGCTTGTGACGTTACAACAGTTGTTTGTTGCGAAGCAGCATTACTATTCTGAACGTTATCCGTCGCTTGTGATGCTGGTGCAGTCTGTGATTGTGAAGCTTGACTTGCTACTGGTGCTGCTTGAACAAATGATTGTCCATATAAAGCAGCAGTATTCACAGCTGTTGAAGTAGCTTGACTAACAGCAAAACTTTGTGTTTGCGGTGCAACACTATTTTCAGCTGAGGCAGAAGCAACCTGAACATTATTAGCTGTAGCAGGTTGAGCAGCAACTGTTGTAGTGGCTGGACTATTAGTAGTTGCTGAGGACGTTACAGCAGCAGAAGTCGAAGTTGTACTATTCGCAATAGTGGTACTACTATTGTTGGTTGCACTTTGGTTAGGAGCAGCTACTGTTGAAGAAGTTGAAACTTGTTGCGTTGCACTCAAAGCAGGAGTTGCTTGTGAAGTCCCTGCTGGTTGACTACTAGCCATATCTTGTTGAGACACAGAAGTAGACGTAACTGCTGAAGTTTGAACCTGAATCAATGAAGTTGTGTCTGTCGATTGAGCAGCCGGTTGCTGAGCCGATACACTCGCATCAGCAACAGGGGTACTTACAACGGGCGCGTTTACAGCAGTTGAGATCGCAGGACCTGTTACACTGAGTTGTTGTCCAATGTATAATGAATTATTAGAGCTTAAGTTATTCCATGACATTAATTGACTAACAGTTACATTATAACGATCTGCAATAGAGCTAAGCGTGTCGCCAGGCTTAACAGTATAACTACCATCAGCATTCAAATCCGCGTTAGCATCATGTTGAGTAGTAGGCAACGTTAATTGTTGACCAACTGTAATTAAGTCGATGCTATCACTTATCTTCTTAACTGAAGGATTTGCTTGTTCTAATGCACTAATAGAAAGTCCATGTTGTTTTGCAAGCCCCCAAATAGTGTCACCAGACTTAACAGTAAGCTGTTCAGCATTAACTGCTTGTGTTGTCACTGCTAATAAACTTAAGGCACTAACTGCTCCTGCAAAAACGCCACGAGATCGATGGTTATTTGAATGATGTATTCTTTTTTTACTCATATAAATAAAACACCCTCCCAATAAGTTCCTAAAAACTAAACAAACAATAATAAATTAGTGAAATACACAATTCTAACTTTACCATTAATTTTTAAATGCGTATAGCAATTATTAGATAGTTCTTAAAAAACGTTACTCTTTCTTAAAAGATTAATCATTATAATAATATTTAATCTATCATTTCATTTTTTACACGATCCATACGAGTTACTAATAACAATTCAATAATTGTAATAATACTCATTAATAGAACTGAGTAACGACTAGTCGTCATGAAAACAATAATTGCTAGTATACACAAGATCCAATTCAACCGTTTTTCTTGACGAACTACCCGAATAAAATCCTTTGTAACTTTATCTGGTCGTTGACTTGCCAAGAATCCAAGTTGACTATGTAAACGATTTTCCCAAATCACTAATCCTAAAAAGGCAATTGAAATAATAAACGTTATTAGACTATTCATCATTATCCTCGCTATCATCGGCATGCACCGTCTTATTATTTGCTTGTGATTCATTGTATCGAGCGGATAAAATCTGCTGATATTTTTCCATGATTACTTTATTGATCGGTGTATCATTTAGGGTTGGATATTTTTCTTTTATTTTTTCCAAAACATCATCTGAAAAGTCATAAACAGTCTTAACTTCCTTTTCACCATTAAGAAATGCCAACGTCTCATCATAGTCCAGAGTTATTAAATCGCGCTGTGTACGGTCAGCATCTGGCTGGTGGAGGACATCTGGATCATCTTTTAAATCTTCACGAAAGCCGTTTTCATCATATTGATATTTATTATCTTCCATTTTTAAATTCTCCTTGGTTATCTTCCAATTCATTATACGGTCTTTATAAGACTAAGCCAAGCCAGTAATTTGCTGTAAAATGTGCGTAGAAAACAGTCTTCTCGACAAGGCGGTTGGCTAAGCTAAGGCGGAGGTATGGGCTAATTGTCGCTCGGACGCGAGCCTTGTGACAACGCGAAGCTAATTCTACGTTATCTTGCAATTGTTCGTGAAAATAGCAGAGGGTGAGAAAAAAGCAAAGTTTTTTCCACCCTCTTTTAATTCCTAATTATTAACATGACTCACTTTAATTAAACGCGCAACGTTTTCTGCTGTTTGCGCAATATCAATAGGTGCATCTGCTAATGCTGCTTTTAATGGTTTAGCCCCTTCAGGAGTTGCAAAAATTGCATCGATGGCCGTGGATGAATATAGATCATTTACACCTTTACCAATATTTCCAGCCAACACAATTACTGGAGCATTAGGAGCCACCTCTTTAGTTGCCTTAGCGACTCCATATGGCGTTTTACCAAATTTAGTCTGGAAATCAATTCCTCCTTCACCAGTAAAAACATAATCAGCGCCAACTGCCTTTTTTTGTAGTTGAGTTGCTTCAATCACTAATTCTATTCCTCGCTTCATTGTCGCACCGGTAAATGCTATTAATCCGGCTCCTAAACCACCGGCTGCCCCTGCACCTGCCGTTTGTTCAACGTCTGGCCCACCAGCTGCAACTATTTTTCGTGCATAATGATGAAGATTTTTGTCCAAGATGTTCACCATTTCGTCATCAGCTCCTTTTTGCGGGCCAAATACTGGGGCGGCCCCATTTTTTCCTGTTAATGGGTTGGTAACGTCTGATGCAATCTGAATATCTACATTTTTTAAGCGAGGATCTAAGTCTCCAAAATCTATTTGCTCTAAACTTGCTAACTCACCACCGCCTAAACCAATTTCATGATTATCAGCATCCAGTAAACGTGCTCCAAGTGCTTGGGCCATTCCCGCCCCGCCATCAACGGTTGCACTTCCACCAATTCCAATAATTATTTTTTTTATGTTATGGTCAAGAGCATCCTTAATTAACTCGCCGGTACCATATGTAGTTGTAATAAGCGGGTTCGCAGTCTCCTTATTAACAAATTGAAGGCCACTTGCCGCTGCCATTTCAATCACTGCTGTTTCCCCATCACCTAATATTCCGTACTCAGCATTAACTAATTTATTTAATGGGTTGTGGACTTTAGCAATCATTTTTCGACCGTTAGTCGCATCAACTAAGGATTGAACAGTTCCTTCTCCTCCATCAGCCATTGGAACTAAAACATACTCGGCATTCGGAAACACTCTTTTAATTCCTTCTGCCATCACATTTGCTGCTTCTTTTGCTGTTAGTCCGCCTTTAAATGAATCTGGAGCAATTACAAATTTCATCACTGATCATCCTTTCATTTATAGTAAATGCAAAAAGCCATACAAGATAGTTGCGGTTAACATTGCGGAACCTCCAACTAAGAATTCATAAAAAATACCTTGCGATCGTTCTTTAATATCCATATGCATTGCATTCGCTGTAACATGGAAATAGTTTCCTTGAGGTAATTGGTCAATGACAATCGCCCCAGTATGAACCATTGCAGCCGCTGCAAGTGGTGCAACACCAAATCCTAAAATAGACTTGGCAAAAGAACCAGTAGCTAAAATAACACCCGTAGAGGTTGAAGCAGTTGCTCCGGCCATGAGAATACCAGAAAGTGGTGCTAATAAGACACCAGGCACATGACTTGCCTTAATAAGTTCGATTAATAACTCTGGGAAAGTAGACGCAGTAATAGTAGCACCAATTGCACCTGCACCAATTAAAATCATTACTACGCCAGTCATTCGACTAACACCGGTCTGAGCATAACTCTTAATTTTTTCACCTTTTCCCATTGCTAGAGCACCTATTATTGCTGCAAATGGCAAAACATAGGTAGCATCTAAATTTACTTTTGCTAATAATGGTAAATGACAAATAGTTCCAATTGGTCCTAATAAAAGTAAAACTATTGCAATAACAGGAGCAACGATGGCTTGTTTAAATGTCGGCAAATCACTTTGCTTGATCGTTTTTGCACTATCTTCAAGATCTTGTTCTAGAACTGCCCTACCTTTTTTGCGGATCATTCTAGCTACAACAACTGTAACTATTAAAGCGATGACGGCAGGAATAAAATCAGCAATCATTACTTGACTTAGTTCAAGCCCAAAACCCTTTGCTGCTGCAATTGTATTTGCATTTGGTGAGATTATGTTACCTGCCTTGCCTCCACCAGATAAGGCAACCAATAAAGATAATTTTGAAATATGCATATTGCGACCAACTTCAAGGGCAATTGGTGCAACAATTAAAACAGCGACTGGGATAAAGACACCCACAGCTGTAATTACCATCGTTGCTAGAGCTAATGCAAAAATAGCTAACCGATCACCAAATTTATTAACGATTGTCCGTGCAAGGGTTTCGGCAGCCCCAGAATCCATCATAACACCAGCTAACATTCCTGCTGCTAATACTCGAAGGACCGTTCCCATTACACTTTGTTCACCTTTAACCAAAATATTAATAGTTCCTTCTAAACCAGCCCCACCAATAACGGCGCCGACTATTGCACCTAGTAATAATGAATATACTGGATCTAATTTTCGTAAAATTAAAAAAATCGCAAGTGCTAATCCTATTAATGCTCCCCACCAAGAAATCATTTTATAAGCCTCCTCTTTGATTGCTAGTAAAGAAATATTAAAATAAGATAAAATATCACAAGAAACAGTATCCCTTTGTCATCGTTTACATTAATCCTTAAACAAGCTTATAACAAGTTATGTTTTGCACAAAGATTATTATGCATTTTGTACACAAATCCTATTATCAAAATCTTATCGTCTAATTACCAATCAGTAAGGAGAAAATAATGGAACTCAAACCAGAACTTGCACAATCAATTGTCGATCATATGATCGACGCAAATACCGTATAACATTAATATTATGAATAAGAAAGGTTATATTATTGCAAGTGGAAATAAAAGCAGGATAAATACTTTACATGTTGGAGCTGTTGATGCGATAAAACAGCGAAAAACACTACCAATGGAGCAACAATATGGAAATCATGGACAGCCAGGCGTTAATATGCCCTTAAAATTTAAAAATGAAATTATTGGTGTTGTTGGAATTACTGGTGACCCTAATAAAGTTACTCCCCTAGCATCATTGCTAAAAACAGCAGTCGAGCTCTTGCTACAGCAAAAACAAGAAAATGAACAAGAGCACGAAATTGAAAAAGTTAAACAAAGATTTATTTATAGGTGGATTAATGTCAGCAAGTATCAAAATCCGCAACTTGATAGTGAACTAGTTGAGGAAGCAAATCGTCTAAATATAAATCTAGCAAAACAACGACTTGTAATTGCAATTGCTGGGAGTTCTCAGATAATCAAAAACCTTAAACTAGATCAGGAAACAATTATTTTTTCTCTTACTAATCACATTGAGTTGATTATCCTCAGTTCAAAGCACCAAGAAACATATATTCAACAAAAACTTGAACATCAAGAAATTGAATACGGTATCAGTAATTGGGGTAATTTGCTTGGTAGATTAGCGGAGCAAGCAGTTACAACACTGCGATTAAGTAATATTTTTGGAAAGCCATCATTTAGGCATTACTCACAAGTCTCTTTTATTAAACAGGTATTAGATAGTGATTTAAATTTAATAGCAGTTAATGATCAATATGAAGCTTTACTAAAAAGAAAAGATGGGAAAGAATTGATCGATACAATCCGTGAGTTCATTAAGTGTAATATGAGTGTAAATCAAACTGCGCATAATTTATTTGTACACCGTAATACACTTAATAACCGATTACTTCGCATTAAAAAACTTTTTGAACTAGATCCTAAAAATACTGAAGACTTATTTCAACTTTTTATTGGCTACATTACTTTTTACTATCGACAAACTTTATAACCATACAAAAAATACTCCCTATATTCAGAGAGTATTTTTTATTATGATTATAAAATTTTAAACTAACCCATTTGCGACTAAACGTTCTGCATTTTCAACGGTATTCCAAGCCGCCCCTTTAAGGAGATTATCAGCAACAACCCACATATTAAAGGAACCAGGATTTTCTTCATCTGCACGGAGACGACCAACAAAAGTGTCACGCTTGCCAACAGCATTAATTGGTTGAGGATAAACCTGGTGCGCAGGATCATCCTGCAGAACTACCCCGGGAGCGTCCTTTAATACTGCCCGCAATTGGTCAACAGTTACCGTTGGATCATCAACAGTAAAGTAAATCGATTCTCCATGAGCAATTGGGACAGGTACACGAACACAAGTGGCAGTAACCTTAATATCCTTAGCGTCCATGTCGTTTAACATGATCTTCTTTGTTTCGTGGATCATCTTCCATTCTTCATGGGAGTAACCATCATCTTCAAAGACATCGATCTGGGGTAATAAATTAAAAGCTAATGGATAATGCTTCTTGTCACCCTTTGTTGGCAAAATCTTGGCATCTGCTTGCATATCTTTACCATCAAGGTAGTCTTGAGTTTCTTGTCGTAATTCATTTAAGGCTGATTGGCCTGCTCCTGAAGCTGCTTGGTAAGTCGAAACAATAATTTGATTTAATCCAAATGCTTGGCGGATTGGTTCCAATGCTACCACCATTTGAATTGTCGAACAGTTAGGATTAGCAATGATTCCGTGATGATTTTTTAACGCCTCTTCATTTACTTCTGGAACTACTAGCGGTACATCAGGTTCCATTCGAAAAGCACTCGTATTATCAACACAAACTGCTCCCCGTTTTACTGCTTCTGGAAGGAACTTTTTTGATACTGATCCACCAGCAGATGAAAGCACAATATCAACCCCATTAAAAGAATCAGGTGTCGTTTCTTCAACAGTGATCGGTTGGCCTTTAAATGATAATTGTTTACCAGCTGACTTAGCAGATGCCAGTAATTTCACACTCTTTACTGGAATTGTTGATTGTTCCAATTGCTGAATCATCCGTGTACCAACTGCACCAGTAGCACCCAAAATTGCGACATTATATTCTTTACTCATCTTAGTTCCTTCTTTCAACCTATCCTAAATTATTCATAAAATTTTGTAACCGTTCAATCGCCGTATCAATAACAGAATCTGCCGCTGCATATGATAAGCGAATGTATCCTTCTCCACCAGGACCAAATGCATTTCCAGGAATTACGCCAACTTTAGCTTCGTGGGCTAGTTTACGAGCAAAAGCGAGATCATCCTTCCCAAATTGCGCAGGGATTTTAGCAAAAATATAAAATGCGCCATCTGGCAACGCAATTTCAAAGCCCATCTTTCTCATTGCACTCGCAAGTTTATCTCTCCGTTGACGATAGGCCCGCTTAAATTCTTGCGGATCATCATTCCCGTTTTCTAACGCTTCAATCGCGGCCGCTTGAGCAGTATCATTTGGGCACGTTACCATAAATGAATGCATCTTTGACATCGTTGAAATAAATTCTCCTGGGCCAGCCACATATCCTAAACGATAACCCGTCATTGCATGTGATTTTGATAAACCACTAATCAGAATTGTCTGCTCGGGCAAAAGTGTCGCAAGTGAATGGAAGGGTTGATCGTACATCAATGAACTATAAATCTCATCAACAATCGCATAGATATGATGATCTTCAATTACTTTAGCCAATGCTTTTAACTCTTCTTCAGTGTACGAACGGCCAGTTGGATTATTAGGATAATTTAAGAGAACAGCCTTTACTGCCGGACCCTCTTTTGCTAATACCTCTTCTAGTCTTTCAGCGGATAACAAAAAGCCATCTTCAGCAGTGTTAACTTTGATCGGTTCAGCACCAGTTAGAGAAACACTCGGGAAATATAGCGAAAATGCTGGAGTGGGAATAATTACTTTATCTCCCGGATTTAACATTGCAAAAGTTGTCGCGGTTACCGCTTCTGTTGCCCCAATCGTTACTACAATTTCGGTTTCAGGGTCATAGTAAACGTGACGACTCTGCTCAAGATATTTACTAATCGCTTTGCGTAATTCAATCTTACCCTTACTCGACGAATAGTGAGAATCATCATTTTGAATACTTTCAATTGCTGCCTTCTTAACATGATCTGGCACAGCAAAGTCCGGTTCCCCAAGCGTTAATTTTACTAGTCCAGGAACGGCAGAAATTTCTTCATCAAATGCGCGAATCTGTGCTGGCGGAACAGCTGCCAGATGACTATTTACGGTTGTTGCTAATTCAGCATGGAGTCTTGGCATTTTTTCACCCTCTTATAAAATATTTTCTAAGCCAATTACCAATTTTGATAATCCATCAACTTTCTCCAGAGCAACCTTAACCCCATTCATAAAGGATTGACGGTCAAATGAGTCTTGGCGGATAGTTAGGGCCTCGCCATCCCCACCAAAGAGAACTTGTTCGTGAGCAATGTACCCCGGAAGTCGAACAGCATGAATCTTAATTCCATGGTAGTCGCCACCCCGCGCACCGGTTAAGCTCTCTGTCTCATCAGGATTCGTCTCATGTGCAGGACGGACTTGATCGATCAACTTTGCGGTACTCAAAGCCGTTCCTGATGGGGCATCTTTTTTATCACCATGATGCATTTCAATAATTTCAACGTCCGGGAAATATTTAGCTGCTTCCTGAGCAAATTTCATAAGAAGAACTGCCGACATCCCAAAATTAGCAGCGATCAATCCACCCACTTGTTTTTCTTCACTGAGGCGCACCAGGTCTGCTTGTTGTTCATCGGTTAAGCCGGTTGTTCCAACAATCGGCCTCATTCCGTGTTCAAGCGCAAACTTAACATTCTGATAAACAGCACTTGGCAAGGTGAAATCAATCCAAATATCAGCAACGCCATCTTCAATTTCATCCAAAGTTTGATAAGGATGAACAGATGATGCAAGGTGAAAATCAGCCATATTCTCTTTTGTTAAGGTTGGTGCAAGCGCAGCAGTAATTTCAAACCCAGCGAGTGAGTTCACTAGATCAACAGCCTTTTGTCCCATTGCTCCAGTCGCACCAGCAATTAAAACTTTTTTCATGCTTTATTCCCCCAAATTTAAAGGTAAGTTCTTGGCAGTCAACGAATTAGTAGGTAATGATAAGGCAGTCTCTAATTCGCGTTTTTCTTCTTCATTTAATGGAAGAATTGGTAAGCGACAACTACCAACGTTAAAACCTTGCGCATTCAAAACAGCTTTAACTGGTGATGGTGATGGGAACATAAACAAAGCGGCCATCCGGGGAGTTAACCACCGTTGCAACTTACCAGCAGTTTGATAATCGCCTCGGTATAGTGAGTCATACATTTGGCGCATTTGATCGACATAGGTATGGGAAGCAACCGAGATAACCCCATTTGCTCCTAAAACCCGGGCAGTTAGCGCCTGTGCATCTTCACCCGTGAAAACTGCAAAATCAGGGTCGCGGTGTTCAACAATGTATTCAAGTTCTTCCAAAGATGTACATTGTTTTACAGCGGCGATATTTTGATGGTGCGACAATTCTACTACGGTTTCCTGAGCCATCTTTACCCCTGTACGACCAGGAATGTTGTAAATGATGATTGGGAGGTCAACATTATCCGCAACTGCTGTGAAATGAGCAACCATTCCCCGTTGGTTAGGTTTGTTATAAGGAGGAACAACAACAAGGGCATAATCGATACCGTTAATTTGCGCAACCTCATTAGTAAAGGCAATCGTTTCCTTAGTATTATTGCTACCAGTTCCAGCAATAACCGGAACCCGTCCGTTTACAATTTCACCGAAATGTTGGTATAGCTCAATTTTTTCATCATGAGTGAGTTCTGGAGTTTCCCCAGTAGTCCCCCCGATAACAAAACCATTACTCCCATGTTCAATTAAGTAATTTGTCAAATATTCTAAACGACCATAGTCAATATTTCCCTCATCATCAAAAGGGGTTACAATTGCCGTCATTAAGTCTGCATTTTGTAATAATGTCATATTATTTCCTCCATTATTTGTTCCCTATTAATTTTGCATCCGATATTCAAGAAAACCAGTAATCGCATCTACTCCACGTTTAATTGCTTTTTCATTGGGGGTAAGGGTGGCCGAATGTAATTGTGAATCATCTTCAACCCCAAGCCAAAACATGGTTCCCGGAAATTTAGCCAGTAAGTAGCCAAAGTCTTCCCCAGTCATTGCTGGTTCTGTTTCGATAAAGTTTACAGTTGGTGTTTCTTCCATATAATGGATAAACCGTTTTGTTAATTCTGGATTATTTTCTACTGGCCAATAGCCACCCTGATTTAATTCAAGGGAAACATCCATGTTAAAACTACGCCCGATTCCTTCACATACGTCCTTCAAGCGATCATCAATAGTTTCAATCATCGTCTGCGTTAGTCCCCGAATCGTTCCTTCAATCCGTGTATGTCCAGCGATAACATTTCGAATCGTCCCGCCGTCAATCTTTCCTAAAGTAATTACACCACTTTGAATAGGATCGATACTCCGCGAAATCACAGTCTGCACTTGAAGAATTAATGAGGCTGCCGCAACGACCGTATCATTAGCATTTTGAGGATACGCCGCGTGACCGCCCTTACCATTGAGGTCAATATTAACTTCCGTGGTTCCCGCAAACAAGGTCCCCATCCGACAACCAATTGCTCCTGCTGGCAAATCAGGATTATCATGCAAACCGTAAAACTCATCTGGTTTCCACTTTCCGCTAAACAAGCCCAGTTCATATGCCCGCTTTCCACCATTTTCGCTTTCTTCGGCCGGTTGAAAGAAAAACAGGATATTATCTTGCGGCTGGTGTTCACTAAAATAATTCAATACACCTAATGCAACCGTCATATGAATATCATGACCACAGGCGTGCATTATTCCCGGATGAGTTGATGAATATGGCAAGCCTGTTTGTTCCTCAACTGGTAAAGCATCAATGTCTGTTCGATATCCAATTGTTCGTTGTGGATTCTGACCATGAACTAACACCATGAGAGCAGTTGGCAATTCCTTAAAAGTACGAACTTCTAAAAATGCTTGGTTAAAACTAGCAACCGTCTCCACTAAGTATTGGTGGGTGTCAAATTCATGGAGAGCTAGTTCCGGAATTTGGTGGAGATGACGACGAATTTGAATTAATTCTTCTTCTGTTAACATCTTCATCCTCCTAAAGCTTCCGTAAATCGTCCTCTAATTCAGTCTTACCAGCAGTTTGGTCATCAACATTCTTAATAAACTTAGCAGGAACTCCCGCAACCATCGTATGAGGAGCAACATCATGAGTAACCACGGCGCCAGCAGCAATGACCGCTCCTTCTCCTACATGAACCCCTTCAATTACCACCGCATTGGCGCCAATCATTACATTGTCATCAATGCGGACTGGTTCAGCTGAAGCCGGTTCAACCACTCCAGCTAATACAGTACCAGCACCAATATGACAGTGGCGACCAACAATTGCACGGCCACCAAGAACTGCCCCCATATCAATCATCGAATCGGCACCAATTTCAGCACCAATATTAATTGTTGCGCCCATCATAATGACAGCATTGTCACCAATAAGCACTTTATCGCGAATAATTGCTCCTGGCTCAATGCGGGCATTAATATCCTTCAAATCAAGCAAAGGGACTGCTGAATTACGCGCATCGTTTTCCACATGGTAAGATTCAATTGCTGAACTGTATTCCTTTAATAACGGTTCAATAACTGTCCAATCACCGAAAATAACACCCGTACGCTGTTCAAGAAATGTTTCTACTTCTGTGGGAAATTCTAAATCACCCAAATTTCCTTTAAGATAGACCTTTACCGGTGTCTTCTTGGGTGCGTTACTAATGTAGTTAATGATTGTTTGTGCATCTAATTCAGCCATAATTATTTACCTCTTTCTTCCTTTATATATGTCAAATTATTGTTGTATATATGTCAAATTATTGTTGGTATGGTTCATCCAAATGAATTAAATCATCATAGGTTTCTCGTTTAATTACAACCTGAGCTGTGCCTTTTTCTGCAAAGACAACTGCTGGACGAGGATTCCGATTATAATTTGAAGCCATTGAATAACCATAAGCACCAGTATCAAGCATCGCTAAGACATCTCCTGGTTTTGTAGCCGGTAATACCTGATTCTGACTGAGGATATCACCAGACTCGCAATACTTTCCTGCTACCCGAACATGTTCAACCAACTCTGCACGAGGATTATTTGCTAAGACCGTTTCATATTGTGCTTCATAAAGTGCTGGACGAATGTTATCACCCATCCCCCCATCAACTGTTACATATGGCTTCAACCCTGGTACATCTTTACGTGATCCAACAGTATAAAGATTATAACCAGCGGGCCCCGCGATTGAACGTCCGGGTTCTATCCAGATCGCTGGCATAGCAAGATTTGTTTCTTTAATTTCAGCTTTAATTACCTTAATAATTGCTGCCACAAATTCTTCTGGAGCAAGTGGTGTATCATCTTTTACATAACGAATTCCAAAACCGCCCCCAACATTGATCACAGCAGCTTGATAGTTAAATTTTTCTTGCCAGTGGGCAGCAACTTCAACCAACTTCTTAGCTACCCCTTCAAATCCCGCAAGCTCAAAAATCTGTGAACCAATATGGGCATGCAACCCTTTCATTTGCATCCGGGGATTCTCGAGGACTTTTGCTAACGCCTCATCTGCCTGTCCTGATTGAAGGTCAAACCCAAACTTACTGTCAACCTGACCAGTTTGAATGTACTTATTTGTATGAGCAGAAATTCCAGGAGTAATTCGCAACATTACATCAACATGTGCATCAAGCTTCTCCAAAACGTCTGCTAGCAATTCAATCTCATGGAAGTTATCAATCATGATTGTTCCCACATGATGGTCAATTGCCATTTCCAATTCTTCCCGTGATTTATTGTTTCCGTGAAAACTAACATCAGCCATTGGAAAGCCGGCTTTGATTGCCGTATATAATTCACCACCAGAAACAACATCAACATGCGCACCTTCTGCAGCAACTACTTGATACATTGCGATTGCTGAAAAAGCTTTACTAGCATAGCTAACCGCATAATCAACATTATTTTCTTCAAAAACCCGCTTAAATGCTCGAATCTGTTGGCGAATCTGTTGAACATCATAAACAACTAACGGGGTACCAAACTGATGAGCTAAGTCAACCGCATCACATCCCCCAATCGTTAGATGACCAGCGGCATTTAATTGTTGATCAGTAATCTGTTCGTTCATTTGTAATTCCTCCATGAGATTTGTAGTAAAGAGGCTATAAAAAATCCACTGTCTGCGCAAACAAACAGTGGAATTCACTTATCCATTCTGATTTGTCGATAGCGCAACGCAAGCTCTTATTGTCCTGCGACAGTCCGTAGCTTATTCAACTACGACCCAGCTACTTAATGTGCCAAACTAAGCGCTTCGGCAACTTCCCTGTTCAACTAACCTCAATGTCTTGGCGGACTAAATTAGTTTACTAGTGTCGGTTGCGCCTCTTCGATTTATACATAGCTTATAAGTCTTTTATGAGAATGTCAATACAAATAATTAAATTTAAAAAGTTTTTTTAATCCATTAGATGTAAGAAAGTTTATTTTACTTACCTTATACAACTTAAAGGTTTGCATGTCTTCCTTAATGTGTTAGAATTCGATTAAATTATTTTAGAGATAAATTAACAACCCTAATTTTCTCAAAGGAGTATTTAAGTATGAAAGTTGTAAAATTTGGTGGAAGTTCTCTGGCTAATGGAGAAGCCTTTCAAAATGCAATTAATATTATTACCTCTGACCCCCAACGCCGGGTAATTGTCACTTCTGCGCCGGGTAAACGTTTTGCCGATGATATTAAAGTTACTGACTTACTGATTAAATATGCCCAAGCAGTAATTGCAGGCCAAAATCCCCAAGAAATCGTTGAACAAATTTTAAATCGATATCAAGAGATTGCCGCTTATTTTGGCTTACCAGCAGATAAATTAATTCCGCTAGTTGAACGACTGGAAGGTCTTCCTAACCATACGTATCCAAATGATAACTATCTCTTGGCCGCTTTCAAAGCTCATGGTGAACGCTTAAACGCTCAACTAATGGCTATCCTTTTGCAGCATTTAGGCTATGAAGCACGTTTTGTGACACCAAGTGAAGCTGGTATTATCGTTACTGGAACACCCAATAATGCTAACGTTATTCCAGAAACATATGCAAACTTGAGTCATTTTACGTTTAATGAGAACGAATTATTAGTATTCCCTGGTTTCTATGGCCTAACTCTTGCTGGACACATTGCTACTTTTTCCCGTGGTGGTTCTGATATCACCGGTGCAATTCTCGCGCGCGGTCTTCACGCTTCAACTTATGAAAATTTCACCGATGTCGATGCTATTTACTCAGCCAATCCACAAATTGTCGACCATCCGCAACCAATTACAACCATGACTTACCGGGAAATGCGAGAACTATCTTATGCTGGTTTCTCCGTCTTTCACGATGAAGCATTGATTCCTGCTATTCAAGGAAATATTCCAATTAATGTTCGTAATACTAATGATCCTGAAAAGCCGGGAACAATGATTGTCCCTGATAAAGATTTTCAACCAAGCGATATTATAACGGGGGTCGTGAGTGGAAAACACTTTGCAGCCCTCTACCTGCACAAATATCTTCTTAACAAGCAAGCAGGTTTTACTCTTCGGATCCTTGAAATTCTCGCAAAGCACAACGTCTCATACGAACATATGCCTTCCGGAATCGATGATATAACAATTATCCTTGATCGGAATGCAATTAATGACCAATTAATCGATACCATCTGCAATGAAATTCAAGAGGAGATTAATCCTGACCGTTTAGAATGGATTGATAATTATGCAATTACCATGGTTGTTGGTGAAGGTATGCGTAATCGCACGGGGGTAATTGATGATATATTAATGCCTCTAGCCGAAAAACACATTGCGGTTCCCATGATTAATCAAGGAGCTTCACGAATTGCAATTATGATCGGAACATACAACGAAGACGCGGATGATGCCGTTCGAGCTATTTACCATCGCTTTTTCGCAAATTAGGAGGAACTATTTATGGTGCAATTATTAAAAGTACACGGATCACAAAATGCCTTTTTTATTCTTGACCAAACACAATTGACTACTCCCCTTACCGATAAAGAACTAGTTTCATTTACCCGAAAAGTAACTGATACACAAAATGGCGTTCTCGGTGGTGCTGATGGCGTTTTAGTTGTTAACCATCCAACTAGACCAGGATCGGTAGCACAAATGCGGGTAATTAACGCAGATGGCAGCGAAGCCTCAATGTGCGGTAATGGTTTGAGAACGGTTGCTCGTTATGTAGCAGAACGTGATAATTTAACCGATTTTAAAGTTGATACAATGAATGCTAGTCTTCGTGTTCGTCAGCATGAAGACCTTGCACCTGGAGTTCCTGCTTTTGCGGTTGAAATTTCACCAGTAAAGTTTGACCGCACTGCTTTGCCATTTGATAATCTTGGCCATGAGCGCCTGTTAGACACCCTCGTCCCTGAGTTATATCCTAACCTCCGTTTTTCAGCCCTTGCTGTTCCTAACCCCCACTTAATTAGTTTTGTTAGTATGGAAGAGCTAAATGGCCCAGCACTTGAAGAATTAGGTACACGGTTAAATAGTGATAATCTTTACTTCAGTGACGGGGTAAATGTTAATTTTGGCCATATTCTTGGTCATAACAAACTCTTTGTAAAAACGTTTGAACGAGGAGTCGGCTTTACAAATGCTTGTGGGACAGGTATGTCTGCCACTAGTCTCACTTTAGCCCTCACTCATCCAGACGCAGCATCATTTAATGAACCAATTAGTGTTTATAATCCTGGTGGCATGGTTAAGACAATTCTTCACCGTGATGACTACAACTACTGGGTCGAACTAATCGGTAATGCTACGTTTACTCATATTATTACTGTAGAGGAGTCAACAATTCACCAAGAAAATCTTGATGAGCTTCAAAGCAGTAGCGTTGAAACGGATGAAAACAAAGCATATTTGGCTTTTGTTAATTCACTACCTTCCTTAAAATTTGAAAACTAAAAAAATTTAAAAGATAAAAATCGATGAAAATTCAGTTTCAACTCTGAATTTTCATCGATTTTTAATTTATTTACGATTAAACAATGTATCAATTGATTGGTTATTGTGGATACGAACAATTGCTTCTTTTAATAAATCGTCCACTGATAATTGAACCAACTTAGGGAATTCTTTCTCTTTTGGTAGGTGGATTGTATCTGTTACAATCATTTTTTCAAGAGGAGAATTTTGTAACGTATTTACCGCATCAGCTGATAATACTGCATGCGTAGCAATTCCGTAAACTTTAGCGGCACCAAAGTTCTTTAATGCTTGTGCAGATAAGTTCATCCGTACTCCTGTATCTACAATATCATCAACAATAATCGCAGTCTTTCCTTTTACATCCCCGATTACATATTCCGGTACTTCTTGTTCAGTCCGTTCCCGAACTTCATTGTTACGGTTATCAATAATCGCAATGGAAGCTTTAATTCGTTCAGCATATTTCCGCGCTAAATTAACGCCAGCATGATCAGGGGCAACTACTACAATATCATCACCCAAGTTTTGTTCCTCAATATATTTAGTAAAAAGACTGGTTGCTTGAAGATGATCAACAGGAATATCAAAGAAACCTTGAACTTGAGGAGCATGAAGGTCAATCGTTACTAGTCGACTAATTTGATCCATTTCAAGAAGGTTGGCGATCAATTTAGCTGTAATTGGTTCACGGCTTCGTGCTTTTCGATCTTGACGTGCATAGCCATAGTATGGCATTACTACGTTAATCTTGGCCGCACTTGCCCGCCGTAGAGCATCAACCATAATTAATAGTTCCATCAAGTTAGTGTTAACTGGATCAGAAACTGACTGGATGACGTAGACCTCACAGCCACGAATACTTTCGTCAATTGTAATTTTAATTTCCCCATCAGCAAAATGACTAATGGAAGCTTTACTCAACGGAATCCCCACGCGTTGAGCAATTTGTTCAGCTAGTTTTGGATTTGAATTTAGTGAAAATAAACGCACATTATCGGCATTTTTTATCTGGGTCATTTTTATACTCCTTTAAAGTTCGACAATAATCATAACTATTATGACAACAAATTACTATTCAAGCAAGTATTATTTGGCTTGATGCAAACTTTGTAAGCTAATATTTTCCATTCCGATTAATGGATCAATTGTCTCTGAATTAATGAGATCAGCTGTTAGGATATATTGCTGAGCATCATTATTTATTAACTGTTCATTTTCTTTTTGAACAGGTTGCGGACTAGAAAGTTCTTTGGTTAACGAATCCGTTTGATGATCCAATTTTGATTTTAGTTCACCATGCTTACTCCAAACCTTATCAAGACGATCGACCAAAGAAGTTTTCCGGTTAACTGCTTCATTTTTTACACTAGTCACAACCGCATACGGCTCACCGATCAAGACTAACTTTTCTGCGGCACGGGTAATCGCCGTATATAAAAGATTTCGTTGAAGCATCCGGCTAAACTGCTGAACAATCGGCAAAAGAACCATCTTAAACTGACTTCCCTGTGCTTTATGGATCGAAATACAATAAGCTAACCGTAATTGATTCCATTCCATGCGGCTATAGCTCACTTCATTACCATCAAAATCGACAGTAATTGATTCATTTTTCTTACCGACTGTCCTACCGCTTTCAATTGCTGTGATTTTTCCAATATCACCATTAAAAATGTTCTTTTCTGGAACATTAACGAGTTGCAGAACCTTATCTCCAACACGAAAAGTTAGTCCCCTAAAATCGACTTCTTGCTTTCCATTAGCTGGAGGATTATATGCCTGTTGTGCAAGTTCATTCAAACGGTCGATTCCCGCCTGTCCGCGGTACATTGGTGCCAAGATTTGAATATCATTTGCGGAATAATCTCGTTTTTTAGAAAGGTCAATAATTTGTTGAACCACACTTGGCACTTGGTTAGCATGGCATGAGATAAATGATCGATCTGGCATTTTATTCGTTAGATCTGATGGTAACTTACCCTCTTTGATAGCATGAGCTAATGGGATAATTGTTGAATCAGCAGCCTGGCGGTGAATATTGGTTAGTTCAACTTTGGGCAGTTCTGCAAAGTCAAGAAGATCATGGAAAATTTGCCCGGGACCAACAGATGGTAATTGGTCTTTATCACCTACCAAAACCACATGCATAGAAGTAGGGACGGCTTGAATAAGAGTCTTAAACAAGAGGGTATCGACCATCGACATTTCATCAATAATCAATAACGAGCCTTCTAAATCGCGGGCATTCATATCAGTTGGCATTTCCCGACCGTTAAGTCCTAGCAAGCGATGGATTGTACTTGCTGGCAAATCTGTAGCTTCACTCATTCGTTTAGCAGCTCGGCCTGTAGGAGCAGCTAGCAAAACAGGAAAAGACTTTTCCTTATATTCATTTACATCCAATGAGAGATTATGAATTTTCGCATAGCTAGCTACAATTCCCTTAATAATTGTTGTTTTTCCCGTTCCTGGGCCTCCCGTAAGAAGCATGACTTTGCTGTTTAAGGCTGTTTTAATAGCCTCTTTTTGAACTTGGTCATAGTTTATCCCCGATTGATCAGCAACTTCCGTAACTGTTTTTTCAATAGTCGTTGCTGGTAATTTTTCCTGGTCAACGGTAAGAAGACGATGTAAGTGATCAGCAATTTGCCATTCCGCGTTATAAAGGGCAGTTGGATAAATTTTTTCATCCGCGTAACTAATTTCTTGATTTTTCTCTAACTCAACAATTTGGTTGGCAATTAAATCTGTAGAAACACGGCCACCACTTCCTTGGGCAAGCAACTGGATAGTTTGCTGCAGAAGAGGTTTTGTTGTAGTAAATGTATCACCAGTTTCCATTGTCAAGTCATCAAGTGTCTGGATAATTGCTGCATCAATCCGGCGTGAATCATCCGTGGCAATTCCTAATTTTTGTGCCACCTGATCAGCACGATTAAAACTAATTCCATCTATTTCAGCGGCGAGTTGATAGGGGTTTTCATTAATAATATGTAGAGTTTCTTCCCCGTACTTGTCAAAAATTGCACTACTAAGGTTAGCGCCAAAGCCGAGATCATTTAGGCCGATAATAATCTCGTCCATCCCCTGGTTTGCCCGTAAATTATCAACCAATGAATCCTTAACTGCTTTGCGGAGTTTTAATTTATCTAAAACATGCGGGTCAGCAATAATTTTATTAATCGCATCTGTTCCTAACTTGTCGACAATTTTTTCAGCCGTCTTTTTTCCAATTCCGGTAAATTGTTTTCCAGACAAGAAATCAACTAACCCATCCTTGCTTGTAGGACGGTTGACATGATAAGAAGTAGCTTGAAATTGTTGTCCATATCGTGGATGCTCAACAATTTTTCCCTCAAAGCGGTAAGTCTGATCATCACTAAGATCACCAAAACTTCCGGTTACAGTAATTTCCGGCTCGTGCCAATCAAAATTTGCTTCTTCAACCGAGACAATTAAAACTTTAAAAAACGAATCTGGACTAGTAAAAATCTCAGATTGTACCTGACCAATAAAAAAAGACGGCTCCGTTGGCGTCTTAAATAGGTCGATTTCTTCAGCCATAGAAGTCATCCTTTCATGTTGCTAATTTTTCTTTTGCGTTGCCTGAAGCGCTTTTTCAATATCATTAAGTCGTTGCTCACTCTTATGGTAGTAGTTAGGATCTAACTGCTTAGCTTGCGCAAGGTAGTCTTTGTATGGCTCACCAAGAACCATCGCTACAATTCCGCGGTTAAATTGCGTATCAGCACGGCCCGGATGATACTTTAGAATTGCATCATAATAAGCCTTAGCCTGTTTAAATTCACCTAATGCTAATAATGAATCACCAATTACCTGATTAATTTCAGGATCGTCTGGACGTAATTCAAGGGCAGTTAATCCATAAGCAACGGCTTGCTTGTATTGTCCCTTTTTCATATAGCTTTGGGCTAACATAAGATAAGAATCAGCTTTGAGTTTGGGATCATCAATCTTATTGTAAAGCTTAATTGCTTCATTAACTTTGCCAATCTCATAGTAAAGGTTACCAAGACCATAGTTTAAGAGGTTCATAGCATCCTTGTCACCCTTTGCCTCAAAGATCCCCAAAGCCTTCATAAAGAGTTCTTCTGCTTGTTGATAGTCATTTAACCGGGTTAGCAAAGAACCTAAATCATAATAATTGTTTACTTTATCTGGGTGCTCATCAATTGCTTCAACTAGTTTATGAACTAATTTTTCTGTTTCCTTTTTCTTAGGATCACGAAAACCTTTTTTCTCTGTCATTAATATCACCTCTTAAATCGTATCAGTCGGATCAACCTTGCTCTTGTGAAGGTAAGATGTATCATTCCACTTTTCAAGTTCAAAATGACGACCATCATTAGTAATAAGAATCGTCGTTGATGTATTGCTTAGTCCACCACGATCTTTCAAGTGAGCAAGCGGTGTTCCAATCAATGCATTAATGGCAGCATTCAAGGCAGCTCCATGTGAAATCACGAGAATATTACCATTAGGATACTGGCGACAATACTCTTCAATTGCTGCACGGAAACGAGCGATTACTTCTAGAAAACTTTCTCCTTCTACTAATGATTCATCATATTTATCAGGATGATGACGAAAGTTTTTTAAGACTTCAGGCCATTTTGCCGCAACATCTTCAAAATGCATTCCCTCCATTTTGCCTAAATTAAATTCTTTTAACCGGCTATCAATTGTTAATGGGATTTCTGGATTCAAATGGTTCAATAATGCCTGAGCTGTTACGCGCGCACGCTTTAAAGGACTAGTATAAGCGTGTTCAAACGGAATCCTTTGTAAAGAACTTGCTAATAATTCAATTTCACGATAACTATCCTTTAATAACGGTGAATCGCCATTGGCACCTTGATAACGGGATTCTAAATTCCATTGCGTTTTTCCGTGCCGGATTAAATAAACTTTTGTCATCTCTGTCGTTACCCCTTTTATTTACTATCTTACCAGAGTTTGCGGCAATTGTTTATCACAGAGTTATTACTTTATGTATATTTAAGAAGGCAAAAGCGAAATTACCTCTGCCTTCTTTAAGGTCTAAAAATATGAATCAAACGTATTGAAGCTGCCGGTCATGACTGTAAGCACGATCAATAATCGCGCTCCCAAGGCATTCCTCTCCATCGTAAAAGACAACTGCTTGACCTGGAGTGATGGCCCGTGCAGGATCATCAAATTCAACCGTTACCATTTGATCATCCTCTGACAAATAAACAGTAACGCCAACATCCGTCTGACGGTAGCGGAACTTGGCTGTACAGTGAAAATCACGCCCATAACGACTTACAACATCATCAACCCAGTGGATATCACTCGCTTCAAGATGAGTAGCATAAAGATGGCTGTTTTCGTATCCTTGACCAACATAAAGAACGTTCTTCTTCATATCCTTACCGATTACAAACCATGGCTCATTACTTTCCTTATTACCACCAAGGCCAAGCCCACGACGCTGACCAATGGTGTAATACATTAAGCCCATATGCTGACCAACGACCTTACCATCAAGGGTCTCCATATTCCCTGGTTGTGCTGGAATATATTGACTCAAGAATTCACGAAAATGACCATCCTCACCGATAAAGCAAATTCCAACAGAATCCTTCTTATCAGCAGTAGCAAGCCCTGCTTCTTCAGCAATCTTTCTGATTTCTGGCTTAGTGTAGCCAGCTAATGGAAACATTACCTTATCCAACTGCTTATAATCAAGTTGACTTAAGAAGTAAGTTTGATCCTTGTGTTGGTCTTTAGCACGCATCAAGTGCATCCGGCCGTTCTCATCACGCTTTACATCAGCATAGTGTCCAGTAGCAACGTAATCAGCACCTAATTGGTTAGCATATTCAATAAAAGCCTTGAACTTGATCTCTTTATTACAAATAATATCAGGATTTGGTGTACGACCTTTCTTGTACTCAGCAATGAAATACTTGAAAACCCGATCCCAGTATTCCTTCTCAAAGTTAACAGAATAGTATGGAATCCCAATCTTAGAAGCAACTTTTGCTACATCTTTGTAGTCTTCAGTGGCAGTACAAACACCATTTTCATCAGTGTCATCCCAGTTTTTCATGAAGACACCAACAACATCGTATCCTTGACGTTTCAAGAGAAGAGCCGTCACTGAAGAGTCGACTCCTCCACTCATTCCTACCACCACACGTGTATGACTATTATCAGCCATTAATTATCACCATCATTTCGTATAGATTCTGGAATAATCTACGATTGAAGGTCGCATGCATCCAGTGATAACCATTGTACCAGAGTATTTCAATCCCTGCACAGTTTTTATTTAGTGAATATTTGCCGGGCAACCATTTCATCTAAAATATAGTGATATTGTTGAATAAATTCAGCTGCGCGTTGGTGATTAAAAATATTAATTTTTCTTAAACCATTTCCTGAAAGAGTCTCCATTTTAAAACCGTCTAAATCACTGTTAATTAAAATCCGAAGACGGGCAACCGGTTTAAATGGGTTATCAGTATCAAGACTTCCTAAATATTCAAAGTTTCCCCGGTTAGTCTGTTCAAATCCCAAATCAAGTAAAGCATATTTTTTTATCTCTGGGCTAATTGTGTATTTATCCTTATCACCAGAAATTTGTACTGTTTTTGTAAATTCCATTTTAATTGTCCCCATTAATTTTCTTTAGGTTTTCAACGGTTCTAACAATCGTAGCAATTAACTGATCAATATCTTCTTCCGTATTTAACCCACCAAAACTAATTCGAATTGATTCACTAATTCGGGGGCTATCAGCGCCAAACATCGCTGTTAAAACGTGAGAAGGTTCAATACTACCCGCTGTACATGCAGAACCACCAGAGACTGCGATGCCTGCAAGGTCTAGGTCTGTCTGGATAACATAAGTTGAAATTCCCTTAAACCATAAGTTAAGCACGTGGGTTTTGTTGATTTGTCCATTAATTTCAAAATCAACATTATTTTCCTTAAGCGCATTAACGATCTTTTGCTTAAAGGCATAATAACGATCACGGCGTTCTTCTTTTACCTCCGGCGTGTTTAATTCTACCGCTTTAGCAAAACCGGCAATTCCAGGTACATTTTCAGTCCCCGCACGGCGTTTAGTTTCTTGGTCCCCACCCTTAATAAAGCTTGGAAAACTAATGCCATCACGACGATATAAAAATCCCATCATCTTTGGCCCATTAATCTTATGGGCTGATGTTGAAAGCATATCAATGTGATCAGCTTTAACATCAATTGGCAACAGTCCATATGCTTGAACTGCATCTGTATGGAACCATGCTTGATGGTCTTTCAAAATTTCACCAATCTCATGGATAGGCATTTGACTACCCACTTCATTGTTTTCCATCATAATGGTTACTAAAATCGTATCATCACGAAGAGCGGTCTTAAAATCATCAATTGAGATATTACCATTTTCATCAACTGGCAAATAGGTTACCTCAAAGCCATGTTCTTCTAAAAAATGGAGAGGTTTTAAGACTGCCTCATGCTCAATGGCAGTTGTAATAATATGCTTACCAAGATTCTGCCGTTTAAAAGCAGTTTGGATAATAGCAGTATTATCACTTTCAGTCCCCCCACTGGTAAAGATAATCTCATTATCATCAGCATTAATGCTTTGGGCAAGAACGTGACGACTATCTTCCATTACAAGTTTGGCATGACGCCCATAAGAGTAACCAGTTGAGGCATTTCCCCATGATTCTTGCATTTGTTTAGTCACTTCCGCAATCACTTCTGGGGTCATTGGGGTTGTTGCTGCATTATCCAAATAAATCTCACTCACGAGTTTTTCATCCTTCCATTTACTTATCTAAATCTGCAAAGAGCTGAAGAAGCATATTTGCAGAGCGTTTTCCGGCATCAATAATAAAGTCGTCAAAACTAACGCCGGCATCTTCATCACCTGTATCAGACATTGCCCGAACTACCACATATGGAATTTGGTGGTCAGTGGCAACTTGTCCAACCGCTGCCCCTTCCATTTCACTAGAAAGTGCATCAGGGAAATTATTCAAAATCTTTTTAATTGCTTCTGAGCTTGCAATAAATTGGTCACCAGAAACAATTAATCCTCGTTTTACATTTAAACCAGTCTTTTCGCCGGCTTTTTCTAAGGCTTGTCCCCATTGATCAGAAGCCTTAAAGCGCGGTTCTTTCCCTGGGAGTTGACCATAACGGTAATTAAATGCAGTTGCATCGACATCATGGTAGGCCGTTTCAGTTGAAATTACAATGTCCCCAACATGTAAGCCTTCACCAATCCCGCCAGCTGATCCAGAATTAATCACAACATCTGCCTCACAATCGGTAATTAAATGTTCAGTAGTAATTCCAGCTTCCACTTTACCAATTCCAGATTCTACTAATACAACGTCTTGATTACTGATCTTACCGAAAAGGTAGGATTTACCCCCGATTTCCTTTTCTTGTTTATCAGATAACTTCGCAGTTAATTCTTTAATTTCTTCAGGCATTGCACAAATAATTCCAAATCGCATATTTTTCTCCTTTTTATCCAACATAAAATAGTATTAAGTAAACAATAATAATTGCCACAATCAAAGCAATGATTGCAATATTTAAGCGACGCTTCAAGCGCGCTGTTTTTTCTGCCACTGTTTCGTCATGACGCTGACTAGCAACTGCTTCGCGACTATAAGGTCGATCAGTTGTATTTTCTGCCGCTTCATTAGGTTGTTCAGTCTGACGTTGCTGTTGACGATATTGACTACGTGACATACGTGATTGTTGCTCATCTTGTTGTTTATTATCCACGGTTGTTCATTCCTTGCCAGTAATAGATTGCCATGATTGTCTTAGCATCTTCAATTTCGCCTTGATCAATCATTTCAAGCGCTTGTGGTAAAGTTACTTCTTTTAACATCAATTGTTCATCTTGATCTTGCGGCAGCTCGTTGCTAACCCGTTTTAATCCCGTGGCCAAATAAAGAGTCATGTATTCATCCATACAACCAACAGAAGTATAAAATGAAGAAATCTTTTTTAAACTTGTTGCTTCATACCTTGTTTCTTCATTTAATTCACGTTTAGCCGCATGAAGAGCATTATCAGCATCCCGTTGGTCGAGCTTCCCCGCAGGAATTTCAAGGGTTGTTTTCGCAATTGGTGCGCGCCACTGTTTTTCAAGAATCATTTTATTATCAGCCGTCAAAGCCAAAATCGCAATTGCTGGTGCATGGTGGACGATTTCTCGTTGTGTTTTATTACCATGTGGGGTGATAACTTGCTGTACTTCAACATCGATTAAATGGCCGTGAAAAACTGTTTTACTACTTATTGGTCGCTCTTCAAATTCCATTAGAACCCATCCTTATCTTAAAACACGAACATGTGCTGCTTGTGGTCCCTTTTGTCCTTGAACAATTACTAATGAGACCTCTTCATCAGGGTGAAGGATACGACGACGCGTTCCTTCAATTCCACTATAATGAACAAAAATTTCTCCTTCGTGAGGAACTGTAATAAAGCCCCATCCTTTTTGTTCGTCAAAACTTTTTACTTTTCCTTTGAGCATTTTTACCAACTCCATAATAAAATACCAAGCAACAAGTGTCACTTGGTATTTTACACCGCTTAAAAATAATTGTCATTTACTGGATAACGAAAACCAGTTTTTTTAGAGATTATTCTTCTAAACCATCTTCTGCTGTTTCAGGGAAGTTTTCCCGAACAATCGCAGCACAGCGAGCACATAATTCAGGATATGCTGGATCACTGCCAACATCTTCCTTAACCATGCGACAACGAGCACAAGTTTCACCATTAGCAGTTGTAACCTTAACTGCTACCCCATCGTTGTATTGGTCAGCATCAGCAGGCGCTTCATCAGCTGGATGGACATGAAGAGCAGAAACCCCTAGCAATAATTGAATGTTTTCATTAAGACTATCAAGTAATTGCTTTTGATCATCGGTTAAGTAAAGATCAACTTGAGCTTCAAGTGATTTACCGATTAGCTTAGCATTCCGTGCCTCTTCAAGACTCTTCAGAACATGTGAACGTACTTCCATAAAGTCATCCCACTTGCTCAATAGCTCTTCTTCGCCAGCGAATGTCCGTGGATCTGGAATTTCAGTTAATTGAACAAAATCTTCTGGTTCATTCATGTAGCTCCATACTTCTTCTGTAGTATGAGGGAGAATTGGCGTAAGAAGTTTAACAAGTGTCAAAAGGATATCGTAGAAGACGGTTTGCATTGACCGCCGAACTTCTGAATTTTCAGCCTCAATATAGAGCACATCTTTGGCAGTGTTCATGTAGAAAGCTGAAAGGTCATTGTTTACAAAGTTGATCAATGCCTTATAAGCATCAAGGAAATCATAATTATCAAAATCTTCCCGCATTGTCTTTAAGAAGTGGTTAAGTTTAACCAACATGTACTTGTCTACCGATTGTAACTTCTCATAAGAAACGGTATTTTCTTCAGGATTGAAGTCACTAGTATTAGCAAGTAAGAAGCGGAACGTATTTCTCAACTTACGATATGCTTCAGAAATCTGTTGGAATGTTCCCATCGATACACGAACATCAGCTGAAGTATCAGCACTCATTACCCATAACCGGATAATTTCCGCACCCATTTGTTGAACAACCTTATTTGGATCGATAACGTTACCTTGAGATTTACTCATCTTGTTACCGCGCTTATCAAGTGTGAACCCTTGAGAAACGATTTCCTTATATGGCGCATGTCCTGAACATACAACACTGGTAATCAAACTAGAGTTAAACCAACCACGGTATTGGTCAGACCCTTCAAGGTAAAGGTCCGCTGGGTATGTTAAATAATCACGTTCAGCTAATACCCCTTGGTGTGATGAACCAGAATCAAACCATACGTCCATAATGTCAGTTTCCTTAGTGAACTTACCATTAGGAGAATGTTCATTAGTGTATCCTTCTGGCAAAAGATCTTTTGCTTCACGTTCAAACCAAACATTAGAACCATACTTAGCAAATAATTCTGCTACATGGTTGATTGTTTCTTCTTCCATGATTGGTGTGCCATCTTCAGCATAGAAGATTGGTAGAGGTACACCCCAAACACGTTGACGAGAAATTACCCAATCACCACGGTCTTTGATCATATTGCGAAGACGAACCTTTCCCCATTCTGGGTGGTACTTAACGTCTTCTAAGGCGTCCAAAATACTTTGACGCATCTTTTCAATTGATACAAACCATTGATCAGTTGCCCGAAAGATGATTGGTTGCTTTGTCCGCCAATCAAATGGGTAACTGTGTTGTAATGGCTCTTGAAGAAGTAAAGCATTGTTTTCTTCTAGCTTTTGAAGAGATACATCATCAGCATCTTGGTAGAATACCCCTTCAAAGCCTTCACCGTTTTCCTTAGTTAAAACACCTTGATCATTGATTGGGGCAAAAATTGGCAAGTCATACTTTTTACCAAAGTTGTAATCATCATCCCCATATCCAGGAGCAGTGTGAACAAGGCCAGTACCAGCATCAGCAGTAACATAATCTGCTAAACCAACAAGAAGATCACGATCAAGGTATGGGTGTTGAGTAGTCATCCCTTCAAGTTCTTGACCCATTAAATGATCAACAACTTCATAATCTTCCCACCCAAGTTTTTCTGCTAATTTCTCAAGCAGGTCTGTTGCAACAACAAATTTCCGGTCATCATTTGCTGGCTTTACAACAGAGTAATCAAACTTTGGATTAACCGCAACTGCCTCAGAAGCAGGAACAGTCCATGGTGTTGTCGTCCATACAACTAAATATGTATCATTATCTAAACGGCCTTTGCCATCTTTAATTTGCTCTACGAAGAAGGCTGTTTTAGCAACAACATCATGATATTCAACTTCGGCTTCTGCTAAGGCTGATTCTGAAGACCATGACCAGTAAACTGGCTTCTTAGCTTGGTATAATAGACCTTTCTTAGCAAATTCACCGAATACCCGAATTTGAGCAGCTTCAAATTCTTTATCAAGGGTAAGGTATGGATGATCCCATTCACCACTTACACCTAACCGCTTAAAGTCAGTCCGTTGCTTATCAACTTGCTTAAGGGCATATTCCCGACAAAGATCACGGAATTCAGTTAAGCTCATCTTCTTACGGTCGTAACCGGACTTAGTCAATTGGTGTTCAATTGGCAATCCGTGAGTATCCCAACCAGGAACATAAGGTGTCCGGTAGCCAGACATTGACTTATAGCGCACAATAAAATCTTTAGAAATCTTGTTCATAGCGTGGCCAATGTGAATATTACCATTAGCATATGGAGGCCCATCATGTAAAACAAAAGTAGGCTTTCCTTCATTTAGTTTTTGTCGTAGTTCATAAACTTTATTTTCTTCCCATAGCTGTTCCCGTTGTGCCTCAGTTACAGGTAACTTTCCGCGCATTGGAAATTTAGTACGGCCAAGGTTTAACGTATCTTTAACACGCATTGTAACTACCCCTTTCATTAATTCTTGTATTTTAATAATAAAAAAGCTTCCTCCCATTACTGGGACGAAGCTTCTTCGCGGTACCACCCGGATTTAAAACTTTAAGATTAAAGTTTCCTCATGTCATTAGATAACGATAATGAACCGCCTCATCCTAACTAACTCAAATGAGGTACTCCGAGATGATCAGGAATAGTTAAACATTATCAACCTCTCACCAATTGTTGACTCGCTTCAACGTTATGATAATTATTCCAATTCTCTTCAACGATTTTATTAAAATACGATTCTAGTGATTTACTTGTTATTATCAGGGAAGACAACAACAGTTTCAGGTGCATCTGATCCTTTGTCATCGTTAACAGCTGTTGGTTGTACAGGTGTACTCTCTTCTTCTGTTTGTTCAGCAGAAGCAACTGGCTGTTCTGATTCAACAGGTTGTTCTTCACTAGCAGTTGTTGCAGTTGATTCTACACTGGTTGGTGAACTGCTGTCAAGACGACTACCTAAAATTTTTTCAATTTCGTCATATTTACTCAAGTCATCATTTTCCAAAAGCTTGTCCCATTCATTACTCTTAATGACTTCTAATTGAGATTCAAGCATGACTTGAAGCCGTTGACGGAAGATCCGAGTCTGTTTACGAAGATCATTAGTTTCACTTGTTAACTTCTTAGTAGAATTAGCAGCGTCTTCAATTACTTGATTTGACTTATCATTAGCTTCCGAAACAATATCGGTTGCTTGCTTTTGCGCTTCACGAATCATAATATCTGCTTCACGCTTAGCATTATTTTTAACCTTATCAGCGGCCTCTTGAGCAACTAAAATTGACTTATTTAAAGAATCTTTCAAGTCAGCAAAGTACTTAATCTTGCTATCGTTAGCCCGTACTTGCTCTTGTAAATTATTATTTTCAGTTATTAATTGTTGGACCGTTTGTGAAACTTCCTGAATAAATTCTTGAACTTCTTTAGGATTATAACCCCGCATCTTAGTATTAAATTGCTTATTGTTAATTTGATCAACCGTCAAACTCATGAGTAAATTCCTCCATTCAAATTACGCATTTACAACTGAAATGGTAATTCTTTCTTTGTCTTTTTTTGTTTTCCCATTGGTCATATCGATTCTGAGGCGACCACCATGACGCACAGATATCAAATCATGAACCACAATTTGATAATCTGGACAATCAATCTCTTCCCAGTTTAATCGAACTTGACCATGCTCTATTAATTGCTTTGCCCGGTTTCGTGAATAATTAAAGCCTGCAGCTATCACAACATCTAACCGTAGTGATGAAACTGTTGTAACTATCGGTACCCATTCCTCTTTAGGTGTTACCACTGCTTCTGTTGCGATCGGAATCCATTTAACCTTAATTCGGCCAACGTGCTCAACGTTTTTCCGTAAATACTCTGCCATTGGTTTCGTTACGATCACTTGCCAATGCGCTCCATCAGTTAAAATATCACCAAATGCATTCCGCTCCATCCCTTCACCGATTAATGTTCCCATAATTTGCCGATGGTGAAGTTCTGAAAACTTAACAGGATAGTTTATCTCTAAAGCCTGTAAAGTAAAGTCTTCGATAGAGGGTTCATAATAAGGCGGATAAATTAAAACTCGTTGCATTTCTGCGCCTTGCCAACCACCATACATTGTTATTTTAACATTGTTATTTCGATTAACAATCGTTTGGATAATAAAACGTTCACGTGGATTTAAAAAAGGAGTGAGGACAGGACGATATTGACCTTCTGCAGTGGCTACCCAGTCATTTGCTTGGTCAATAAGGGTGGCTTCATCCGGACGAAAATGTTGTTTAATATTATCTTCGCTCAAATTTACTTCCTCTTAGTATTAATTAAATGATTGCTGCTATATGTGCTAATCCTGCCTGAACAAAATATAGTACAAGGATAGCGATCATCGGCGCAAAACTTATCCCCCCGATTGGAGGAATAAAATCAAACCAATGCATATAAGGTTCTACCAACCGATTGATAACATCACCGAGTCGTGAATTACGTGCATTTGGAAACCATGACATAATGCACCACACAACTATCACTAAGATATAAGCATCAACTAATTGATTAAGAGCCCATAATAAAAATGCGATCATATTAACTCCTTTTAGTGATTAAAATTTATCACCATCATTTTTTAGATTACTCGTTAAACTACCTGAGATTTCATAGTTTTTAGGGGTGCAGAGGAAAATTTCCTTTCCGATCCGTTTCATTTCACCATCAATTGCAAAAACGGTGCCATTTAAGAAGTCTACTAACCGTGCTGCAACATTTGTATCCATTTGAGTGAAATTAACGATCACCGCATGTCCTTCTAATAATTGGGATGCGATCTGCTTTACATCTGCATAAAGACGGGGTTCGTATAAGGAAATCTGACTCATTTTATTAAGACGCCCGCTATTAATTGAAACTACTTTGTTGCTTGTGTTTGCTGGCGTTGAAACTTGTTCACTCGTTTCATAGAGACCATCTTGTTCATCAATGTCTTCTTCACCAAATAGGCTTTTTAAAAAATTTGCTGCCATTGTATTACCCTCCTTAATAGGTCTAAACAGAAAAAGGCGGATTAAAAAATCCACCTTTTTGCTAAATTATTTACTTACGACGATTCTTGAAGAACGGTGGAGTCGATAAGTTAGTATCATCATTGTCATCCGTATTAGCCGCATCATCGTTAAATACGTTAAATTCTGGCTTAGTAACGTGAGAAAATTCGTTATCAGAATTTCTTGATTGGTTACTTGTATCGGCTGTTGGATCATTCCAACCATCAAAAGGATCTCGTTGCTTTGGTTGTTCTTCTTGTGGAATAGACCGAGTTACTCGTGGTGCTTCTTTTTCCGCTGGCTTTTGTTGTTGAATTTTCTTTTTCTTATCAATTCCAGTGGCAATTACAGTAACGCGAACTTCATCGCCCATTGATTCATTTAAGGACATACCAAATGAAATATCAACATTAGTTCCAGCAGCTTGTTTAATCACATCTGATGCTTCTTGAGCTTCAAACATTGATAAGTCTTTACCACCAGTAATATCCATCAAGACATGTTGAGCCCCATCAATTGACACTTCAAGTAATGGAGAAGAAATAGCCTTCTTAGTTGCTTCAGTAGCACGGTTTTCACCAGTAGAAGCACCAACCCCCATTAAGGCAGAACCTTGATTAGACATCAATGTCTTAATATCAGCAAAGTCAAGGTTGATGTAACCTGGGGTAACAATTAAGTCTGAAATACCTTGTACACCTTGACGAAGAACATTATCGGCTTCTTTAAATGCTTCCATCATTGGCGTCTTCTTATCAATCATCTCTAATAAACGGTTATTAGCAACGATAATTAAAGTATCAACATTTGACTTTAACTTTTCAAGTCCTTCTGCAGCATAGCGTGCTCGACGAGGTCCTTCAAATGAGAACGGACGAGTCACAACACCAACAGTTAATGCTCCACTATCCTTAGCAAGCTTAGCTACAACTGGGGCTGCTCCAGTACCAGTTCCACCACCCATTCCGGCTGTAATGAAGACCATATCTGCGCCTTCAAGAGCTTTTTTAATTTGTTCTTCACTTTCTTGGGCAGCTTTTTCACCTACTTCTGGATTTGAACCGGCACCTAATCCCTTTGTCAATTTAGGTCCTAAGCGGATCTTAGTTGTTGCTTGAGAATTATTTAATGCTTGTAGGTCGGTGTTAGCAACAATAAAGTCAACACCTTGTACTTTTTCAGTGATCATTCGGTTGACGGCATTACCGCCAGCTCCACCAACACCAATTACTTTGATTTGCGCTTCCGCAAATTGGTTGTCGTTAGCGAACGTTTCGTTATCCATAGCAGTATTCCTCCAAATTAGTCAAATAAATTATTAAAAATGTTTTTAAACCGATTACTTAGGCCATTTTGCTTTTTCTTCTTTGGCGCTGGCTCTTCAGTAACTGGTTGCTGCTGTGCTTCTCGCTGTGAACGTTGTAATTTATCAGATTTTTCAGTCCATTGTTGACGTGGCTGATTAACAACTTGTCTTTTTTCTTCATGAGGACTCTTAATCGTATCAATTCGTTGAACAGTTTGCTTAATTAATCGATCAATATCTGATAACTGATTTTCATACATCCCCAAAGCTAAACTAACCGCATAGCGAGGGTGACGAATGCCCATTTGTTCTGGAACATTCACCTTAATATTACCAGTAAAGTACTGTTCAGCAAGTTCCTTAACTCCTGGTAGAGCAGCCACTCCACCAATCAAGACTACTCCTCCCGGTAATTCAGGGGCATGAATAGCCTTAAGTTTATCCTGAATACGATCAAAAATTTGCCTTACTCGTGCTTCAATTATTTCTGATAAATACTGCTCTGAATATTGGACAGGATCATTTTGACCAACAACATCAACGTCAACTTGAACATCTTCATCGGCTAAGGATGCCATAGCATATCCATGATTTAGCTTAAGTTGTTCAGCGTTTTTTAATGATGTATTCATGACCGTAGAAATATCTTTAGTAATGTATTTCCCACCCTCAGGATCAACATAAGTATACTTTAATTGATGATCATGAATAATACTGGTCGTTGTTTGACCACCACCTAAATCAATAACAACAGTACCAAAATCTTGCTCTCCGTCATTAAGGAGGTTAAAGTCTGTTGCGATCGGCGTAATAACAAAATCTTTAATGTCATAACCTGCCTGTTGAACTGCCTTTTTTGTATTATGAATAATGGTCTTAGGTCCTGTATACAAGGTGGCCTTCATTTCTAAACGGACACCAACCATTCCACGGGGGTCCTTAATACCAGAAAAGCCATCAACAGTAAATTCTGTTGGAATTAAATCAATTATTTCCCGCTCGGGGGGAATACTTTGCGTCAACGCTTCACGAGCAACGTCAATTACGTCTTGGTTAACAATCTCTCTTGATTGTCCTCTTGTTGCAATCGTAATCATACCGTGTACTCGTTGCATTTGTAAGTAATTTGCCGGTAAGCCAACTACAACACTTTGAATCTCTACGTTGGACTTTTCCTCGGCCTGTGCTACCGCCGCCGAAATTGCCTGGGCGGTTTTATCAATGTCGACAATAACTCCTCGGTTTAATCCTGCCGATCGTTCTACACCAACACCAATAACTTTCAACTGACCCTTAACACTTTCACACACCAGTGCCTTGATCGAGGTGGTTCCAATATCTAATCCAACGTATACTTCTGAATTATTCATTCTAAAAGGAACCCTCCTAAGACTATCATTAATTAAATTAATTGTATTTTTAACCTATATAAGAATTTTACCACAGATAAACAATGACAAAAAAGGGAATTATCAAGGTTTTTCACAAAATCATTTATCCTTAGATCCATAGTCATAAGAATAAGCTCCGACTTGAAGATCTATAATTCCCTTATTTTTCATACTTGCTGCAATTGCAGGGTAATATCCCATTTTATCCCCGATAGTATTTAAGTCGCCATAAACTGTATTACCATCACGCATATAAATAATAACGCGATCTGGATACTCTTTAGTGGGTTGATAACTCACACTTGAAATACCATTTCTTATTGCCAGTTTCAGCTTTCCTAACTGAGCGGCCGTTGTAGCAAGAACTTTTTTATGACCATCAAAACGTTTATAAGCAATACCATTATCAGCATTTTTTGTTCGCTGTAATTGGCCGTCAGCTAAAACAGCGTATGTATCATTATTCATCACCGCTGTTCCTAAAAGCGCATTTTCTTTTACAGATATTTGCAGAGACTGAGGACCGGTTACCTTGATCCTTAAATCTTTTATTTGAGGATTTTTGCGAATAGCTTGTTTAGTGAGTTGATGACGAGCAAGATAAACGCCCCAAATAAACCGTCCTGGATAAATATTTGCATTTTTTTCTACTTGCTCTTTTGTTAAGTCATGATTACCCGTTACATGAAGCGTGGTAATTTTGCTTAAGGGAGAAATAATATAAAGCATAAAGAGGAGAATAGCACTGAACAATACAACTAATTTTAAGACTCGCTCGCCGTTAGAAACATAACGCTTAATCTTAATCCCGCGAATCTTATTACCAACATGCATTTTTGGAGGCTTCTTTTTCTGTTGTCGCTGTTGGGCAGCAGCACTTCGCCTTTCTAATTCAGTTAACCGCTGTGAATATTTATGATGCTCAATCGCAGATCTATCATCCAACATCTCTCCTCCTCCTTCCTAGGCTATACTTTATTTTTCGTGTTCATCAATTGCCTTATGTAAGATCTTAATTAGTCTATCAGCGGCATCTGGCCGACCCATCTTTTCAGCAGCATGCGCCATCTCTTTACGCACTTCTTCATCTTCCATAATCTTATCTGCTTGAGTCAATAATGCCCGGGCATCTAACTTATCTTCAGTAATCATCAAGCCAGCGTTATTCTTAACTAAAGCTTGAGCATTCTTTACTTGATGGTTAGCGGTAACATACGGACTAGGAATTAAGATTGTAGGAACTCCGAGTGCCGTTACCTCAGCAATAGTGGTTGCTCCTGCGCGCGATACTAAAGCTGCCACTCGAGGCATCTTAGCCGGCATGTCTTTAATGTAAGGAACGACTTTAACATTATCAGCTGGTCTAATATTATTTTCTGCAAGTTGCTTTTTTACATCATCATACCGTTTTTGACCGGTTGCAAAGATAACCTGATAAGGACGCTTATTGAATTCTGGAATAGCGTCGACAACTGTTTTATTAATTTTTGGTGCTCCTTGACTTCCCCCAAAAATCATTAAGGTTGGAATATCATCTTTCAAGTCATAACTTGTCCATGAAAAGTCACTATCTTTTTTAGCAGCTACCTGTTGAGCACGAGGATTACCTGCCATTGTAACTTTATCAGCAGGGAACTGACTGCGTGCAGCTTCAAATGCAATTGCAATTTGATCAACATACCGACTTAAAAACTTGTTTGTTACACCAACAACACTATTTTGTTCATGAATTACGGTTGGGATATGTTTCTTTGCGGCAGCATATAGGACGGCTCCACTTACATATCCACCTGTACCTAAAACAACGTCAGGCTTAAACTCATTAATAATTTTTTTAGCATGATGAACAGAACTTAAGAAAAGATAGATTGTCTTAAAATTTTCAAGAGAAAGAGAACGCTTAAAGCCCTGCATATGCATTGTTTCAAGCTCAATTCCGGCATCCGGTACAATTTTATTTTCAAGGCCACGGGTTGTTCCAACATATAACACTTCAGTATCTGGATCAACCTGCTTTAAGCGTTCGATTAATGCTAATGCTGGGTAAATATGACCACCAGTTCCACCACCTGATACCAATAACCGCATCTTATTGTTCCTTCTTTCCTGTTAATTTTTCAACTGCTTCAATAAATTTATCACCACGAACTTCAAAGCTCGGGAATTGGTCCCAACTAGCATTAGCAGGCGAGAGGAGAATGACATCTCCTGGTTCACTCAGCTTCCATGCTTCTGGTACCGCAGTAATTGCATTTTCACTTTCAATTACTGGAACTCCAGCTTGATTCCCCGCATCCTTCATTTTATCTTTACATTCACCAAAAACAATCATTGCCTTGACATGCTTCTTAAAGTAAGGAACCAACCGTTCAAAGGTATAACCACGATCAAGGCCACCCGCCAAAAGAACTACTGGACGATCAAAGCCTTGCAAGGCAACTTCAGTAGCTTCAATATCAGTTGATTTTGAATCATTGTAGAAAAGCCGTTCTTGGTATTCCATCACATATTGTAAGCGGTGACGGACTCCACTAAATGTTGTTAAAACTTTCTTTATTGCATCATTTGTAACACCGCTTAATTTTGCCGCTGCAATTGCTGCCAATGCATTTTCTACATTTTGGGGACCGATCAATCGAATATCTTTGGTTGACATAACCTCTTGTCCACGCCAGTAAATCATTCCATCTTCTACATAAGATCCTTCATGACTCTTATTGAGACGAGAAAATGGCACAATGGTAGCTTGACTACGCTGAGCAATCTTTTGCCATTCATCACGATCCCAGTTAATAACTAAGAAATCATCCTTGGTTTGGTTCCGGGTAATATTAAGCTTTGCATTAATATAGTTTTCTCGTGTCTTATGATAGTCTAAATGATTAGAAAAAATGTTAGTAATAATTGCAATATGCGGATGAATTGTTGGTGCTCCTAATAATTGGAAACTAGATAATTCCGTGACCAATGTATCGTCTGGCCCTAAATCCTCAGCAATTTTACTAAAGGAAATTCCAATATTACCTGCATATTTCACTTGATATTTTGCATTTTCAGCAATCATTAGTTGAGTTAAAGTCGTTGTGGTAGTCTTCCCATTACTTCCAGTTACACTTACAAGGTGACCATCAAAAATTTGCCATCCTAGTTCTGCTTCCGTAATAATAGGTGTCCCCTGCTTAACGAATGCAGCCACTAATGGATTATCATAAGGAATTCCAGGATTTTTTACTACAACATCGAAACCTTCATTAGCTAATGAAATGGGATTATCACCAGTAATTACCTTGATTCCATCAGCTTTTAAATCATCAACAATATCATTATTTTTAGGAGTTGCTTTATCATTAGCGGTAACATTGGCACCAAGTTTTACCAATAAGTGAGCCGCATTAATGCCACTAATTCCGAAACCCATTACAAGAACTTTTTTACCTTGATATTCATCAATTTTTTTCATTTCTCTTTACTCCTAACCTACTAATAAGATTGTTGTAGCGGCAATAATTGCAGCAACTAACCCTACAAGCCAAAACACAATATCAATTTTCCATTCACTCCATCCGCTCATTTCAAAATGGTGGTGGATTGGGGTCATCTTAAAAATTCGTTTACCGGTTGTTTTGAATGAAGCCACTTGAAGAATGACACTAGCAGTTTCACAAACATAAACAATTCCAATTACTAATAAGGACCATTCATGATGTAATAACAATGAAACAGCGGCTAAGGATGCCCCAATTGCTAAAGATCCCATATCACCCATGAAAATCTTAGCGGGCTTATGATTATAAGGGAAGAAACCTAGTAAAGTTCCGATCATTGCTAAACAGAAAAGAGCAATTTCAGGATAACCTGGTTGATTGAGATTTACTAAAGCAATGATTAGATAAGCCGCAAAAGAAATAATGGAAAGACCACTTACCAAGCCATCAAGTCCATCGGTTAAATTAACAGCATTTGAAAAGCCGACGATCCAAAAAATAATAAACAAACCGTAAAGCCAACCAATTTGAGTTGTTCCAAAGCCCATTTGAAAACCTTCATGTTGGTAAATAACTGTAAAGACCATTGCTGCTAATACCTGACATAGCGCCTTTTGCCATGGTTTAAATCCTTCATTTTGATGGTGGAAGATTTTAATACTATCATCCCACATCCCAATCAGGCCATAAACAACCAGGACAAAGAGGAGTGCCCACAGCGTATTCGTAATTAACCCTTGCCAAGCAGCAACCCATAAAATTGTTACTACTGCAGAGAAGATGAACAATAATCCTCCCATTGTTGGCGTCCCAGCCTTTTTAGCATGCCAGGTAGGGCCTTCCTTACGAATTTGCTGACCTTCTTTTTTAGCCCGAAAATATTTAATTAACGAGGGCATCAATAAAAACGTAATTAAGAATGAACTAAGAATAGTCAAAACTGCACTTAAGAAATTCATATTTACCTCCAATTAGTTTCTCTGCTAGTTTTTAGCTTCATATTGAACGGTTAAAGTTGTTCCACGCTTAATAGTTGTATCAGGTAAAATACTTTGCTGAGTAACATAGCCGTTTCCATTTTCTTTTACTTTTAGCTTAAGGACCTTAGCTAATTGTTGAACATCCGCAGAACTCCATCCAGAAATATCTGGCATTTTATACTCGCCACCAGTATCAAGAATAACATGTTGATCTGTTAACACTTGTTCGTCTGGAACTGCTGATTGTTGTTTAACTTTCTTGCCAGAACCTACAACAATTACCTGCATTCCTTTACCTGATAATTCTTTATTAGCTTCATCGCTTGCTTGACCAACAACATTAGGCATTGTAATAACCTTTTTCTTGACCTTTTCTGCAACTTTTTGTTGGCTCAACAACATTTTCATTGTCGGATTAAAGACGCTGGCAATTTGTTTGGTTGCTGTTTTTTTAAGGTTTTGCGGTTGGCGAAGGGTGACATACATAATATACTTTGGATTTTTAGCTGGTGCCATCCCTGCAAAGGAGTAAAGGTAGTTTGTATCACCAGTTGAATAACCATGAGCACCACCAATTTGTGCAGTTGCGGTCTTTCCAGCAATTCGATAACCCTTAATTTGGTAATCATGGCCAAGGCCCTTTTGATCATAAACAACGCCTTTCATGTAACCAAGGACCCTTTTCGCTGTCGATGCTTTTATTGGGTGTCCAACAACTTTAGGCTTAACCTTTTGAATCGTCTTTCCGCTATTACCATCTATAACTTTGCTAACAATGTAAGGCTTCATCATTTTACCATTATTGCCAATAGCACTGAACGCTTGCATCATCTGCATGACATTTACAGTAATTCCCTGTCCAAAAGCGGTATTTGCCTGAGCAAGAATCCCTTTGAATGAAGTATAACCATTAACCTCGTTACTCATTCCAATAACATTAACTTTTTTTAACAGGCCAAATCGTTTAATGTACTTCATCCATGTCTCTGCTCCCATGTCCTGCTCTACATGAGCAAACCCAACATTACTAGACATATCAAAAGCATCTTTATAGGAAATTGTTCCCCAACCAGAACTTGACCAATCAGTGATTTTTCCGCCACCCATAGCCCATGTTCCCGAATTAAAGGTCGCATTAGGATTAAAATGTCCGGTATCAATAGCAGCAGCTAATGACAAAATTTTCATTACCGAACCTGGTTCATAAGCATCTTGAACTAACATATTCCGCCAAACAGGATTATTTTCTGCATGAAGAGTTGGCCGTTGCGTAGCGGCAATAATTTTACCTGTTTTAGCTTCCATTACAACTGCAGTCATTGCATTGGCGTTAGAACTTTTATAAACTTTATTAACTTTATTTTCGAGAAAATGTTGGGTTTGTGAATCAAGGGTAGTGTAGATATTATCTCCATTGATGGCTTTTTTAGTTACCTGCTTAGAATTAGCAATTTGGTATCCATAGACGTCCTGTTTATCTTTTCTCAACCCGTTTATTCCTGTCAGTTGTTTATTAAAGTAGCCTTCTAAGCCCAATTGTCCCACTAAGTTGGTCTCTTCAGTTCCATTATCATTTTTAACTTTAGGAGTTGCCATCCCAATTATTTGAGAAGCAAATTCGCCTTCTGGATATTGACGTGCTGGAGTCGCAATAAAATTAATTCCTGGCAAGTGCCGGCTCTTGATCTTCTGCATTGTTGAAACAGAAAGGTTGCTTCCAGCATTTCCAAATTCAACTTGGTAGGCTTGCCCTTTTGGTTTAAGAATCTTTTCAATTTGCTTTGGGGTCAGGTCAATATACTGTGATAATACCTTGGCAGTTTTTTTTCGATCTTTTACATATAACGGTTTACCATCAGAAGACTTTTGGGTTCGATCCAAAACCGCATAGAGGGTATATTTACTTGTATCAGTTGCCAAGGGATTCCCTTCTGAATCATAAATATCACCCCGTCGCGCTTGAATAATTCGCTGCTGGGTATAAATTTGTTCCGCTTGTGACCGTAAGTTAACATGTTGAACATCCTTATTTATTGCGATATACGCAAAACGAACGATAAATAAGGTAAACAATCCAACCGTGATTAGAAAGAGCCATTTGCCAAAGGTCCCTCGGTTTTCTCTATGTCCCCTATTTTTCGTTCGTTGTGGCTTCTTATTCATTATTTATTAACGTTCCTTACATTTGAATTTTTATCTGATAATCCATATTTATGTGCTGCTGATTTCAAATGCGATTGAGTCGTCAATTCAGCGATTTCTTGCTGCAAACTTGTATTACTACTTTTTGCCTTAGTAATTTGAGTTTGGGTATCCTGTAAGCGCCGTTGCTGATTATTAATACTAATTTTTGTAGAAAGTAAGCTAATCATTAAGCATAGCGTAATTAAGCTACCTACTGCTACTAAAGATCTTTCAAATTTTGACCATCTAACCGGACTTGGAGAAATTTTTAGTTGTTGATAAGTCTTTTTTCTTGGCGCTTGCTGCGGTTGTTGCTCTCCCGCCAGTTGCCTTGCCGCATTTGAAACCATAATTCTGTCACTTTCCTTCTCTAATTTTCTCGATTATCCTCAACTTGGCACTATGCGCACGATGATTTGCCGCTAATTCTTCCTCACTAGCTACAATCGGCTTTTTATTAATTAATTTGAAGTTTGGTTCCATTCCCGCTGGTATTACTGGTAATCCCTGCGGTACATCCCCACTTAATGAAGTCTTTTCACGAAACATTGTCTTTACTAACCGATCTTCTAGGGATTGGAAGGTAATAACACTTATTCGTCCCCCAACATCCAACAAGTCTAATGCTTGCTCTAACGATTCCTCTAAAGCACCTAATTCGTCGTTAACTGCTATCCGAATAGCTTGAAAACTCTTTTTCGCTGGATGACCACCATGACGGCGAGCTGCTGCTGGAATTCCCTCTTTAATCACATCAACTAATTCAAATGTCGTCTTTATTGGTGCTATCTTTCGGCGTTGTTCAATCTTTCTAGCAATTGACTTGGCAAATTTTTCTTCTCCATATCGGTAAAGAATCTTAACGAGCCGTTCATATGACCATTCGTTAACAACTTCCATTGCCGACAATTTTTGTTCCTGATTCATCCGCATGTCTAAGGGGGCGTCATGCTGATAGCTAAAACCTCTTTTAGCATCATCGAACTGTGGAGATGAAACACCTAAATCATATAAAATTCCATTAACATGTTTTACATTATAGCTATCCAATTCCGCTTTTAAGTTGCGGAAATTATCTTCAATTAATGTTAATTTTTGTTGCTCTATTGCTGTTTTTAACTGTTCTTTATTGTAATTAATTGCCGTCTGATCTTGATCAAATGAATATAGGTGGCCATCGACGAGCTGTTGTAAAATAGCTTGCGTATGACCACCACCACCTAATGTTGCATCAACGTAGGTACCTGTTGGTTGCACATTTAATCCTGCTACGGCCTCCTTTAAAAGTACCGTTACATGTTTAAATTCTGCCATCAACTAAAACCTCCATTAAAAATCAATATTAAGATCTTCAGCAATCTCATCAAAATTATCAGCTGTTTCGCTTGTAAATTTATTCCACCGTTCAGCGCTCCAGATTTCTAAGCGATTAGACACACCAACGATTACACATTTCTTTTCAAGTGAAGCATGAGTTCGTAATGTTATCGGAATATTAATCCGTCCTTGTTTATCAATTTCGCAATCTGTCGCAGCGGAATATAAAAAACGTACAAATGCACGTGCATCACGCTTTGTTAATGGGAGCGCCTTTAGCTTTTGTTCTAAAATCACCCATTCATTTAATGGATATCCAAACAAACATCCATCTAACCCCCGAGTAACAATGAAGTGTGCCCCCAATTGTTCTCGAAATTTGGCAGGAATAATTAGTCGGCCTTTGGAATCAATAGTGTGTGTAAATTCTCCCATTAACACGACTAATGTCCTCCTTTACCACATTATAGGTCAAGTCTACCACAATCCCCCACTTCTCACCACGTAATTTTGTGAATTTTACCAAAAAGTAATAGACAAAAAAAGTGAGCAGAAAATTAATTTTCCAACTCACTCAATATTTTTATATCAACGGTAACCATGGTGAAATAATTAAGCTACCAATATATATAATTAAAGCATAATATGCCGAATACCGCCAAAATACTGGCCAGTAACGGCGATAAATGAATTCATGATTGTGAATAATTTGTAAAGCAATTAATAGCAGAGCTAGAATCATCCATAAGGCAATAGGATAAGCTGGCCAATAGAATCCAATATTAAAGATTATCAGAATCCATAAAATAATTGTCCATCCCCACCATAAATGCTTTATTTTTTTAGGATGATGAAATATTCGTACTAATAATCGTTCTACTATCCCAATCACTAATAATAAAATAATCTCTAAAATTATAACTTGAATACTAACCATCAACCTTTTCAGTCCCCTTCTTTTTAAATAAGTAATTTAAGTTTAACATAATCTAAAACTAGATTTGAAAAAGGCATTAAAGATGCGTTACACTACTATTATCGATAAAAATGGAAGGATGGTTAATAATGCAGCGAAAAAAGAAAACTCGTTTCCAAAAAATTACCATGGTTGCTATTTGGCTCATGTTAATTGCAATGCTTGGTTCTTTAATCTTTGGAGCAGTTGCATCCTTAAACTTAATTTAGCCTATTAAACATCCATGTAATCGGAATAAAAAAAGATCGGAGAAAAATTTCTCCGGTCTTTTTTATTCCTCACTTTTTTGCTTATAAACTTCCCGTGGTTTTGAGCCATTAGCTGGTCCGATAAAACCGCGCTGTTCCATATCATCAATAATTCTTGCTGCACGATTATAACCAATTCTAAATCGCCGCTGAATTAGCGAAGTTGATGCTTTTTGTTGATCAACCACAAAATCTAATGCTTCGGGGAATAATTCATCTTCCTCTTCAGCTTGCTCTTCTTGCTCAATTTCACTGTCAGTTACAACCATATTATCGTCATACTCAGCTGCTCGCTCGTTTTTTATAAAGTCTACTACTGATTCAACATCATGATCAGAAATAAATGCACCTTGAATCCGGACTGGCTTATTTTGATCAATTGGTTCAAATAACATATCACCTCGACCAAGGAGCTTTTCTGCCCCATTAGTATCGATAATAGTTCGCGAATCAACCCCACTAGAAACCGCAAAGGCAATTCGAGAAGGAACGTTAGCCTTAATAAGCCCTGTAATAACATCGACAGAAGGACGCTGAGTTGCCAAAATCATATGAATACCAGCAGCCCGCCCCATTTGTGCAATCCGGACAATTGCATCTTCAACATCATGAGAAACAGTCATCATTAAGTCGGCTAATTCATCAACAATAACTAAAATTAATGGTAGGTTAACTTGAACTTCATCAGGATGGTCATCATTTTGTTGTTTGACCAACTTATTATATCCATCCAAGTTACGAACACCGAATTTTGCAAACAATTCATAACGACGCTCCATTTCTGCAACAACTTTTCCTAATGCCCGAGCTGCTTTTTTGGGTTCAGAAACTACCGGACTGAGTAGATGGGGAATACCATTATAAACACTCAATTCGACTTTTTTAGGGTCAATCATTAACATCTTTACCTGATGCGGTTTAGCCTTTAATAAAATGCTTGTAATGATAACATTGATTGCAACAGACTTACCACTACCAGTTGCCCCAGCGATAAGAAGGTGTGGCATCTTAGTTAGATCAGCCATTTTGATATCCCCAGTGACACTGCGACCAAGCGGAACTTCCATGGGATTATCATTACTAGGAGCATTTTCGACCATATCGCGAAAACCAACTGTTGCAATTTGCTGGTTCGGAACTTCAATCCCAATTAATGATTTGCCTGGGATTGGCGCTTCAATCCGGATATCTTTAGCCGCAAGTGCAAGTGCTAAATCATCAGCCAAATGGGTTATTCGACTAACCTTTACCCCTACTGCAGGACGTAACTCATATTTGGTAACAGAAGGACCTAAATTAACATTTTCAACTGTTGCATCTACACCAAAAGATTTTAGGGTTTGCTGAAGTGTTTTGGTGTTCTTTTTGATATTATTTAAATCTTCTTGCTGGTCTGTTGCTTTTACTTGACTTAGCAGGCTGACTGGTGGCAATTGATAATCATTGTCTTCTTTAGCGTCAATTCCTGCAAGTTTAATTTCCGCATCATCATGTTGATTCGAGTCTTGGTCATCCTTGCGCCCACTCTGAGTTTCTTCCACCTGACTTTCACTTGCGACCCTAATAGTTGGTTCAACAGGATCTTGAGCAGGCATCGCTGGAGAAACTGGCGGCGTTGAAGTTGGCTCAGCTGATTCTTGGTCAGCAAAAAAGTCTTTAACCTGCCTTGATGCTTTAGCAAGGGGCACGCTAATTGATGGTACCGTAGTTGGCTTGGTCGCTCTCTCCGTTCTCTTTTTCATTAATTGATCGTGAGCATTAGCCATGGCTGCTCCAGATTTTTTAATACCAATTCCACATTTTACTAGAAATTCGCGCCACGGTAATGCAAAAAAGACAATAATTCCGATAATCATTAACAACCATGACAATACCGCTGTTCCAACTTCTGAAATTAAAATATTACTTCCATTATATAGGTAAGCACCCATCATCCCTCCACCAACCAGAACAGTCGAATCACCATTAAAAATGACCTTACTGAGACTATTCCAAGTAGTTTCGATTACCTTTGCATGAAGATTCAGACGCTGAAACATTACTGTCTGAAGCCACATTAATAAACCAATATAGGCAATAATAGTTCCTGCAATCCAACGTTTTTTGAAATGCGGACGATTCCCATACAATGCAAAACATAATCCATAAAGAAAAACAATAATCATTGCAATCGGAAAGGATGACCCTACAAAAATCTTAAAACAGTTATCGAGAAAGGTTCCTAATACTCCTAAATTAAATAAGCCAACTAACATTAAGAGGCAAACAATTATTCCTAATAGATTATCCATTAATCGATACTGTTGTTTTTTCCCTCTTGTCCGGCGGGATGATGCCTTTTTTCTTCTCGCCATCGCATTATTGCCTCCTTAAGGTTACTTTAATTTATCGAATTCATATTTATGAACTCGTGCTAAATTAGGAAAACTCTGTTGCCGCAATACCTCATAAATAACAATCGCTGCACTATTCGATAAATTCAGGGCCCGAATATTATTATCATTTTGTGGAATCCGGATAGCATTTTCTGGATATTTTTGCATAAAACGTTCGGGCAAGCCAGTTGTTTCTTTTCCAAATAGGAAATAATGATCACCTTCACCCGTATAATCAACATCACTATAATCATGAGTGGCAAACTTAGAAACAATATATAAACGGTTAATATCAGGAATAGTCTTCATAAATGAAGGTAAATCCTCATGATACGTGATCTTTACTTTATCCCAGTAGTCTAATCCAGCCCGTTTCATATGCTTATCATCAGTTGAAAATCCTAATGGCTTAATTAAATGTAATTCAGTATTTGTTCCCGCACAAGTTCGTGCAATATTTCCTGTATTTGCTGGAAACAATGGTTCAAACAAGACAATATGGTTTGTCATAATAAAATCTCCTTAATAAAATAAAAAAAGCAGGGTCTCGGTGTGGGCACGGCGAAACGCTGCTTTAATGAAGTACTCCTTGATAATTACCAACGAAACACTTATATTCGATGTCAATTATCAAACGATTTCTTATAATAATTTAGCACTAATTTAGTAATGTTGCAATAATTAATTAGCTTTTTTCGCAATTAATAAGCTGACATCCACCGTAATTGTTTTTAATTGGGTTAATTCTTCTTTAGATAATCTTTTAGCGTTTGCTCCCCAGTGTAAAGGCGTCATTTCCAGCATTGCCTGTTGTAAACCGTCTGGAATTCTAAATTGGTAGGTTACCGTTTCAACTTTACTATGAGGATAATGCTGGTTAAATAACTCGATTACTCGTGAATTATCATAGTGGTAATTACGTTCTCCTGTTTCATATAAGAGGTGACGTAATTCGACTAAGTAGTTAGCGTTAGGAATTACCTTAATAAGGGTCCCATCTTTTGTTAGAACCCGTTTAAACTCTTGATAATCAGATGGAGAAAACAACTCTAATATACAATCAAAACTCTCATCATTAAAAGGTAATTTACGTAAATCAGCTACACAAAAAAATGCCTTTAACGGTAACTGAGTAGCAAGCGTTATCCCTGGTTTCGAAATATCAAAGCCAATCATCGTATCATTACAGTTAGCACGGATTGTTTCTAATTGTAATAATGGTGTTCCTTCCCCAGTTCCTACATCTAAGATCCTTAAAGATTTTGAAGGTAAGAATTTACTGATATTTTCAATAATTGGCTTAAATAGTCCTGCATTTAATAGCTGACGACGAGATTCAAACATTGAGCAATCATATTCAGTATTAGCCGCTCCATTAAGAAAGTAAAGATAACCATGCCGATTAAAGTCAAATCGGTGGTTATTTCCGCAAATAATACTATTTCCTTCAACTCTCTCCATCGGCTGTTCACAAACAGGGCATTGAAAAAGGGCAAGATTATTTTTTACCATTTCTCGTTGACGTTCAACTTTTTTCAACTTTTCTCCTCCATTAACAACTAAAAATTACTAATAACAGTGTATCACAGCTAGAATTACGATGGGCAAATTGCTATTATATAGGTAAGCATTTTCAAAAAGGAGGAAATTGCCTTGATTGAACAATTTCTAATTGGAACTTATACTAAAAAAACAAGTAAAGGGATCTACAAAGTTACCCTCGATACTGACCAAGAAAAAATAACGAACGTTGAATTAGCAATTCCATCTCAAAAACCAGCTTACTTACAAGTTGGTCAAGATGGTCGTATTTACGCAATCAAACAAGTAGATGACAAGGGGGGCGTTGCTTCTTACTCATTAAATGACGATAACGCTAAGATGCTAAGCGATATCTTAGCTGCCGGTGCTCCTCCTGCATATGTAGGTGTTGATAACAAACGGCATTTATTATTCAGTGCTAATTATCATACAGCAAAAATAGATGTTTTTAAGATCAACGAAGATGGAACGTTGACACAAACTGATTCTGTCCTTCATGAAGGAGCAACTGGTCCTGAACCTGAGCAAGAGGCTCCACATGTTCATTATGCCGATCTAACTCCTGATAATCGTCTAGTTGTATGTGACTTAGGAATGGATCTTGTTGTGGTTTACGATGTCTCTGATGATGGTAAATTAACTGCTGTTTCTCGCTATAAGTGTGAAGATGGCTTTGGTACCCGTCATATAGTTTTCCATCCAAATGGCAATTATGCTTATCTTTTGGGTGAACTAAGCAGTAAACTAGAAGTACTCAAGTATAATAGTAAGGATGCATCATTTAAGCACCTTCAAACGCTCAAAACAATTCCTGAAGACTGGACAGCTCACAATGGAGCAGCTGCTATCCGGATTTCAAATGATGGGAAATTTGTCTATACATCAAATCGTGGTGAAAACACTATTGCCGTCTTTGAAGTTCAACCAGATTTTACCGTTAAACATATTCAATCAATTTCAACTGAAGGAGATTTCCCACGTGATTTCAATCTAAATCAAGATGAAAATTATCTTTTAGCTTCAAATCAGAACTCTGATAACCTTACTCTTTATAAACGAAACCCATCAACTGGTAAGTTAACTCTCCTTCAAAAAGATGTTAGTTGTCCAGAACCAGTGTGTGTAATGAAGTGGAAATAAATTAATATCAACAGCGTGAACTGGACCCTGTCAAGTAGACAATAAATTATACAAAGTTTCTTAGGCAGCTTGATGCCGGTATTGTACCGGTGTTAAGCTGCCTAATTTTTCTTGATAACGTTTGTGGTTCTAGAAATAGATATATTGATCGATTGAGGCCTTCAATGCTTCAAAGGTATTAAAACTTTCGCCATAGGATGTTTCACCTTTATAATGTTCCATCGGGGGTATTATCCAGGCAACGATCACCTCTAGAGATGCCCATGTTAGCCATAAAGTAGACAAGTATATTGGAAGTCACGATCACTACAGAGTAATGGTTGAGCTTGCGACTTTTTACCAGGGTCTGCTTAATTGTATCCATGACTAAGGAATTGTCATTACATCGGTCAAAGATATCAGCAATAGTTGAAGACTGCTTATTAAAAGTACTTAGTTTATTTTTGAAAACAGGAGTGATAATTTCATTTTGTTCTGCAATAAGTAAACATGCTCCGGTACATGCCATTTAATGGACATAACGAATAGCTACGTTTAGCTATATCGGCTGCAAGACTGGGATTAGCCCTTTTAAAGATCGTTAAGTTCTCAACTTGTAGTTTTGCAGCTGGCCGAGGAATAAATTCTTCCTTATTAATTAGTGAATTCTTGGTCTTAAAAATTGGTACTACAATATTGTTTTTTCCTTCCACAGAAAAAACTCCTATACTAAGATTGCTTTTAGTATAGGAGACTAAGTTTTTGATGGCTAGACGTGTGGATACGGACTGCTTACCGATATCCGAAGCTAAAACAGAATTAGTCCGTAAGCAGTCCATATTGACACGTTATTGACAGACAAAAAATCCCCGTAGAACCGTCCTTGATGGCTTCACGGGGATTTTCTATTCGCGACATTCTTCTTGTACGTTTTTTGACCACGGCAAAAAAGCTGCCAGATCTTGACAATTGCTCTCTGGTAGGTGATCAAACAAGTATTCTAAGTACCGCTGGACGTTAAGCTGGTTTAGTTTAGCTGTCTCTACTAAGCTATAGTAGACGGCGTTCGCCTTGGCACCTTCTTCGGTTTTTGCGAATAGACAATTCTTTCGAATTAGTGTTGATGGCTGAATACTTTGCTCAACTGAATTGTTGCTTAACGGTAATTGTCCATTTTCAAATACACGATACACTCGTGATTTTAACTGGATGGCGTTCTGAATTGCCTTACGCAACTGTCCAATCGGCTGGCTAATCTGGCTA